>JANQIN010000230.1 GCA_028282145.1 Thermodesulfobacteriota bacterium | reverse complement strand
CTGCACGCGACCATGGCGGGGCAAATCAGTGGTACCCGTTATGGATTCGGTTTGCAGGACCGTAACGCGAAATATGCGGTACGACCGGTGAAAGACGGTGATCCTCAAGGGGAGTTTGCTCTCAAGGAGTTGGCACAAATCCCCTCCTACGATCCGTCCAAACCCGAAGGGCCCAATAATAGCCCGGGTGATGACTACCTGCGTAACCAGTGTCTGCGTTGCCACCTGTGGAGCGACGGCCATCAGCGGGATGGCGACTACCGCGCCAGCGGTTGTGCTGCCTGTCATGTGGTGTATTCGGACAAGGGCACCTACGAAGGTGGCGACAAGGCAATCGACAAGACCCAGAAAGACCGTCCCCGATTCCACCGCCTGACCACCAAGATCCCTGAAACCCAATGCCTGCACTGTCATAACCGCGGCGGCCGGACCGGTGTCAGCTTTATCGGTACCATCGAGAGTGACGGTTACGGTACCCCCTGGACCAAAAAGGGCGGTAAGCAGGGTAAACTGCACGGCAAGATGTACAATCACCTGGAAGCCGATATCCATTACGACAAGGGCATGACCTGTATCGATTGCCACACCAAGCAGGATCTGCATGGCGACGGTAACATCTACGCCAAACGGGAACAGGGCGTGGAGATCGAGTGTGAGGACTGTCACGGTACCATGGACAAAGCGTCCGAGCTGAAGACCTCCTGGGGTAACCCTTATCCCAATCTGGAGAAGAAAGGCGACACGATCGTCCTGACCTCCAAGATGACCGGCAAGAAGCATGTCGTGCCCCAGATCAAAGATGCCAAGTACAGCAGCAAGGGCTATGCGGCGATGGTGGCCAACCCGACCCACATGAACAAGCTGGAGTGCTATGCCTGCCATGCCAACTGGGCACCCCAATGCTACGGTTGTCATGCCAAGCAGGATATCAGCAAGCCGAACGGTGACTGGATTAACGAGAAACCGACCACCGACGTGAGTATGGCCAGCCATAAGAGCAACCGGCAGAAGACAGCCTTCAGTTGGAAGGAAAGCCGCTCTTACGTTCGTTGGGAAGATCCGGCCTTAGGCATCAACAGCGAAGGCAAGGTCAGCCCGTTTATTCCCGGCTGCCAGGTGATTTTCACCCAGATGGATGGTGACAAGAATATCGTTAATAACAAGACGTTCACCACCGTCGACGGCACCAGCGGTATGGGCCATAACCCGATTCAACCGCACACTGTCCGTAAAGAAGCTCGGTCCTGCACCAGCTGTCACGACAGCAGCAAGGCGCTCGGCCTCGGTGGCGGCATCTATGACATCAAGAAGAACTTCCCTGACGGCGACGCACCGGTCGATTTCGAACTGGAGCGATTCGTCGATGAGGAAGGTAAACAGTTGCAACAGACCGCCCGTGATGGTGCCCGTCCCTTCAATAAAGAAGAGATGCAGCGCATCCGTCGCAGCGGGACCTGCGTGGCCTGTCACGGTGTGGACGACGCCCTGTGGAAGAAGGTGGAAAAGGTCAACGGCAAGTTTGCCGCGCCGAACGACCTGGTTCACACGCAGGCGATTGAAAAGCTGTTGAAAAAGGCAGTCAAGTAAGGTTGGATATCCCGGTCCGTCCTTGGGCCGGGCATACCCGTTACGAAAAACGCGGTTTTTTCCTGCTCACAAAGCCCGGGAGGTCTTCTCCCGGGCTTTGGCTCGTCCCTCCCTGTGCTCGAGCTTACTCACATGTTTTTGCGTTATACTGAATCTCATGGCTGAGCAAACCTCCCGAAATCACAACCGCTTTTCCTTCTCGATCCGTGCCAAGCTGCTGGTGGCTTTTGTCGGGCTGGCACTGGGTCCGATGGCCCTGTTGGCGGGCTGGATGTTCTGGCAGGCCGAAGGGGTTTTGCGGCATCAGCTGGAGCACGAACTGGAGATCGAGGTGGCCACGGCGGCCAACGCCCTGGAATTGCAATTGGAAGGGATCGGGCGGGAGGTCCTGTCGCTGGAGCGGTTTCTCAGCCGCCGTCTGCGCCCCTATATGAGCGAGAGTCAGTGGCAGACCGTGGAAGAGGAATTTCTGGATACTATCGAGCAAGGACCGTTTTACTTCCAGGTACGTTATATCGGTCGAGACGGGATGGAAAATATCCGGGTCAACAACGATCAGGGGACGTTTACCCTGGTCCCGCCGGAACAGCTGCAGTACAAAGGGGAACGCTATTATTTCAAGGAAGCCCTCGCAGCCGAATTGGGACAACTCTATATCTCCCGTCTGGACTTCAATGTGGAATATGGCCGGGTGGAGGAACCCAAAAGGTTGGTGGTCCGATTGGGAACTCCCGTACGAGGAGCGTTTAATCGGAAACGGGGGGTGGTGATCCTCAATGTCTTTGGTGCCGAACTGCTGGCCCCGCTGGAGAAGCTTGAAACCGGGCTTGGTGGTGAGGTCCTGCTGGCCAGTGGAGACAATCGCTTTGTGGAGATGCGGCAAACGGAGAGCGGGTCGGTTTTTCACGCCGGGACGGCGGAAGAGTTCACCCATCTGCTGGAAGGTGCCGAAGGGATACTACGGGCCGAGCGTACCATTCAGGTCGCTCCCGGTCAGCAATGGCGCCTGATCAAACTCCTGCCTCAGTCGGTGCTCCGGGAAGCTCTCTGGCAGGGGCAAAAGAATATTCTCTGGCTGCTGATTCCGATGACGGCCTTTGTGGCGCTGCTGGCGGTGCTTGCGGCTCGCAGCTTCAGCCAGCCGATCCGTAAGCTGTCAGGTATGGCGGAAGCTCTGGCAGGAGGGGATTACGGTAAACGGGCGTCGGTGCTTTCGCGGGATGAATTCGGTGCGTTGGGACAATCCCTCAATGAGATGGCCGAAGCGCTGGAAATGTCTCACAAACGACTGCAACGCTGGAACGAGGACCTGCAGCATGAAGTCGATCTGCAGGTTGAAGCCCTTAAAGCAAGCCAGGCCGAGACCGAAGCCTCAAGGGCTGCCTTGGCCGGCCTGGAAAAACAGTTACTTCAGGCCGACCGCCTGGCGTCGCTGGGGATGTTGGCAGCGACTATTGCCCATGAGGTAGGGAACCCTCTGGCCGGGTTAAAGCTTCGGTTGCAGATGCTGCAACGAAAGATGAGCCCTGAGCAGGCGGAAACAGCCGACCTGGATCGCCTTCTGGAGATGGTCGATCGTCTGGGAGGTTTTGTCGACCATTTGACCGGCTATGTGGTATCGGGCCGGAAACGGATTCCCGGCCCGGCCGATGTCGGCGCAGTGTTGCAGGATATCGATTTCCTGCTGCGCGAAGAGGCCGAGAGAAAGGGGGCCGAACTGGCTCTCAACCTGCCGGAAGGTTCGGTGCGGGTCTGTTCGCAGGGGCAGCATCTGCATCAGATTTTCATGAATCTAATCCTCAATGCGGTTCAGGCGGTTCCCGATGGTGGTCGGGTTCAGGTGGAGGTGGACAAAATGGACGATCAGGTTCGGGTCCGTGTCCTGGACAACGGTCCTGGTTTGTCGGAGGAGTTGCTGGAGAAGGCGTTTGACCCGTTGTTTACTACCAAAGAGGACGGTACCGGCTTGGGCCTGCCGATTGTGCTGCAATTGATCGAAGAGTTGGGTGGTGAATTCAACCTGGGGAACCGCTTGGACGGTGGAGCGGTAGCCGAGGTTCGATTGCCACGAAGAGAGGGAACATGCCCGGACGAATTCTGATTGTCGAAGATGAAACCGTCCTGCGAGAAGGGTTGCTGCAACTGTTTTCGGAAGAAGGGTATGAAACCCGGGCCGCAGCAACCTTGGGCTCGGCACGGCGGGAGCTGCGGCAGAACAGCTACGATCTGCTCATTCTGGACCTGAAGCTCCCGGACGGTTCGGGCCTCGATCTGTTGTCGGAGCTGCATGAGCCCGACTCTCCCCTGGTCCTGGTGGTGACCGCTTTCCCCGAGGTCAAAACGGCAGTGCGGGCCCTCAAAGAAGGGGCCTACGACTATATCAACAAACCTTATGACCTGGATGAACTTCAGTTGACCGTGGAACGGGCCTTGGAGACCCGGCAATTACGATCTGAGGTAGAGGGCTGCCGGCAACGTCAACGGCACCGGCTCCGGCGATCGGTAAAACAACTGGTCGGCGACTCGGAAAGGATGCAGCACCTGCGGCAGCTGATTCAACGGGTCGCGTCCTCTTCCAATACGACAGCCTTGATTCTGGGAGAGAGCGGGGTTGGAAAAGAGTTGGTCGCTGAGGCGATTCATTTTCAGTCCGACCGCCAGGATGGTCCTCTACTGAAGGTCAACTGTGCAGCAATACCGGCCAATCTGTTGGAAAGCGAGCTCTTCGGTCATGAGAAAGGGGCTTTCACCGATGCCAAGGCAGCTCGGAAAGGGGTTTTCGAGTTGGCTCACCGGGGAACCCTGTTTCTCGATGAAATTGCAGAGATGCCGCTGGAGTTGCAAGCCAAGCTGCTGCGGGTGCTTGAGGAACGGACCCTGATGCGCCTTGGCGGAGATCGTCCGATCCGGGTCGATGTGCGGATCGTGGCCGCCACCAACCGATCGTTAGGTGACCAGGTGAGCGAGGGACGTTTCCGGCAAGATCTCTATTTCCGACTCAATGTTGTGCCCCTTCTGGTCCCGCCATTGCGGGAACACCGGGAGGATATTGTCCAGTTGGCGGAGCTCTTTCTGCGACAATTGGAGAGCCAGATCCCAGGTAAAGACTGTCGCCTGTCCGAGGCGGCCAAAAGCGCCCTGGAATACTACCCCTGGCCGGGAAACGTGCGAGAATTGAAAAATGTCATTGAAAGGGCGCTTCTGTTGCATGGTGAAGGGGAGATCGAACCGGTTGATCTGGCCCTGGAGCCTGCTTCTGTTGAAAAAATGCCCGAATCAGGGGTCGAGACTCTGGCGGAAGTGGAACGGGCCCATATCCTTAACATCTATCGGCAGACCGGGTGTAACAAATCCCAGACGGCCGACCTTCTCGGGATCAATCGACTCACATTGCGCCGCAAACTGAAAGACTTCAACGTGGACTGATTTCGGTCCCCATCAAACCCTCATCTTTTTCTCACGCGACGTTTAACCCTTCAGGTTTTTATTCCATCCTACGATGCTTTTAAGGAGGGTACTCGCATGACCGAAATTGGTAAATCCTATCTGCAGCCACGTGTCCTGATCTGTGATCGGGAGACACAGGTGCTGTTGAAAAACCTGGACCTGTGGCAAATGCCCGGGGAGGTTGAGCAGATTCAGATTCAGTCGATCGTCTTCCCGACCTGGTCGCTGCGCTTGTCTCCCCAGGATATGGAAGACGGGAGATTATCTCTTCGACTGCCTTACCCGGGAGAATATTCTGTTGAGATCTGGTTCTCCGAGCGGAAAACTCCGATGAAGGAATCCCTGTTTGTGGTGCGGGACCGTCTGGCGGGACGTATACCTCTCAAGGTTGGTATCGCTCTTCGGGCAGAAGATGAGAAATCCGCCAGTGGGCTCGACCTGGACTACCTGTTCAGCCCCCAGGCCGTTGAATCTGGTGACAACAAGACCGGTCCGAAAGGGTTCCGTGCCAATCAGTTGCCGTCTATGGTGGCTCCCGGCATTGTGGCTCTGGGAATTCCACACGGTGTTCCTCTGCGTATCTCCGGGCGTCGCACGGCACAATTGAGAGCGCAGATGGAAGAACGACGATTGTTGCCGGGGATCGATCTGGACGATTATGCCCGCCTCGCATCGGTGTTACAGCAGGTAAGAGAAGCGGGAGGTTTGTCCCTTCTTCTTCGCTCCGTCGCCGCCGAGGGTCTGGCGGACCATCGGCGCCTTCTGACTCAGGCGGTAGAGGATGGGCTGATCGATGCGGTCAGCAGTTACCGGCCGTGGGCGCAGGAACGTCTGCCGATGGACCTGGCTGGTCGCTACTTCGAGGATCTCTTGCAGGCGACCGGAGTCGCCCCCATGGCGTTTGACGAAGCCGGGCAGGTTCTGGGGTGGACCCTTGTCTGGGCAGAGGAGGACAGTCCGAAGGCTGTCCTGAGTGCCATCCGTGACGGAATGACCGCAGCCTGTCGCTTTGAGAACAATCGGATCCAGTGGACCGGAAATGTCGAATTGGTGGAATATGCCGTGTTTTTGGAGGAAAACTATTTCCCGGTGATGGACAGCCTCCGGCAGGATCTTGAAGCAGAACAGGAACGGGATGACTTGCGGTACAGCTTCTGGGCCGAGGCCAGTCGCCCCCATGTGCCGGGGCCGAAAGTCGAATCTACCCATTTCCCCTGGTCCAGGAACAATCCGTCCATCGATATGGAGCCCTGGCTGGAAGAGGGCGTTCGATTCAGTACGAGATAATGATGAACGAGAGCCCTGAGTAGGGGCGATCGAGTCCAGAGATGGACGTTGTTATCAAACAGTCAGCCCCGCCGGTAAGGCGGGGCTTTGTCGTTGCTCAAAAGTTTAAATTTAGCCCTTGAAGCGGCGGTCGCGGCGACGGCGAACCATCGCCAGGGCGATGGCCGCCAGGGCGATCAGACCGGGGATCAGACCGATATTGATCACCTTGAGGCGGTTTTCCAGCTGTTCGATATCCTTGCGCAACTGGAACTGCACATCCCGCAACTCCTTTCGTACCTTCAACTGTTCCTGACGGAATTGGGTCAGTTCGGCCATCTGTTCCGCGGTCGGCCCCTCACTACCGCGCCGGCCGCTGGATTGCTGCAACTTGACCAGCTTCTCTTCGGTTTCTCGCAGCTGAGTGCGCAGCAACTGTTCCTTGGCGCGGAAATTGATCTCGGCATCCTGACGCAGCTCTTCCACCAGGGTGAAGGGGCGGTTATAGGTGCCTTTGGAACGGATATTGATCAGTTCGGCGCTGCCGCCCAAAAGCTCCACGGCGTTCGCCAGCATATCGGCATTGTTGGAGACCGGAGTTACCACCTGTTGGCCGAAACGACCGCTGATTTGAACCCAGAACCGGTCGTACAGCATATCGCTGTCGGCAATGACCACCACGTCGATATCTTTCTGACTCTCGGCTCGATGAAGCATCAGCGGGGCAACCGGTTGCCCGTCCTCACCGATGGGAGGGCCCTCAGGGAAGGCCGATTGGGTGGGGCCGGTCAGGCGAGCGGCCATGGCATAGCGCTCACCTGTCGGTTTGAAGTTCGCCAGCATCCGTCGTGGATCCGGGGCGTAGGACAGCTCGGCGGCTTCGATGAGCATTGCCCGTTCGGTTGACTGGATTAGAGGTTTGAACTGGGTTGTGGCCCCTTCCATGGGGGTGAGTACCCCGGCTGTGGCCAACTGAATGGAGTTGAGATTGCTGGTCACCGGGTCGTCTTGCGTTAATTGATCCTTGCCCAGTTCGAGCCAGGGCAGGTAATCGATCAGTTCGGTTCGAACGGTACGGCTGATGGAGACCTGCTGGGCAGCTCCCAGGTCAGCCACGACCTTATTGTCGCCCAATTCGGCCCCCCAGCTGCGAAGCATGCGCTGCATTCCTTCGATCTTGAGAAAGACCTCCCCCTGGTTCCGGGCGGCCGAGACCTCACTCAGGGGGTCGATGAAAGCGATGACTTTGCCGCCTCGCAAAACGTATTGATCGATGGCGTATTGCACCGCCGGGTCCAGATGCTTGGGCTGGGCCAGAATCAGCACATCCAGGCTGTCGGGAATCTCGGCAACATTCTGGTTCAGCAGTCGCAGATCAAAAGTCCGCTTGAGGAACCCGGTAATCGCCCAGGGTCGCATCAGGCCGCTGGATGGGTTGGCCTTGTTCATGCCGCCCTGCATTCGCAGGGTGTTGATCAGCCCGACCCGGATCTTCCGTGGGTTGTTCAATTTATTGAGGAGCTGACTCAGGTCATATTCCAATAACTGGGCCCGTTCCGGTTGGAAGAAGGGGATCACCTCCTTCTCATCGGCGGTTTCGGCGACCATGCCGAAGTAAAAAACACCGGTTCCGGAGGCGCCGACAGGGATACCCTGCAAGCCGTAGCCGACGGCTGCATCCTCATCCTCGGAGAAGGGGATCGGGTCGACCACTTCCAGGCTCACCTGTCCGCCGGATTCGAGGGCATATTCCTCCAGCAGTTCCTGCACCCGGGAGGTGTAGGATTTGAGGCCGGGGAACTCTTCCAACGCCTGGCGGGAGAGGAAAAACTTGAAGGTCACCGGATACTTGACCGAAGACAGGATGGCCCGGGTACCGTCGGACAGAGTGTTGATCTTGTTTTCGGTCAGATCCAGGCGCGCCTGCTTCAGTGTCGGGGCGGCCGCAAGGTTGATCAGGACAAAGGCGGCAGCAGCCAGCAGCAGCCCGCCCAGTGAAAATAAAGGACTCCGTTTCATGTATTCCCTCTCTCAGTCTGCTTTTTTGCGGTCGATCAGCCAGGCCCCGGCATAAAGCCAGAAGGCGATAAAGCTGAGGAAGAAGACCACGTCACGGAAATCGATGACCCCTTTGATAATCGCCTCAAAGTGGGCCAGAAAGCTCAGGGTCTTGATCCCTTCCAGCACCAGTTGTGGGACCCAAGCGCGGAAGAAATCAAGCACCAGCGGAAAGCCCGCCAACAGGAAGGCAAAGCAGGCGGCAACCGAGAGGACAAAGGCAATCACCTGATTTCGGGTGGTGGCGGAGATGCAGGAGCAGACCGCCAGATAGGCACCGGCCATCAGCAGGCTGCCCAGGTAGCTGGCGAGGATCACGCCGTTGTCAGGCTGTCCCAGGACATTGACCGAGATCCAGATCGGTGAGGTCAGAGTCAGCGCCAGTCCGATCATGCACCAGGCGGCGAGGAACTTGCCCAGAGCCGCCTCCAACATGGAGACCGGCAGGGTCAGAAGTAGCTCGATCGTACCGCTTTTTCGTTCCTCAGCCCAGAGCCGCATGCCCAGAGCCGGAACCAGGAAAAGGTACAGCCAGGGGTGCCAGGTGAAGAACGGTTGCAGATCGGCCTGACCACGCGCAAAGAAATTGCCGACGTAGAAGGTAAAGACCGACATCATCACCAGGAAGATGACGACAAAGACATAGGCCAGTGGGGTGGCGAAATATCCGGCCATCTCCCGGCGGAAGATCACAGCAACATTACGCATGGGCACCCCCTTGTCCCACCTCGGTGGTCAACTGACGGAAGACATCGTCCAGCCGTCCCGATTCACGCCGGATTTCCAGAGCCGGCCAGCCGTGGGCATGTACCAGGCCGCTGACGACCTCGTGCAGTTTGACGTCCGGAGCCGGGAAGGCAGTGGTCCGGAAGAGCTCGTCTCCTTCGGGGGCGGCTTCGATGCTGGCCACCTCAGGAAGGGCCTGCAGAGAGGCCGAAACGGTGGATTGGAGGGACGATGTGATCAGGATAGAGTAGGCTCCGCTGAACTGGGACAGGGCCAGAAGTTCCTTCGGGGTCCCGTTGGCAAGAATTCGTCCGCGGGCGATGATCATCGCCTGATTACAGACCGCGTCGACCTCTTCCAGGATGTGGGTAGAGATGATGATCGCCTTGTCCGATGCCATCTGCTGCACCAGTTGCCGGACCTCAAATTTCTGGTTGGGGTCGAGACCGTCGGTCGGTTCGTCCAGCACCAGCACCTCAGGGTCGTGAAGGATGGCTTGCGCCAGGCCGACGCGCCGCTTATACCCTTTGGACAGAGTCTCGATCGGTTGCTTCCAGACATCCTGCAGTTGGACCTGCTCGACGATCTGTTCAATGCGCTTTTTTTTGTCGGCCCCTTTGAGCCCACGCACATCACCGATAAAACTGAGAAAACTGGCTGGGGTCATTTCGGCATAAAGAGGAGCACCTTCCGGTAAGTAGCCGATCTTCTTTTTGGCCTGCACCGGTTTGGCGGCGACGTCGATCCCGCAGATATGGATACGGCCTGCAGTGGGGGTCAGAAAGCCGGTCAACATCTTCATTGTGGTCGATTTCCCGGCACCGTTGGGGCCGAGAAAGCCCAGAACCTGTCCCGGTTCCACCGAAAAGCTGATGTCGTTCACTGCGGTGAAATGACCAAACTCCTTCCGCAGTCCTTGGACATCGATCATGGCAGTCATTGACGTGAGTCCTCCTTGGGGATGAGGTAACCGGACGGTTACCGGCGCAATTGGAACCCATAAGGTATAGAGTTGGCCTGTAGCTGTCAAGCGGGAGGCCGGTTGTTTATAACGCTGTTTCCTGTAGGGAAATGTGCGCTTGACGAATGGACCTCGTTTCGGGAAAAGATCGACAACAGAACGGATTTCAAGCCCCCGGAGGGTACGGAAAACTTGGTCCTGTTCACCAGGGATGCTAGACTAATGAAAACTCGTAATGGAATCGGTCTGTTAGGGTCCTTCTCAGGCCAGAACCAGGACCAGAGGATGCGATATCTCGGTTATTTCATCTGTGTCAGCGCTTTTGTCTGGCTGTGGCCGGGCACGGTGCTGGCAGAGCATAGTCTTTGGCGGGTGGAGCATGGCGGGAAACAGCTCTTTCTGCAGGGATCGGTGCACCTCCTGAAACCCTCCCACTACCCCTTGCCGGAAACCGTGGAGTCGGCCTTTTCAGAGTCGGCTTGTCTGGTGCTGGAAGTCGATCTGAACCAGATGGTGAAGCCGGAACAGCAGCGGCGAATTACCCTGCTCTCGACCTTGCCCCATGGCGACAGCCTCAAGGACGCTCTGGGGAACAAACTCTATGCGCGTGTTCGATCCGCACTGACTACACTGGATCTGCCTCCGGGTGCCTTTGACCGATACAAGCCCTGGTTTGTGGCCATGAGTATGACCCGTGCCCGCCTGGGACAGTTGGGGTACGATCCTTCTCTGGGGCTGGATGCCCATTTCTTCTCGCGGGCGATGAAGGAAGGGAAGCCGATCTACGGTCTTGAAACTCTGGAAGACCAACTTCGGCTGTTGGATGCGCTGCCGACCAGGGTTCAACGGGAGATGGTGGATCAGACTCTCAATGAGTTACGCACCATTGAAACGGAAGTCGAGAAGATTCTTGCGGCCTGGATCCGCGGGGATATGGCCTATATTGAAGCCAACTATCTGGCCAAGTTTCGTCAGTATCCCCGTGTCTATGATGCTTTGATACGGCAGCGCAACAGGGCCTGGTTGTCGAAGATCCGCGGATATATGAATTCGGATCAGACCTGTCTGGTTGTTGTCGGTGCGGCCCATCTGGCGGGACCCGATGGGCTGGTCAACGCTCTGGAGCAGGCGGGCTACCGTCTGACCCAGTACTGAGGAGAGGAAGATGATCGGTTGGATCCGACAACGTCGCAGCTGCCGCAAGTTTGAGCCCGACCCGGTAGCGGAGGATCTGAGGGCGTTGTTGATCGAGGCTTGTCTCCGGGCCCCAACCTCGAAGAATCGACGCCCTTGGCAGTTTATCTTTGTCGAAGGGGCCGAAGAGCGCTTTCGGTTGTCCCATTGCAAGCCTCATGGCGCGGCCTTTCTGGCCGAAGCGCCACTGAATATCGTGATTGCAGCAGAACCGCGCCTTTCCGATGTCTGGGTTGAGGATTGTGCCATCGCCGCGGCTCTGGTCCAGGTGACGGCGCAATCGCTGGGGCTGGGCAGTTGCTGGTGTCAGGTCCGGCTGCGGGAGGCAGACGACGGACAGCCTGCAGCGGACGTGGTGAAAGAGGTTCTCGCTCTGCCGAAAGGCTGGGAGGTCGCCTCGATTATCGGGGTAGGTTATCCGGCGGAAGCCAAGCCGGCTATCGATGCCGGTTCTTTGCCCCGGGAGCGTTGTCAGGTTCGCCCCTGACCGAAAGGAACCCTGTGGACAATGCCCCTGCATATACCGTCGAGGCGACGGAGACTCCTGCCGAGGTGGTCCTTTCCCTGGCCGGGCTCTGGCGTCTGGGGCAGCCCCTGCCGGATCAGCAGAAGGCTTTGGGAGCGGTGCGTACCGATCGGCCGTTGTGGGTCGATGGTTCCCAGATCGAAGGATGGGACAGCACTCTCCTCCTTTTTCTGGCTCGTCTCGGTAGGCACTGTCGGGAGCAGGGGGTAGAGCTCCGATGTCGCCAGATGCCCGAAGGGGTCGATCGTCTGTTGGAACTGTCGAAGGCCCGTCCGGAAAGAGCGGATGCGAAAAAGGCGACACACCAGTATGATTTTCTGTCCCGCCTGGGGTACGGGGCTACCGATGTTGTCTATAGTTTCGGCGATCTGCTGTCGTTTATCGGGGGCGCCTCCCAGGGGATCGCCCGGATTCTGACCGGCCGCAGCCAGTTTCGCTGGCGGGAGATGGGGCACCTGATGTCGGCCTGCGGGGCCGAGGCCTTGCCGATCGTCAGCCTGATCTCCTTTTTGGTCGGCGTCATTCTGGCGTTTGTCAGTACGGTTCAGCTGGAGCTGTTCGGTGCCAGTATCTACGTTGCCAACCTGGTCGGGTTGGGAATGGCTCGGGATATGGCGGCCATGATGGCGGCCATCATCATGGCCGGCCGAACCGGGGCCGCCTATGCGGCGCAACTGGGAACCATGCAAGTCAACGAGGAAATCGATGCTTTGAAAACACTGGGTGTTCCGCCGATGGACCTTCTGGTGCTGCCACGCCTTCTGGCTCTGACTCTGATGATGCCCCTTCTGGCGATCTACGCCAACTTTATGGGGATTCTGGGGGGGGCTGTTACCACCTCCGGGATTAGTGAGATCACCTTTGCCCAGTACTTTTATCAGACGATGGATGCGGTTCCCATTCGCCATTTTGTCGCCGGTCTGATCAAGAGCGCGGTCTATGGGGTCCTGGTGGCGATGGCCGGTTGCCTGCACGGCCTGAGGTGTGGGCGATCGGCGCAGGCGGTAGGGCTGGCAACCACTTCGGCGGTGGTGTCGGGGATCATCTGGATCGTGGTGGCCTGTGCGGTGATCACGGTCATGTACTATGCGATTGGATTCTGACGCCATGTTGCCTGAGGTCCCTCATATTTATGTCGACGACCTGACCATGGCTTACGACCATAATGTGGTGCAGCAGAATCTGAACTTTGCCATTGAGCGGGGCGATATCTTTATCATCATGGGAGGCTCCGGCTGTGGCAAGTCCACTCTTCTGCGCCATCTCATCGGGCTTAAAAAGCCGGCCTTCGGAGAGATCTACTACGATGGAGAACCGTTTTGGTTGGCACCGGCGGAGCGGCGGCAAGAGGTGATTCGCAAGGCCGGGGTCCTCTACCAGAGCGGTGCGCTCTGGAGCAGTATGTCTCTGGCGGAGAACGTTGCCCTGCCGCTCAAGGAGTATACGGATCTGTCGGCCACCGACATTCGCGATCTGGTCCGGTTCAAGCTGTCGCTGGTCGGTTTGGCCGGGTACGAGGATTATATGCCGTCGGAGATCAGTGGCGGTATGCGGAAGCGGGCCGGTCTTGCGCGGGCGATAGCCCTCGACCCGGAAATTCTGTTTTTCGACGAACCTTCGGCCGGCCTGGATCCGATCAGTGCCCGCCTTCTGGACGAACTGATTCTTGAACTCAAAGCCAGTCTTGGGGCGACGATTGTGGTGGTGACCCACGAATTGGCCAGTATTTTCGCTATCGGGACCAATTCGGTCTTTCTGGATGCGGACAGTCGGACCATGATTGCCACTGGTGATCCCAACCATCTGCTGCATCATTGTGACGACCCGCGAGTTCGGTCCTTTCTGACGCGAGGTGACGCATGAAATCCTCTCATCCTGCGCTGATCGGCGCATTTGTCCTGGGGGCGATCATCCTCTCCGTAGCCGGGGTTCTGATTTTCGGTGCCGGCGGCCTGATTGAGGACCGGATGTTCTTCAGCCTCTATTTCGACGGTAGCGTCAAGGGTCTGCGGGCCGGTTCGCCGGTCACCTTTCGCGGTGTCCCCATCGGAAAGGTGAACGACGTCAGTGTCCGGGTCGGGGAGAAGCGGGAAGACTTCCGGGTCCTGGTGGAGATCGAGACCTCCCCCGAAGCCATGGTGCCGGTGGACGGCCAGGGGATGCTGCAGCGTTTCAATCGGTACAATCTGGTGGACGGTTTGGTTGAGAGAGGGTTACGGGCCCGGCTCCAGACGCAGAGCTTTGTGACGGGTGTCCTGGCGATTGATTTTGATTTTTATCCCAATAAACCCGCACGTCTGATTGGTGGAAAGCTCAGATACAAGGAACTGCCGACCGTCCCCTCCAGTATCGACGAACTGGCCAAGGCCGTTGGTGATCTGCCGTTCAAAAGGTTGGTGGATAATGCGATCGGTGCCATCGATTCGTTCAATCAACTGGTGCAGGCGCCGGAGCTGAAACGGAGTCTGGCCAACCTGGACACCAGTCTGGAAACGATCCGTGACCTTACGGCCAAGCTGGATCAGAAGCTGCTGCCGATGATGGAAGAGGTGACCCTGGCGGTGCAGGACGGACGACAGTTGATGGCCAGTCTGGAGTCTGAGGTCAAGCCGGTCAGCTCCAATCTTCAAAAATTGGCCGATGCCGCCGAACAGACCATGAAATCGGCCGACCGGACTCTCAAGAATGTTGACCAGACTCTGGGAACGGTCGATCAGGTAGTGGGGCCGGATTCAGAGCTTCATTATGAGCTGAACCGGACATTGCGGGAGCTGGGCGCGGCTGCCCGATCTCTGCGAATTCTGCTGGACGAACTGGAGCAGCGCCCCGATATGTTGCTGCGCGGGCGACAGGACGAAGGAGACGCCTCATGATCTGGCGAGCGATAGCATGGTTGACGGCGACCCTGTTGATGGCCGGCTGTGCCCCTCTGGGGGAAGGAACCAAAACCAGCAGCCGAAACTATCTTCTGCAGCCGGCCGAGGTTTTGACGGCACAGGCATTACTGGATCAACCTCCCCCGACACTGGGCATCAGCAAAGTTCTTCTGCCGGGCTATCTGGATCGGCCGCAGATCGTCCATCGGGGCGAGGGCAATCGGTTGCTCCGCGGAGCCTTTGATGTCTGGGCCGAGCCGCTCGACGAAGGGATCGGCCGGGTCCTTGGGGAAAATATGGGGAGGGCGCTGCCGGCCCGGAATGTGATCTATTCTCCCTGGCGAACCGAATGGGCTCCGGATCTCAGGTTGCGACTACGGGTCCTTCGTTTTGACGGAAAGATGGCGGGGGAGGCTGTCCTCAAGGTCAACTTTGTCGTGCAGGGGCGCGATGGAAAGGTCCTCTCCCAAGGCAGCCGAACTGTTTCAACACCGGTCCAGGGGGACGACTACCCGGCTCTGGTCAAGGCGATGAATCAGGCGTTAAACAACTTCAGCCTGCTGCTGTCGCGGGAGATTGCCGAACAGACGAAAAGTTTCCCACTTAACGGAAACCGCTGACCCGGTTTCTCCCTTGGGATTTGCATTGGTACATTGCCTGGTCGGCACGTGTCAAGGCGTCTTCGATGGACTTCTCGTGAGGGTGCCAAGGGGAACAGCCGATACTGAGGGTGATCGGCCAACCGTCATCGATCCCCTCCACCTCCATTGCCTCAACGGCTGCTCGCAGTCGTTCGGCAAAGGCAAGGGTTTTGGTTAGATCCGTTTCCGGAAGCATAACGACAAACTCTTCCCCGCCATAACGCACGACCAGATCGGTGGATCGGATATTGCCTTCCAGCATCCGGGCCACGGCCCTCAGAACCTGGTCCCCTGCATCATGCCCGAAGCTGTCGTTGATCTTTTTAAAATGATCCAGGTCCATCAACATGACACTGAGCGGGTGATGATAGCGGCAACAGCGATCAATCTCTTTTTCTGCGCAGTCAAAGAGGAAACGACGGTTATGCAGCCCGGTCAGCGGGTCGGTCGTGGCAAGCTGAAGAAGCTCTTGTTGTAGGCGACGTTGGCTGGTGACGTCCTCCTGCACACCGATAAAATGGGCGATTTCTCCTCTCGAGTCGAGAACCGGAGAGATGGAGGTTTTGGCATAGTAATCATCGCCGTTGGATTTTATATTATGAAACTCGCCCGTCCAGGTTTCCCCCCGGGTAATTGTCGCCCAAAGGTCGGCATATTCCTCGGAAGATTTTTCATCCGATTTAAGAAACCGGGGATTTTGGCCCAGAGCTTGTTCTTCCGTGTAGCCGGAGAGGTCGGTAAACTTGGCGTTAATATATTCAATATCCCCATCGGTATTGGTGATCATAATGCCGGCAGGGCTTTGATCTACCGCATGGAACAGAAGGCTGGAAAACGACTCCCATTGCTCTCGGGAGCAACGACTGCGTGCGATCTGCCAAGAGCCCACTCCGGCTAAAGCCAAGAGAATCAAAAAGGTGAACAAGACCATCAGGTCGGTTTCTTCCCCCGAGAAAACCGGAAACGGTTTCAAGGGACGATAAGCAATGATCCACCAGTGACCTCCCCGTTCGGTGCTGCGAGCCACTTTGGTCAGATCCAATGTCATGGCACCGACGGGTGAGATTCGAGCAAAGGTGTAATGGCCACGTTGACCGTTGAGCTGTCCAACGCTCGAACCTCGAATGATTTCCCAGGCGTCTTGATGTTCCTCTGCAAAACAGCCCGCCTTATCAAACATAAAGCGAAACGTTTTTTCGGTATCGGGATGGTCCAGCCAGCACCCGGTTGAATTGATGAGGCCGTAAATGGTGGAGGATTGTGTCGGGAGAGATGCCCGCATTCGTTGAAGCATGGGACGGGCCAGGTAATTGAGAATCAGAACGCCGCGAGGCTCCTTAAAGGTGTTGGCCATTGGGAGAGCGACTCTGAGCACCGGCTTGTGGGGGATTTCAACTTTCCCACGCTCTACATTGAGATCGAGAGGAGAGACAAAGATCTCGTTCTCTCCGAGCCGGGATGTTTCCTGAAAGTAGTATCGGTCGCCCTTGAACTGCAGCTGGTCCTCGTCGATCACTTCGGAAACCTCTCCATCGAAGTTGATTCGGATAACCTCCTGGCCGGTTTGATCCAGGTAGCGGATCTGATCATAAATATGGCGGTCTCTGGCAAGGTCAAGGAATCGGTTCTGAACCGCCGGCAGGAGTCCGTTCTTGCCGCTGTTAACCAGGGTCCTCATCTCCGGGCTTCGGGCGAGAAGGAGGAGGTCCGACGCAATGAGTTCGAGATCACGGATCAGGACCGCTCGCGCCAATTGGGTATGTCGGAATTCAGCCGCCTGTTCCAGCGATTGTTTCTGATGGAAGTTGTAGTAGTAGGCAAGATAATACAGACCCGTGAACAGACAAGCGAGCGGCAAAAAGTAAAGAAGGAACTTTCGGAAAACACGAAACCGGGAAACCCGAAGAAGAAGAGTGTCCAATTTTGGGATATTTTTCTGATCCATGGGCCCCCGGGGGCTGGGAATGTTACCCTCCATGCTTTCAGTTTACTCGATATCTTATCGCCCGAGCATCGGCTCGAACTGAGTTTTAACGGCGGCACAGCGGTAGGCGTCTTCGGCCGCGATGATGTCCGATTTGACCAGCTCCATCAGGTGTTGATCCATCAGTTGCATACCATCTTTACGCCCCGTTTGAATAATCGAGGGGATCTGGAAGGTTTTGCCCTCACGAATCAGGTTGGAAACCGCTGCATTGACCTGCAGGATCTCCATGGCTGCCGCGCGGCCCCCTCCTTTTTTCTTCAACAGCTGCTGACAGATCACGCCCCGCAGGCTTTCACCGAGCATGGTGCGCACCTGCTCCTGCTGATCTTTCGGGAAGGCGTCGATAATCCGGTCGATGGTTTTGGCGGCCGAGTTGGTGTGCAGGGTGCCAAAAACAAGGTGGCCGGTTTCGGCGGCCGTCATGGCAAGGCTGATCGTCTCCAGATCTCGCATTTCGCCGACCAGGATGACATCCGGATCTTCACGCAAGGCAGCCCGCAGGGCGGCGGAGAAGGAGTCGGTGTGGGTTCCGACCTGTCGCTGATTGACGAGGGACTGCTGATTCGGGTGGATAAATTCCAGCGGGTCCTCCAGGGTCAGGATGTGTTCCTTGCGGGTCCTGTTGATTGAATCGATCATCGCCGCCAGGGTGGTCGATTTTCCTGAACCGGTGGGGCCGGTGACCAATACCAGGCCTTTTTTAAAATGGGTCATCCGCATGACCCCATCGGGGAGGCCAAGCTGTTCAGCGGTCAGCACTTCGCTGGGGATGATCCGGAAGACAGCGGCGATACCTCGATGAGTCATCATGATGTTGCCGCGAAAGCGCGCCAGATTTGGAACCGAATAAGCAAAATCCAGGTCGTTGGTCTGCTGGAAATGGGCTTTTTGATCGTCGCTGAGAACCTCAAAAAGGAGACCTTGTGCCTGATCATGGGTCAGAGGTGGGTGTTTGACCGGCTCCATGTCGCCACTGATCCGCAAAAGCGGAGGTGAACCGGCCGAAAGATGCAGGTCGCTGGCTCCCTTTTGTTGCATCAGTTTAAACAGTGCGTCGATCCGTGCCACAGAGACCTCCCTAGGATGTGCCATCATGCATCGACCATCGAAATGATCGAGGATTTTTTAATATCTTATCAAATTAATAAAATTTAAGGCCAAAGATCGGATCTGTCAACGGAATTGACCCAGATCACTTGTTTGGTTCCCACGCACTATGGTAGGTTTCGTCCCGGCGTTTCACAGCATTTTTCAGTAAAGAATCACGCCTTCTACGGGTGCATTGACGCCTGTGGAAGAGTAGACTGATTTTGAGGAGGTACTTATCTATGGCGAGTCGTGCACTTGGACTCCTGTCGGGCGGATTGGACAGCAGTTTGGCGGCGATGGTCCTTAAACGACAAGGGGTGGATGTTACCTGTATCTGCTTTGTCACCCCGTTCTTCGGGGCGACCAAAGCCCAAAAGGCAGCGAAGCAGATGGAAATCCCGTTGATCGTTCAGGATATCGGGGACGTTCACCTGGATATGGTGAAAAACCCCAAGTACGGTTACGGAAAAAATATGAACCCCTGTATCGACTGCCACGCCATGATGTTCCGTCTGGCGGGAGAAACGATGGCAGAGGGCGATTACGATTTCCTTTTCTCGGGGGAGGTCCTGGGGCAGCGCCCCATGAGTCAGAACGCCAACGCCCTTCGTTCTGTGGCTAACTACTCGGGCTATCCGGACCGGATTCTGCGGCCTCTGTCAGCGAAAATCCTGCCGATTACTCCGGTGGAAGAACAGGGGTTGGTCGACCGGGAACAACTGTTGGATATCCAGGGCCGATCCCGCAAGCGGCAGGAGGCCCTGGCGAAAGAATGGGGGATTACCGATTATCCCTCGTCCGGGGGCGGGTGTCTGTTGACCGAACCCGGTTTTTCCGTTCGGTTGCGGGACCTGGTCGACGCCGATCCCGATTGTACCTGTACCGATGTTGAACTGTTGAAGGTGGGACGCCAGTTTCGCCTGGCCGGCCATGCCAAACTGGTGGTGGGGCGCAATCAGGCCGATAACGAGCGGATGTTGGAGTTGGCCTCACCGGATGCCATGCGGCTTCGCTGTACCGATTTCAGTGGTCCTACCGGGGTTTTGTGTGGAGACCCCGGGGATGTTGAAATTCAACAGGCAGCTGCTATTGTTGCCAGCTACGGCAAGGGCAAAGACGAGGCCGAGGTCGAAGTTCTTCTCCGGCAGGGCGAAAAAGAGGAGACGCTGGTTGTTGCTCCCATGGCCCGCGACGAATCCCAGAAGATGCTACTCTAGTTGACTGCATAGACCGGATTGGGCATAGTTTGATTGAGGCCATTTCCCGGCACCTGGAATGTTTTAAGGAACTCTGCCATGACCGACCGTGAACTCCGCCGCCGTGCCGAAAGCCTCCTTCACACGCAGAAGGATGCCCTGTCCGACGATGATTTTCTTTCCATGGCCGAGGTCCTGGAAGAACTCCAAATTCATCAGGCGGAGCTGACGATTCAAAACGAGGAACTTCGTCAGTCTCAGAACCGCCTGATGCATCTGAGTCGTCGCTACAAGGACCTTTTTGACCGTGTCCCCGCCCCCTGCCTTGTGCTGGACAGTGAAGGGGTGATCAAAGAAGCCAATTGGGCGGCTGAGGCGTTATTTGATCGTTCGCGAAAAACTCTCGCCGGCCTGCCCTTCATGGCTCTGGTCCTCAGCCCCTTTCAGACCACGGTGACGGAGAACCGCACCCAGACGTTTTTAAAAAAAGGCATTCACAAGGCCGATGCCCAAGTCGAGGGGCCCGGTGGTAAGACCCTGCAGGTGCGCATAGAAAGCACCTCCTTTGAAGAGGAGGGAGAGTCTCTCTGTCTGACAACCCTGATCGACCTGACCCAACTCCGGGAGTTGGAGGCCGAACAGAAAAAAAACCAGAAAGAGACTCTCAACCTCCTCAAACGACAGAAAAATTTTCTCGCCAACGTTAATCATGAATTGCGAACACCGTTGACGGCCATCCTTGCAGCGTACGAACTGTTGACCACAACGGAACTGACCGCTGAGCAACAGGATTTCTCCGAGACGATCTATCGGTCCTCCCACCATCTGCTGACCCTCATTGAAGACCTGCTTAAATTTCATCGCCAGCAGAATAAGGGAACCTCCGGTGACAGGGAGGTCCCTTTCGTTTTCAGCGAGATGACCAACGATCTGTACCGTACCTTCAAGCCCCAGGCAGAGTACAAGAGCCTCGAATTTGAGGTGAATGTTCCAGCCACTGTTCCACGGGTACTGATCGGGTGTGAGAGTGTGCTGCGGCAGGTTCTCTCCAATCTCGTTGGAAACGCGCTGAAGTTTACCGAAAAGGGGTCCATTGTTCTGCAAGCCAACTGGAACCGGGACAAGGCCGGGCAATCCTGGCTGATTGTGGATGTGGTCGATACCGGGATCGGCATGAACCCCGCCTATGTGAAGGAGGCTTTTGATCGGTTCAGTCAGGAAAAGTCCGATGAAGACCGCCCCTTCGGTGGTCTTGGCCTCGGTCTGGCAATCTGCAAGGAGCTCCTTTTCCAGGTCGGTGGGACCATCGACGTCACCTCTCGGATCGATCAGGGAAGCGCTTTCCATGTGACGTTCCCGGTAAGGACAAAGCCGGCAGCAACGGCACCGGAAACCACCGGGCTTGATGTTCTTCTGGTGGAAGATAATATAGAGACAGGGCGCCTGATTGAACTGGCCCTGAGGAAGCAGGGACTGAAGGTTCAGTGGGTCAAAGACGGATCGGAAGCGTTAAAAGCTTTTTCCGCGCAACAGCCGGGTCTGGTACTTCTCGACCTGCAGCTGCCCCAAATGGACGGCTACGAGGTTCTGCGCCGGATGAAAGACCAGTTGACTCATGAGAATGGCCCCTGTTTCTGGGCCGTCTCAGGGCACCTGATGGTCGAGATGCTGCCTCAGGTCAAGGCCGCCGGATTCGACGACTATGTTGAAAAACCATTCAATGTCAACGATTTCAGCAGGAAAGTCATGGAGTGCCTGCACGGATAGGGGCTCCTCCACAGACCGGAGAAGGGGACATCATGGATAGCGACCGACTTCGCGCCTCCGCAGAAAAAGAGTTGGCTGAATCTCAGGGCGCTGAGAATCAGTGGCGAATCATCGAGGAACTGCGCGTCCATGAGATTGAACTGCGGTTGCAGAACGAAGAGCTTCGCGAGACGCAGGAACTCTTTGAATGCCTGTGTCAGAAGTATAAATTCCTGTTGAACCACCTGCCCTATGGTGTGCTGGTCATTAACCGGGAAGGGATCATTCTAGAGGCCAACCTGGCTGCCTGTCAGGCTCTGGGGATCCCTCCGACCCAGGTAGAGAACCGTCCTCTGGCACCACTCATGGCTTCCGGTCAGATGGAGCAAATTTTTTCCCAGGTTATCCATGGCGCGGCCGCCGAAGGCACCGTCCACTTTCTACCCCGGGCACACTCGACGGAAGCACCGCTGGATGCACACATTCAACCGATCCCTGCAACCGATCCGGCCGAATTTCTTATTACCCTGAACCGCCCTCGGCTCAGTCCTCTCCAGAGTCGGCATGAAGAACGATAAGCACCGATTCCAGCACCCCGTCCGGGCTTAAAAGAGGTTTTGCACCGGCCCGGACCTGGGTCAGATTGCCCATTGCATTTCGTATCTTTAACGCCTCGTAAAAGGCCGGCTCTCCCGTTTTGAGGACTTTCTTGTAAGGCAGATCCCTGTCGGAAATACGCGATTCCTCCTCATCCTCAAACGAAGCAAAAAGATTGTCCAGCTTTGTGCCGACCCGGCTCTCTTTTACCAGAGGTAACATACGGGTTGCTTCGGGGGAGACCCGTAAAATGGTTCCGCTTTGATCACACTCGATAATCGAGGCTTCGCTGAAGTCAAAGATGGCAGTCATCTTGGCCTTGGACTGCCTCAGCCCCGTCTCGGCCTTCTTCAGGGTGGAGATATCAATAAAGGAGATCACCGAGTCCTTGCGATGGCTGTCGTTCTCTTTGGGGTAGGGTGCGATCATCATCAGCAGCCACTCGCCGGTTTCGGTCCGGACTTCCCGTCGGTAAAGTTGCTTTTCCTGATTGGCCTTCAGGATCTCGTCCACCAACTCAACTTCGTTGCTCAGTTTATGGGTCAGATCGTTCAACGGGCGGCCGATATCCTGCGAACGAATATTGAAGAACCGGTTGGCAGATGTGCTGAACTTGCGGATACACATCCCGCCATCGAGGAAAACCGTTGCCACCTCAAGGCTTTGCATCAGATTGTCGATATCCATGTTCAGGGAGATCAACTCCTGAATCTTGTTCTGGTATTCCGAGTTGACCGTGTGCAACTCCTCGTTCACCGATTGCAACTCTTCGTTGGTGGACTGGAGTTCCTCGTTGCTGGAAACCAATTCTTCATTGGTCGCCTGCAATTCCTCGTTGGAGGTCTCCAGCTCTTCAATGGTTGCCTGCAGGTTCTCCTTGGTGAACTGGAGCTCGCGTTCCAGATCTTTTGCCATCTCGGTGCGGGTGGACCGTGCGTCAATCTCCTCGGATGCCGGGGCAGATTCCTGTTGTTGGTAGTTCTCAAAGAAGACTAGAAAAAACCGCTCCCCGGCAGACCGATCGTCAAAGGACTGAACCGCCAGATCCAGTTGGTAGGTTTCATCGTTCTGCATGTATTCAATGTTCCGATACCGCACATGCTCATTGGATTTCTGTGCTTTGTGCAGAGCTGTGCTGAGGGAGGTCCGGATACCTTCATGCACCACACTGAGAAGGTTGGTCGTCAGGCGTCCTTCAGGGAGGCGGGTGAACTGGCTGACATCCCGAAAGATATGGACGATCTCAAACTTTTCGTCAACCACCAGCCCCGGCGGGACAAAGCCGCTGATCACGGCCTGGTAAAACGGTTCGGAACGTCTTTCGTTGGCCAGGAATCCTTGCGTGTGGTGACGTGGTGTCATGGCGGTCATCCGGTCCCTCGAAACACCCAGGGAAGGCATTTCCCGAGGGAGGCGCTTACCACCCACACTTCGATACACTTTGGCCTTGGTATCGACTGTTTCAAAATGGTTCAACATCTCGCCGACCGTCTCGCTGGTCCCCAATAACAGAAACCCCTGAGGCCGGAGGCTGAAGTCGAAATAGCTGAGAATCTTTTTCTGGACATGGCTGTTGAGATAGATCAGAAGGTTGCGACAACTGATAAGGTCCACCCGCGTAAATGGCGGGTCCTTGAGCAGATTGTGTCGGGCGAAGATGACCATCTCTCGTAATTGGCGGTTGACATGATAGGTCCCGCCTTTACGCGAGAAGAACATATTCAGGCGCTCTTCGGAAACGTCCGCAGCAATCGATTCCGGATAGGCGCCCGCCATAGCAAATTCCATGGCATCCTTGTCCAGATCGGTGGCGAAGATTTTGACCTCTCGACGGATATTCTGTCGCCGCATCTCTTCCAGCAACATGATGGCAAGGGAATAGGCTTCTTCACCGGTCGAGCAGCCGGCACACCATATGCGGAGCCCTTCCTCCTTTGGACCGTTCTTGACCAGATCCGGAATAACCTTCCCCTGCAGGAGCTCAAAGACTTCCGGATCCCGGAAAAAGTTGGTCACACCGATAAAGAGCTCTTTGTACAGGTTGGCCAGTTCGCGGGAGTTTGTTCCGACAAGTTGAGAATAATCCTGCAGGGTGGTGACCTGATTAATGCGCATCCGTCGTTCAATGCGACGAATCACGGTATTGATCTTGTAACAGCTGAAATCCACACCCGTTTCATGTTGCAGGAGTCCAAAGATCCGATTCAGGCTTTTTTCATCCTGGGTCAATTCGTCGAAAGCGGTCTCGGTGGGTTGGTTCTTCGAATGGGAGATATATCGCAGAAGCTGCTCGGCCATCTCATCGGGAGGAAGGATGTAGTCGACCAGCCCTGTGGATACAGCACTGGCCGGCATACCATCGAATTTGGCCGACATCTGGTCCTGTGCTATGACCAGGCCGCCGTTTTCCTTGACCGCGCGGACGCCGCTCATTCCGTCACTGCCGGTGCCGGACAAGATGATTCCGACGGCATTCTCCTTCTGATTCTCAGCGAGCGAACGCAGAAAGATATCGATGGGAAGATTGATCGTGTGCCCTCTTTCCTGGTCGGTCAACAGGAGCTGGTTTTGAAAAAGGATCATGTTCTTTTTGGGCGGGATCAGATAGATGCAGTTGGGCCGGACTTCCATGCCATCTTCAACGCGCATGACCTTCATAGAGGTTTTTCGTGCCAGCAGTGTATCCATCAGACTTTCGTAATCGGGGGAAAGGTGCTGTACGACAACAAAAGACAGCCCGGAGTTGGGAGGCATTGCGGAAAAGAAGCTTTCCAGGGCCTCCAGCCCGCCGGCCGAGGCGCCCAAGCCGACAATATGCGTTAACCCAGTGTTGCGGGCCTGGTTTCCCGAAAGTGCCATGAATCCCTCCTGATTAAGATAGTGGGCTTCAATCATATACAACTAAGGAGGGGGACGCCAGAGAGAAGACTCAGTTATTGCCTGCATTCTGGGTGCATGCTATACAGGAACGATTCAGCTTTGATCGATTTCGAACATTCGAACGGGAGGTACGACTATGTTGAGGAAGATGATGTTCGCCCTGGTGCTTCTGGCGCTGGCGGTGACGCCGGCATTGGCTGCCAAAACGGTCAAGATCGGTGTCATGGCACCGATGACCGGAAGCTGGGCCAGCGAAGGCCAGGAGATGAAGCAGATTATCGAACTGCTGGCTGCGGAAGTGAATGCCGCCGGCGGTATATTGGGTAAAAAGGTGGAAGTGGTCATGGAAGATGACGGCGGAGATCCTCGTACCGCTGCTCTGGCCGCTACCCGTCTGACCACTCGCGATGTGGTAGCGGTTGTCGGTAACTACGGCAGCTCCATTACCGAAGCCGGTCAAATGATCTTTGACGAGGAGCCTCTGGTACAGATCGCCAACGGTTCCACTGCCGTTCGCCTGACCGAAAAAGGTCTGAAATACTTCCTGCGTACCAGCCCCCGTGATGACGAGCAGGGTCGCGTGGCTGCTCAGACCCTGCAGGCCAAAGGGTTCAAGAAGGTGGCTGTTCTACATGACAACACCAGCTATGCCAAAGGTCTGGCCGACGAGACCATGGGCCTGCTCAAGGGGATGGGAATCGACGTTGTCTTCGCCGATGCTCTGACCCCCGGTGAGCGGGATTACTCGGCGATCCTGACCAAAATGAAGGGGAAAGGTCCGGATGCGGTTCTGTTTACCGGTTACTATCCGGAAGCCGGCCTGCTGCTGAAGCAAAAGAAGCAGATCGGCTGGAACGTGCCCTTTATCGGCGGTGACGCCACCAACAACCCCGATCTGGTGAAGATCGCCGGTAAAGGTGCTGCCGAGGGTTTCTACTTCCTGAGTCCGCCGGTTCCCCAGGATCTTCCCTACCCCAAAGCCAAGAAATTTGTCGCCGATTACAGTGCCAAGTACGGCAGCGCCCCCGGTTCCATCTGGGCTGTGCTCTCCGGTGACGGTTTCCTCTCGATCGTCGAAGCGATTAAGGGTGCCGAATCGACTGACACTGAGAAGATTGCCGCCTTCCTGAAAAAGAAGGGCACCAAGATTAACGGTCTGACCGGCCCCATCGCCTTTAACGCCAAGGGCGACCGGGTCGGCGAGGTCTATAAGGTCTACAAGGTGGACGCTTCCGGGGCCTTTGTGCTCCAGCCTTAAGCCTGAGGATAAACTTCCGGCCCCTCCGAGAGAGGCCAAAGCATTAACTGATGTGCAAGTCCGGGGTGGTGGGTTCAGGCCCACCACCCCGTGGCGTTTCCCGAAGAAGTCAATTCATGGAAGAGTTTTTTCAACAGCTGACCAACGGCCTGGCCGTTGGCGGTATCTATGCGCTGATCGCGCTGGGATACACCATGGTCTATGGGGTGCTCAAGCTGATCAACTTTGCGCATGGCGACCTGTTCACCCTCGGAGCCTATCTCGGTTTTACTCTGTTGACCTCCTTCGGCCTGTCGGACAGGGTCGGTCCGCTGCTGGGAGTGTTGATCCTGGCGTTGATGGTGATGGGACTGGTGGCTCTGGTCGGCATGATCCTGGAGCGGTCGGCCTATAAACCGCTACGGCAGTCGCCCCGTCTGTCGGCGGTGGTGTCGGCGCTGGGGGCGTCGATTTTTATTCAGAACAGTATCATGCTGGTCTACGGCCCCAATATTCAGGTCTACCCCCATAACATCATGCCCGACACGGTGATTCACCTCTTCGGTATGCCGGTGCCGCTGATGCGGATTCTGATTCTGGTGGCGTCGGTGGTGCTGATGGTCGCCCTCTATCTGTTTATTCAGAAGACCCGTACCGGAACCGCGATCCGCGCTGCCGCCATCGACCAGGGGGCCGCAGCGTTGATGGGGATCAACGTGGACCGGGTGATCATGCTGGTCTTCCTGCTCGGCCCGGCTCTAGGGGGCTCTGCCGGCTTGATGGTTGGCCTCTACTACGGACAGGTCAACTTCACCATGGGCTGGGTCTATGGCCTCAAGGCCTTTACCGCTGCCATCCTCGGTGGGATCGGCAATATTCCCGGTGCGATGCTGGGCGGGCTGTTGCTGGGCCTGGTTGAGGCCCTGGGTGCGGCCTATATCAGTATCGCCTGGAAAGATGCGATCGCCTTTGGTGTGCTTATTTTTATCCTGATCGTGCGGCCCACCGGGCTTCTCGGTGAGCGGGTGGCGGACAAGATCTGATGAATCGGACACTGATTAGCTATCTTCTCAGTTTCGCCCTCCTGGCAGCCAGCCCTCTGGTGCTCAACCGCTTCTGGCTGGAGGTCCTGAACAGCGTCGGCCTTTACGCCATACTGGCGCTGAGCCTCAATGTGATTCTGGGTAATGCCGGTCTCTACAATATGGGCCATGCCGCCTTTTATGCGGTCGGTGCCTACTGTGCGGCTATTCTCAATACCCAATTGGATATACCCATCCTCTGGTCGTTACCGATCTGCGGTCTGGTGGCCGCGGCTGCAGGAGCGTTGGTCTGTCGTCCCATTATTCATCTGCGGGGAGACTACCTGCTGATCGTCACCGTCGGTGTCGGTGAGATCCTGCGGATTGCCCTAGTCAACGACATCTTTGGACTGACCGGCGGTCCCAACGGAATCTTCGGTATCGACCGACCGTTTCTTTTCGGCTACAAAATTCGCAAACCCCATGAGTTTCTTTATCTGATCTGGGGCTTTGTGGCCATGACCGTCTTCCTGTTCTACAGGCTCCGCAACAGTCGCTTCGGCCGGGCGCTTGACTATTTGCGGGAAGATGAAGTTGCCGCCGAGGGGAGTGGTATCAACACCGGTCGGACAAAGCTGATGGCCTTTGCCATCGGGGCGGCATGGGCCGGCATGGCCGGAGCTCTCTATGCCAGCAAGATGACGATTATCTCTCCCGAGTCTTTTACCTTCTGGGAGTCGGTGCTGATTTTTATCATCGTTATTATCGGCGGTTCCGGCAATATCACCGGAGTTCTGCTGGGGGCTTTTTTGATTATCGGCCTGCCTGAGTTTTTGCGGGCGTATGTCGGAGAGTTTGCCAACGCCCGTATGTGGTTTTTTGGTCTGGCGATGATGATCATGATGATCTTCCGCACTCAGGGGATTCTTCCCCCCGGGCCACGGTTCTTCCGCTTACCCAAAGCCGGGAAGGAGGTCTCTTCATGAACCTGCTTCGCGTCGAAGGAATGACCAAACGGTTCGGCGGTCTGGTCGCGGTCAACGACGTTTCCTTTTCCGTCGACGAAGGAGAAGTCGTCGGTCTGATCGGTCCTAACGGTGCCGGCAAGACCACCGTCTTTAACCTGATCACTGGCAACTACATCCCCGATCAGGGACAGGTCCTGTTTGATGGCGCGTCGATCAAGGGGTTGCGGACCCATAAGATTGTCGATGCCGGGATCGCCCGCACCTTTCAGACGATCCGTCTGTTTCAGAAGATGTCGGTCCTGGAGAACGTCCTCGCCGGTCAGCACTGCCGGATGACCACTGGCATCTTCGGCGCCTTCCTTCAGTCCCCCAAGGCGCGCGCCGAAGAACAGGCCGCGCTGGACCTGGCGCTGGAGGAACTTGAATTTGTCGGCTTGCGGCATGAAGCCAACAATCTGGCGTCCAACCTCTCCTACGGGAATCAGCGATTGCTGGAGATTGCCCGCGCCCTGGCGACCAAACCCCGTCTGCTGATTCTGGATGAACCGGCGGGCGGGATGAACCACCAGGAGACCGATGCCCTGCTGGAACTGATCCGTAAACTGCGGGATCGGGGAATTACCGTCTTTCTGATCGAGCACGACATGTCGCTGGTGATGCAGGCCTGCGACAAGCTGGTGGTGCTCGAATACGGCTGCAAGATCGCCGAGGGCGATCCCGAATCGGTCAAAAATAATCCAAAAGTCATTGAGGCCTATCTCGGCCCCGACGATGATGAGGAGTAATGGCGTAAGCCATTTGTGCTGCTCGCGCCTTCTGGTCCTTTTCGCTGCTGCCGGCGTTCTGAAAGCTCGGCTTAGCTTGGGCTAGGCCTGCGCTTTCAGGCCTTGGCATCACCAAAAATCACTCCGAAGTCACAGAGCGCAAAACGGTTACGACATTACAGTATGGCTAGAAAAACCTTTTAAAGCTTTAAGGATAAAAAATGGATCTGGTCATTAAAGATCTAAAAGTGAAATACGGCAATGTGGAGGCGCTTCACGGGATCAACCTGCGGGTGGAACCGCGGGAGATCGTGACCATCCTCGGGGCCAACGGTGCCGGGAAATCGACCACACTGATGGCGATCTCCGGGCTGGTTCCGGCCTGCGAGGGAGAGATCCTGTTCAACGGGATGGCACTCCATAAGATGAAGCCGCATCAAGTGGTCAAAACCGGTGTAGCACAGGTGCCGGAAGGGCGACGCGTCTTCGGGACTCTGACGGTGGCGGAAAACCTCCACCTGGGGGCCTTCACCACCCGGGATGCGGCCAAGGAAATCAAAACCAGAGACTGGATCTACGAGCTGTTTCCGGTGTTGAAGGAACGGCGAGAGCAGCTGGCCGGAACCCTCTCCGGCGGCGAACAACAGATGCTCGCCATTGGACGGGCCCTGATGGCCGATCCCAAGCTTTTGCTGTTGGACGAACCCAGCCTGGGATTGGCCCCCTTGATTATCAAGCGCATCTTCGATACGGTACGCCAGATCAATGAAGCGGGGGTGACCGTGGTGCTGGTGGAACAGAACGCTCGCGCTGCCCTCAAACTGGCACATCGGGGTTATGTCCTGGAAGTCGGGAATATCGTTCTCGAAGACCAGGCATCGACCCTGCTGTCCAACGAAGATGTTCAGAACGCCTATCTGGGCGGCCATTAGGTTCCAACGACGGAGACAACGATGAGTAAGCCGGAATACGCCTGTCTGTTTGAAGCGATCCTGGATTCCATGGAAAAAGCCGGGCGCTATACCGAGAACATGGAACAGGGCGATTTTATTAACGACACCAAGACCGCTGAAGCGACTCTGTACAATGTGCAGGTGATTGCCGAGTGCGCTCGCCTGATGCCGGAGGATGCAAAGACGCGGTTCGGCCATATCCCCTGGGACGAGATGGCCAGCCTGCGCGATGTCTTTCTGAAGGAGCGGGAGGACGAGATCATCGATGTCCTGTGGCCGTTTCTGCAGGAAGAGCTTCTCTCCCTGCGGGGCCTGATTCACGGGGCCTACAAGTGCATTGAAGAACCCCAGGGCTGATTGGTCCAAAAGAAACTGGAAGGTCTATATCCTTCTCTGCTCCGACCGATCCCTTTATACCGGCATCACTACCGATATCCAACGGCGCTTGTCTCAGCACCAACGCGGGACAGGCGCTAAATATTTTCGGGGCCGGGTGCCGGAACATCTGGTTTATCTGGAAACCGGGCACTGTCGTTCCAGTGCCAGTCGGCGGGAAGCCGCCCTCAAGAAGCTGTCTGTCGTCGAGAAACGTCGACTGGTGGCGCACCCTCTTTCCTCTCAGAGAACGACCGATGCAGATCTGGATTGATGCCGATGCTTGTCCCCGGGTGGTCAAGGAGATCCTTTATCGGGCCGCCGACCGGGTGCAGGTTCCCCTGACTCTCGTAGCGAACCGTTCCCTTCAGGTCCCTCGGTCCCGTCATATCCGTACGGTACAGGTTGCCTCCGGCTTTGATGTCGCGGATCAGGAGATCGTTCGACGGATGGCCGCAGGGGATCTGGTGATTACCGCTGATATCCCTCTGGCGGCAGCGGTGATCGAAAAGGGTGGTCATGCTCTCGAGCCCCGGGGGGAGTTTTTCAGCGAAGAGAATATCGGCGAGCGGCTGGCGATGCGCAACTTTATGGACGAACTGCGCAGCTCCGGCGTCGAGACCGGCGGTCCGGCGTCCTTTTCCAAGACCGATCGAACCCACTTCGCCAATCAGCTGGACCGCTTTTTGGCACGACATCTCAAGAGATGAGACTGGTTCGGTGTCTGTAAGAGGGCGAGTCAAAGGCAAAGGGTTGAACTTTGTCTTTGTAAGTGAAGCAAAATCACCCTTTTGCGAAACGTGCATGTGAGAGCCACGGAAGGCGATTCACATCCGAGAATAAGGCCGACCCTCCCCAAAGGGCCGGCCTTTTATGCACGGGTCTGGAGAGGAGACCGCGTGCACATTTCAGCCAGTCGTTTCATCTGTCGCGCTTCAAGGTCGTGGTCGCCATAAGACGTAATTTTTATCTCCATGTCAAATATAAAAATGCTTTTCTGTCTTGTTGGACTTAAGGCAAGATGAAGTTTTCTCTGTCGTTATCACGGCTTGGAACAGGTGTGATAAAGTTCCCGAGAGGAAAAAAGGAGTGGTCATGTCCTGGGAGAGAACGAAAAATCGGCTTATCGCACGGGCCGCGAACCTGATTCCGGGGTTGTCGGATCGGCTGGCACAGAATTACGAACCTCGCAGTTTCAGTGATCAGGCGGTACCCTGGGTCCCCGTCACCCGGGCGCTTGCTGAAGCCCGGGTTGGCCTGGTGACAACTTCGGGGATCCACCATTCTTCTCAGGCACCGTTTGATATGACCGATCCCGACGGTGATCCCAGCTATCGGGAACTCTCGGGTGAGACTCTTTTCGAGGACTTCACCATTACCCACGACTATTACGACCATCGAGATGCGGAAAAGGACCCGAATATTATCCTCCCCCTGGATCGATTGCGGGACTGGGTCGATGCGGGACGGGTAGGAAGCCTTTCCCGCAGACATTTCGGCTTTATGGGACATGTGGATGGTCGCCATATCCCAACCTTGATCCGCCAAGGCGCTGAGGTCGGTCGCCTGTTGAAAAACGATCAGGTTGATCTGGTCCTTCTCACACCGTCGTGAGGGATCTGCAATCAATCCGTCGGATTGATCCAACGTGAAATCGAACGCTGCGGCATCCCTACTATCGGTATTTCTATTGTTCGGAGCTATTCGGAAGCAGTGCGTCCCCCTCGGACCGTTTTTTTGAAATGGCCGTTTGGCCATCCTTTGGGGGAGCCGGGGAACGTCGATCAGCAACAAACCGTTTTACTGGAGATTTTTCGGGCCCTCTATCGGATCGATACGCCTGGGACCATTGTCGATCTGCCTTTCCGGTGGCGCCGCGAAATCTACACCGACGATTTGGCGCCCGATCCTGCAGAACTGGCACCCTGAACCTTGCCGGTAAAAAAATCGCAGTTACCTGAAATGGTTGAAAAAAGTCGGTGTTGAAGTATGATTTTTTTAGTCATCATTCGCGGCCATTTCCCTTTCCCGTCGGCGGTGAATTCACTCTGAACGTTTGAAAAGATTCCAGGTCCCGACGCCGGATCGGTACTGTAGGAGGCGGCCTTTGAGCACACTCGAAATTCTTTCGGCCTACGATCAGGCACCCATGGCGACACTGCCCTTGCAGTCCGAAGAGGAAGCCCTGTCGCACCTGGCAAACGCCTACGCACTGTATACGGATAAATCCCATTGGCTGTCGGTCGAACAACGGGTGGCGATTCTGGAAAAGGCCGCTGACCTGATCCGGGAACGCCGGTTAGAGTTGGCTCTGGAGGCGGCCCGGGAAGGGGGGAAACCCCTGGTCGATTCCCGGGTGGAGATCGATCGGGCGATCGACGGGATCAAGGTCGCAATCAAGGAACTGACACACCTGCACGGGGAGGAAATCCCCATGGGGCTCAATAAAGCCTCGGAGGGTCGCATGGCCTTTACCCGACGAGTGCCCCGTGGTGTGGTACTCGCGATCAGTGCCTTTAATCACCCGTTTAATCTGATCGTCCATCAGGCGATACCCGCTGTGGCGGCCGGCTGCCCGGTCCTGGTAAAGCCGGCATCGACCACCCCCTTATCCTGTCGTAACCTGATTCAGATCCTTTACGAGGCCGGTCTGCCGGAACACTGGTGTCAGATGGTTCTTTGTGAGAATGAGGTGGCCGAACGGCTGGTGACCGATGAGCGGATATCTTTCCTCACCTTTATCGGCTCCGGCCGGGTCGGTTGGTACCTTCGCTCCAAGCTCCCTCCGGGGGCGACCTGTGCTTTGGAACATGGGGGGGCTGCTCCGGTGATTGTGGACAGGACTGCAGACCTGGATAAAGCGATTCCTCTGTTGACCAAGGGGGGCTATTACCATGCCGGTCAGGTCTGTGTTTCGGTACAACGTATCTTTGCCCACAAGGAGATCGCCGATGCCCTCTGTGACGGCCTGCAACAGGCCGTGCAGGGTCTCAGGGTGGGTGACCCGACCCTGGAAGAGACGGACGTCGGACCGTTAATCCTACCGCGGGAAGTGGACCGTGTGGACCGATGGGTCCGGAATGCCGTCACCGGTGGCGCTACGTTGCTCTGCGGGGGCCGGAAACTGTCCGACACCTCCTATGCCCCGACTCTGCTTCGGGACGTTGCTGCCGATACCGAGCTCATGACCCAGGAGGTTTTCGGTCCGGTGGTCTGTGTCAACAGCTATGATTCCCTGGACGAGGCGATCGAGCAAGCCAACGGGGTGGAGTTTGCTTTTCAAGCGGCGGTTTTTACCAACGATCTGCAGGTCATGCTGGGTGCTATCAGCGATTTGGAAGGGCTGGCAGTGATGGTCAATGACCATACCGCTTTCCGGGTCGATTGGATGCCGTTCGGGGGCTACAAGCAGTCCGGGCTCGGGGTGGGAGGCATCGGCCACACCCTTCGGGATATGACTCTGGAAAAGATGTTCGTCATCAAACAATAGGATCTCGGAATGGGGCAATTGAAGCTTTCAGGCAGTCTGCAGGTGGATCTGGAGAAGCTGGCCAATGTGGTCAATGTGGCTTTACCGGCGTTGACCCTGCTCTTCGGTTTTCTGGGCGTCAGGGTCAGTTTTAACTACCACTTCCTGACCGTCTCTTTTCTGCTGCTGACACTGGTCAACCTGTACTACCTGTACGGCCAGAAGAAGCATACTCTGCTGGCCAATTTCGGCATTATCGCCCAATTGCGGTACATGATCGAATCGGTCGGACCTGAATTCCGTCAGTACCTCTTTATGAACGATACCGAAGAAAAGCCGTTCAGCCGAGTTGAACGAAGCGAGGTCTACCGCAAGGCCAAGGGGATCGATTCGTCGTCGGCGTTTGGGTCCCAGCTCCTGTTTGACGATTCAGAGATCAAGCTCCGTCACTCGATGTATCCGTTGAGCAAGGACCGGATTCGACCCTACCGGCTGATCTTCGGAGAGGAGCGAGGCGCACCGCAGCCCTACACCCTGAATCACCCGATCATTATCAGCGCCATGAGTTACGGTGCTCTGGGAGAACGGGCGGTCCGGGCGCTGGCGCGTGGTGCCAGAAAGGCCGGTATCCCCATGAACACCGGTGAGGGAGGTTACCCCAAATACCATCTGATGGAGGATTGCGACCTGATTTTTCAGATGGGAACGGCCAAGTTCGGTGTCCGCAACAGCGATGCCACCCTCAATGAAGGCAAGCTGCAGGAGATTGCTGCGCTGCCTCAGGTCCGGATGATCGAGATCAAACTGTCCCAGGGGGCCAAGCCGGGGAAAGGCGGGTTGCTGCCCAAGGAGAAGATCACCCCGGAGATTGCCGAACTCCGCGGCGTTCCCATGGGACAGGATGTCATCAGTCCTTCTTTTCATGCCGAATGTACCACGCCCGATGCCACCGCGGCCTTTATCCACCGGGTGCAGCGATTGTCCGGTCTACCGGTCGGGATCAAGCTCTGCCTGGGATGCCCCGACGAGTTCCGAGAGCTGGTGCAGGCGATGAAACGGCTCGACAGTTTCCCGGATTACATCAGTATCGATGGCGCCGAAGGAGGGACGGGAGCTGCCCCCAAGGCCTTTATGGACGATATGGGGGTACCGATCTTCGCCGCATTGCCCCAGGTGCAGAAGATCCTCGTGGAGGAGGGCGCCCGGAAACGGTTGAAGCTTATGGCTGCCGGTAAGCTGGTCAACCCGGGGCGGCAATTCATGGCATTTTCTCTGGGCGCGGATGCCATTTATACCGCCCGAGGGTTTATGATGGGAATAGGGTGTATTCAGGCACTTCAGTGCAACAAAAACACCTGTCCGGTGGGTATTACCACCCACCATCCCCATCTCCAGCACGGTCTGGATGTGGAGGAAAAATCTGAACGGGTTGCTGCTTACGTTGCCAGTCTGGTTCACGATCACCAAGAATTGCTGGCCTCCATCGGCAAGACCTCGATCGCTGAACTGGATTCGAGCAACCTGTACCAGGAAGGGGCCTACTGATGGAAACTCTGTCACCGACGGTCAAGGGGGTTTCACTGGCGTTCCAGTTGATCGCCGCCTTTATCCTGGGCTATGCCGCGTTGATGAAATTTTCCGGAGCTCAGGAAAGCGTCTATGTTTTCCAGACCCTGGGGATTGAAGGGACCCGTCTTGTGATTGCCGTGATCGAAGGGGTGGCCGCCGTGCTGTTGCTGACCAAGATGCCCCACTACGGTGCCATTCTGGGTTTTGGGACGATGCTCGGCGCCTTGCTGGCCCATACGTTCACCCTGGGCATGGAAGTCCAGGGTGACGGCGGCCTGCTGGTCAGTCTGATGCTTCTGGTGATTCTCTCCACTCTGGTTGTCATGTGGATTCATCGGAAGAAATTGCCGCTGATCGGCCATACATTTTAGAGGTTTTCAAGACCTCCTGCGGAGCTGGAGCCGTACAGGAGTTCGCCATGATCAAAGTTCTGGACTGGACCGTTCGATCTGTTGCCTCTGCAATCCTTTTGTGGAGCCTGGTCTTTAAATTCGGCAACGCACCGGAAAGTGTCGATCTCTTTTCCCGGCTGGGTGTCGAACCTTGGGGACGGGTCGGGACTGCTCTGGTAGAAGCGATCGTGATTTTTCTGCTGGTAATTCCGCGCACCGCCTGGCTGGGCGGCATTTGCGGGATGGTTCTCATGGGGGGTGCGATTCTCAGTCACCTGCTGGTTCTTGGAATCAACCTGCTGTTTGCGCTGGCAGTGGTGGTTTTCGTTTGCTGCCTGACCGCCTTCCTGATTCATCGGCGGGACGTTACTTTTGTGGTGGAAGACTGATGTGAGAAGATTTACCGATTCTTTATCCGGTCTTTAAAGGGACATGGCTTGCGCCCGATAGACTGGGGTTGCTCCCTGGAGCAGCCCGTCCCCGACGGCCAGATTTCGGTCGGGGTGTGGTACCCTTTTTATGGAGGCTCTGATGAAAGCAATGGACTGGATTCTTCGTATTGTGCCGGCTGTGATTCTGTTACAAACGCTTTTTTTTAAATTTACCGGTGCCGAGGAAAGCGTCGCGATCTTCTCTCAGCTTGGGGTCGAACCTCTTGGACGCTATGCCTCCGGCATTGCCGAACTTGTTGTGGCCCTTCTTTTATTGGTACCCCGGACCGCCTGGATGGGTGCCCTGGGAGCCATGGGGATCATGGCAGGAGCCATACTGAGCCATCTGTTTGTACTGGGAATCGAAGTCGCCAACGATGGTGGCACCCTCTTCGGAATGGCGATTGTGGTCTTTGTCTGCAGTGCAGCCGCTTTTGTCATCCATCGGAAAGACTCGCCCTTTTTCAGTGCCTGATCGGTAAATGGGCAGGGACCCTGGCTTGTACTCACAGGACAAAGGGAGAGTCGTCGCTGGACCATGAGGTCGTCTATGTCCTTCAAATCACGGTCTGTTCGCATCCTGATTCTTCTGACCCTGATCGTCGCTGCAGGCTGTGTGGGGTTGACGTCCTTTCCCGGAACGGTTGTTGTCAGTACTCAAGAACGCTTGGGGCTGCTGGATTCCCTGCCCTCTCCTCCGTTTGAGCAGCCGGTCACCATCTATTGGAACGAGCATCAGATCCCCTTTATCGACGCCAAGACCGACCGGGATGCCGCTTTGGCGATGGGACTGGTGCATGCCCATCTGCGGTTGGGGCAGATGGAGATGGGCAAAAGGATTGCGACAGGGCGCTTGTCCGAAATGGCCGGACCCTTCACGACCGATATCGATGCGGCCCTTCGTGCGTTGGGCTTTGGCCGGTCAGCCCAACCCATTGTTGACCGGATGCCTCCTGAAGGGCGACAGTGGCTGGAAGCCTACGTCGAAGGAATCAACTTCTATAAATCCCATGTTCGTGTCCTGCCCCGCGAGATGGGCCTGTTGGGGATGAATAATGAACCCTGGACGATGGAGGACAGCGTCCAGTTGGGGCGCCTGGGAGCGGCCGATATCAACTGGACGGCTCTGCTGAAACTCCTGCCTTTCCGGGGAAAGAAAGACTGGCCTCAAATCTGGCAGCGGTTTGCCGCCACCCAGAAAGAGAAAGTCACCTCCTTTGCCAGTCTTTCCTCGCCGGAGCACGTCACAAAACTGGCGAGCCATCCTCAGGCCGATCTCTTTTCCTCTCTTCTGGAACCCTTTGCACGGACCGGCAGCAACTCGATGGCGGTATCGGCCTCTCGCTCCCGCTCCGGTGGCGCTCTGTTGGCTAACGACCCTCATCTCGGATTTACCCTGCCGAACCTCTGGGTTCTGGCGGGGGTCAAATCCCCCAGTTATCACGCCGTAGGACTGATGCCGGTCGGAATTCCCGTGATCGCTCTGGGACGGAACCCTGAAATCGCCTGGGGCGGGACCAATATGCGTCAATGGTCGTCCGATCTTGTAGAAGTGACCGGGCTCGAAGGGATGACCACCGAGACGCATACGATCAAGCGGCGGTTTCTCTGGGACAAAACCGTGACCAACCGACTGTCTCCCTATGGCCCGGTGATTTCCGACACCTCGCTGTTCTCCTTTCCGGAAGGCCGGGATTTTGCCATCCGCTGGATGGGGCACCAGATCAGTGACGACATCACGTCCATGTTGCGCGTGATGCGCGCCAAGGGGTGGCAGGATATCAAGGCATCCCTTCGGGACTACGCGATGCCTGGGCAAAACCTGATCTTTGCCGACCGTGATGGAGCCATCGGGCATATTCTCGGTGCCTGGGTTCCTGCCCGAAAAACCGACTTTCCCAAAGATATCTGGATGATGCCCGAAGAAAGTGATCGGGCCTGGCAACGAATACTGACGGTTGAAGATCTCCCCTTTATCATTAACCCGCCTGACGGGGTGATCGCTTCCAGCAACAACCGACCGGCCCGGACTCCCCCAACCCGACTGGGATGGACCTTCCCGCGGGAAGATCGGATTCTCAGGATCTATGAACGACTGGCCGGTCAGGAGAAATGGTCTTTGGCGGAGTTGAAGCGGCTCCAGCGGGACGCCTACAGCCTGAGCAATCATCGGTTGAGTCGGGCGATGGTGGCCCTGGTCAAGGGGCAGAAGCTGCCAACCGGAGCAGGGCCTGTGGTGCGGCATCTGTCGTCCTGGGACGGCCATTATTCGGTGGATTCCAAGGGAGCCTATCTGCACCAGGCGGTGGTGGCGGAGTTTGCTCCAAAGTTTTACGAGACCATGGACCGGTCTGGGGAGGATCAGCTCTGGTGGGCAACGACCTATCTGCCCGAGCAGTTGCAGAAAGATATGTCGGAGGCCGACCCGACTCTGGTAAGGCGCCTGCTGCTCCGTGCTCTTCAGAAAGCTTCCCCGCTGGCACGTGACGGGAAAACCTGGGGGGACATCCACCGGGTCAACGTCGAACACCTGCTCGGGAGAGTGCCTTACCTGGGGCGCTCATTCCGTCTTTACGATCTGCCTATCCCAGGTTCGGTGGAAACCGTATTCAAATCGGTCGGGACCATGACTGTGGAGAAACATCCCTCCTCCTTCGGCAGCCAGTCCCGCCATCTGTCGGATATGAGCGATCCCAACGCCAATTATTTCGTCCTCTTCGGCGGCCAGGACGGCGCCTTTCATTCCACCAACTTTTCCGACCAGGTCTCCCTGTGGGCCCGCGGTGATCTGATTCAGTTTCCTCTGGAGGTGGAGAAGGTGAAAGAACTGTTCCGTCGTCAGACTCGTTTTTCTCCCTGATCCAGGTCGATAAGAAAGCGAATCGGGGCCAACAGAGAGAGGCCGGCGGCCGTGTGCCAGAGCCAATGGGTTCCGATGGCACCTTCACTGCATCCCAGAAGATCGATCTCCCGCATGACCATCGCCAGGAGAATCATCGCCAGACTGAAGAGAAAGGTTCTTCGGACCGGCGGCCGCAATCGTGAGGACAGAGCCCCGCTGAGTAAAAGGGCGGCGAAGGGTATGAAAGCACCCGACAGCAGGGGCAGGGGACCTGCGAGAAGCCTTCCTGCGGCTGCGGAGACCATCAGTGCACCGGCAGCACTCAGCAGAAAAATCCAGGCCGGTCTTTGGGTGACACGGGCGGTATCGACGGCAAACAGAAAGGCCCACAGAGCAATCGTGCCGATATCGAGCCACAGAGCCCAGGAAAGCGCCGTATGGTGCCAGACAACCGAGCCGGCGGCAATGGCCAGCAGGCCGAAACGGTGCCAGCGGGCAGAAGGTTGCTGCCACACCCAGATCGCCAGAAGGATAAAGACCAGGTTGCTCAGAACGTTGGTCGGTTGATGGATGCCCCACCAGAGATGAGTGTCACAATAGGTGAAATGCAAGTCGGTCATGGTTCCAGTTTACGCGATCTACGGATGATGTCCGTTATTCGGAGCCGACTTTTGTGGCGACAGCACAATAGGAGGAGAACGGATTCTCCTCACGTTCCCGAATATGTGCATCGTCGAACCCCGCCCGCTTGATTGCAGTCACAACCTCCTCCCGGGTGTAATAGCAAAAGACCTCCTCGGTCAGATTGAAGTGAAGAAGCTGCTCTTTGTCTTTAAAACCAATGACAACCCGCCCTCCTGGCCTCAGAACCCGGCAGATCTCCTGGAAGTAACCCTCCAGGTCGGTCCAGAAATAAAGGGTGTTGACACTGAATACCTTGTCAAAGGTGTTGTCGGCGTAGGGCATTTTACGGCAATCGCCATGAACCAGTGCAACTCGCCCGGCATCGATGGAGGCTTGAAGAGTCTTTGTTGCCTGACGCACCATGGCTTCGGAAAAGTCGATGCCATTCACCTTGCCTTGCGGAACCCGGTTCACGATCTCGCCGAGCCATTTCCCAGGGCCGAAGCCGATATCCAGTACATGGTCGGTTGGCTTTGGGTTCAGACAGTCCAGGGTGAATCGGTTGAGCGGATCGTTTCCGCGTAGGAAAATCCGGGTCATCATAAAACGCCCGATGGCACCGTTGGGTTTGCGGGCCTGTTTGCAGAACGCCTTCTGTGGTGTCAGAAGAAACCACAGGGTTACAAAAGCATCGATCAATTTGTTCAACGTACTCTTCATTCGTCCACCCCTCAAGCCGGTTTGCGACAGTGCTCAAGACCTCTTGCCCTACCATCCTACTTGACTCTAACCCTTTGACGCTATTCGTTTTTTGTCTTATTTTATATCCGTGCATTTTCTGTTGGAGGGGGTATGAACAACAAGTCCTATACCAAACGGCAGGACAAGATCTCAGGCAACTCTTCGGTCTTCTCCTTTTTATTCTTCGGCTTTCTTCTACTGGCCATCATGATCATCCTTCTGAGTATGGTTTTCTATCGACCGGACTCTCGGCCGGTGGAACCGCCTCCCCTGGAAGCACAGGCAGGTGATGCGACCTCTGCAGTCGAGGAGGTCGCTCTGGTTTTTGAGGACGAGTCGGAAGAATCGGCTTCCCTTGCCGATCCACAGAAAGTTCCACCCGAGCCTCCATCGTCTTCGGTCCCGTCAACCGGTCCGGCTTCTGCTCAAGAGAACGGCCCGAATATCGAGCTTGTTGACGAAGGGGTTCTGATGCCGGTCAAAATGCGTGGCTCTCGCTGGAGTCGGAATTTCGATAGCCTGGGAGACGCTCCGGTCGACATGTTCCGCGTCACGTACCTGGATACCGACGATGTCACCACCCCTGTTGCCATGGAATACACGAAGTCGGTCCGGGTCGATTTTTCCGAGAAGAACCGGTACGGTATTCGGGCCGACAGATTCGGCGCCAGTTGGATCGGCCATCTTCAGTTTGACCGTCGCATCCGGCGCACCATCAGGATCATGGTGAATTATGGCGAAGCCCGAGTGTTTATTGCCGGACGAGAGGTGTTTCGCGGCAGAAATTCGGGGGAGTTCGACTATCTGTTCCCCGCCGGTTTGACAACCGTTGAAATCGACTATATCAACCGCTGGAATACGGCCGATTTCCAGGTGAGTTTTTAATCCTCCCGAGAATCCTCCGGTTCAGAAGTCTGGGGCAGCATCCTGGGTCGACAATTTCGCCTTTCATTCGGAGGAAACGCGACGCATTTCCGTTCAACAGAAAGGGGAGACGAGGGTCCGGGTCATCGTCAATGGTGAAATCTTTTATGATCCCGGCGGAGAAAAAGTGTTCTCTACCGATTTTCCCCCGGGATGAATACCTTTGAGATCGAATTGGAGAAGGATTCCGGTCCGCCCGACCTTCTGCATGGGCAATAAAAAAAAGAGAGAGGGTGGCGGATGCTCCCGGGGGGCTCAAACGCCAAACCGTCCCATATAGGCCGAATAGTCCTTGATAACCGGTTCGTAGGGCTGGTCAAGTAACGGAGAGGAGATCATAAAATCGGCAGCGGCCCGGTTGCAGGCCATGGGGACATTGTAAAGTACCGCGATTCGCAGCAGGGCCTTCACATCTACATCGTGCGGCTGGGGCTGCATCGGGTCCCACAGAAAGATCACCAGATCGACTTTGCCTTCACAGATCAATGCGCCAAGTTGCTGATCTCCTCCCAGGGGACCGGACTTCAGTTTTAGAATCGAGAACTCTTCCCCCTGGACTCCCAGCTTATCTTTAATCGCTGCCTCCACCAGTTTTCCGGTGGTGCCGGTCGAGACCAGTTTGTGTCGAAGCAGGGTTTTATAATTGAACTCTGCCCATTGGATCAAATCTTGTTTACGGTTGTCGTGGGCGACCAGGGCGATTGTCTTGATGCTGTCCATAGGTCAACTCCTGTTGGGAAGGCGGGGTGTCAGGACGTTCGAGGGGTGTCAAGGTCGACCCCTTTTTGCATCTCCAGGTCATCCTGGTAACGGTTGACGCAATCGATGCACCATTTCTGAGACGATTCCTTGCCGGGCGCGGGCATCATATCCCGACTGTCCACCTTCTCGTTGCAGCCGGAGCAGTGCTCCAGATCGCCTTTTTTGCGACGGCCTACCGGCCGGAACAGCTCCTGAGTAAGCAGTTGTTTGAATCGGCTTATTCCGGGTGGCTTTTGCATAAGGCCTCCGTGCCACATACGAGAGCAAAGCGACGAAATTCTACCGGGGAATCCCCACCGATAGCAATACGGAAATCCTTTCCTCCCGTTATTTTTTGATGTGATTTGTCAAAAAAAAATTGAAGGATGAGGTTTTTGCAGTTGAATGAATAGGGCTCAACAAGTAAAATTATAAAGCTCTCATTCTGAGTGTTGAGTGAATGGAGGGATCTCTTCGATGGAGGAACGTTGCGATGACGGATATCCATGATGAATTGATTGCGTACTTGGGCGAAGACAATCTCAAAATCTCTTCTCTGATCACGTCCGACGAGAAAGCACTTCTGAAAGATCTTTTTCTGCAGATGTCAGAGCAGTTCAATGTTGCCACAACCCTTTCCGATCCTAATGGGCAACCCGTGTTTGCCTATTGTGGCTTCACCGAACTTTGCGGAAGGCATATTCGTACCACCGAAGAAGGTTCGAAACGTTGCAAAGCCGAGGCTGCCAAACGAGGCAAGATCGGGGAGGAAACGCAGACGCCGCAGGTGTATAAATGTCATGCGGGAATTTTTGATTTTACAGCCCCCATCCTTCTCTTTGGCCGAAGGATCGGCAATATCAGTGGGGGGCAATCCTTTACACGGAAAGCCGATGAGGGCATTCGGGACCACTTGAGCCGTTATCTGGACGAGCTGGGTGTGGCCGACAAAGATGCCGCCATGGCGGCCCTGGACAAGCACCATGTCAATAGCTGGGAACACCTGGAGCATGTCGCCCATATTTACTTCAACATCGGAAAGCTTCTGTCCCACTATTTTCAGTTCCAGGTAGAACATAACTATTGGAAAGAATCGATTCTTCGGGTCAACGCCGAGCTGGAAGACCGAGTGGCGGAGCGCACCAGTCAACTGCAGGAGAAAGTCGACGAATTGAAGCGCACCCAGATGCAGATGGTGCAGCAGGAGAAATTGGCCGGGATTGGACAGTTGGCTGCCGGTGTGGCCCATGAGATCAACAACCCTCTGGGTTTTATCATGGGCAACCTTAAAATGCTGGACCAGTATGTTCAGAAGTTCACCGAAGCGCTCAACGAATATCAGAAGTTTAAATCGACAGCCCTCAGTTTTAATGTCGAAGAGATGCTGCCTCACGCCGAGGAGATCGACAAATTCCTGGCCAAACGAAAACTCCGGATGGTTCAGGAGGATGCGGGAGATCTTCTGGAAGAGACCGGTGAAGGATTGGCTCGAATCGCCGATATTGTCCAGAACCTCAAGGTCTTTTCGCAGGTCGACAAGACCCAGGAAGAGGTGGATTACGATTTCAACGAAGGGCTTAAGACAACTCTGCTGATGGCCCAGAACGAATATCGGGATGTGGTGGATATTGTGGAGGAGTTTGGCAATATCCCGGCTGTGCGAGGGAACGCCAGTGAGCTGAATCAAGTGTTGCTGAATCTTTTGCTGAACGCCGTTCAGGCGGTGAAGGATCGATATCCCACCGTGGAAGAGCGTCAGGTCAGGATACGGACCTGGGCCGAGTCGGAAAAGGTGTGCTGCGAAATCTACGACAACGGTGTCGGTATATCCGAAGAGGATCTGAAACGGGTCTTCGAACCGTTCTTTACCACTCGCCCACCCGGACAGGGGACGGGGCTGGGACTAAGTGTGGCCCATGATACCCTGCGGAAGATGGGAGGCAGCCTGACGATCGAGAGTACGGTGAATGAGGGCACTGCGGTTCATGTGTGCATTCCCCTGGATACCGTTTGACCGAGATTCAATTACCACTCAATCTCAATCGGTGTTCCAATCTGAACCAGCTCCATGAATTCATCCATCTCGGGATTGGTGAGTGCGATACAGCCGTCGGTCCAGTCGCTGGCCTGTTTAAGGACCGACCCGGGGTTGTGTTCCCCCTTTTGCCCGTGGATAAAAATGTTTCCTCCTGGCTCCAGGCCGTTCTGGCGCGATCGCTCAAGATCAAAGGCGTTGGGGTAGCTGATATGCATGGCCCGATAGAACTCTGACTCTTCGTATTTGAAATCGAGGGAGTAGACTCCTTCCGGTGTCCGCTCATCCCCCTCGTACAGCTTGTGCCCCTCAGGACGTCCTCCCAGAGCGACGTAATATTCCCGTACCACTTTTCCCTGTTCCAGCAGATACATCTTACGGTTCGATTTGTCCACCCGGACCAGATCGACCTCTGCCTGGGAGTTTCCGGCAAGAATCAGAGCGCCGAGGAAAGAAAGAAGGATCTTTTTCATGGCAGCTATTTTGCCACAGCCAAAGCTTTTCTGCCGCTCAATTTTCCGGCGTTGACGTTTCAGTCACGATTGGCCAGCCAGACGGCCAGCAGTACCATTCCACCCCCCAGGAGTTGAACACCGTTGAGGGTCTCCCCCAGAACGGCCCAGGCCGCGATCACGGTCACCAGCGGAATCCCATTCAGAAAAACGGTCCCCCTGCTGGCCGGAATATGGCACAGAGCGTAGCTGTAACAGAAGAAGGCGACGATCGTTGCAAACAGGGTCAGGGCGGCGAAGGCGAGCCATGCACTGGAGCTGATCTCACACCAATGCAGTGTCGGAGCCTCTTTCAGGAACCAGGGCAGAAAAAACAACGTACCGTAAGTGAACTGCCAGGCGGTGGTTGTCAGAGCCGGGAGCCGGGTTCCCAGAAAACGCAGCAGAATAGTGTAGACAACGGCGGCTCCTACGGCACCAAACATCAGGACATCGCCCAATGTCTCACCGGAAAGGCGGAAGGAGAAGCCCGGAGCGGCTACCGTCAGCAGAACCACGCCGGCTACCGACATCCCAGCACCGATGACCCGGCGGGTGTCGATCGATTCTCCCAGAAAACGGGCCGAACACAGCAGTACAAAGACTGGGATGGAGGCCAGTATCAGGGACGCCTTCGCGGCTGAGGTGTATTGCAGAGCGAAGGTTTCACAGAGGAAATAGAGCCAGGGTTGCACCAGACCCAACAGGGCCAATATCCCATGCTGTTTCAACGTCAGAGGAGTCCGGCCTCGCCAGAGAAGCCAGCCCTGAAAGAGCAGCGCTGCTGTGCCGAACCGAAGGAACATCAGGCTGAAAGGGGCGATCTCCCGCAGAACGATCTTGGTGACGACAAATGACAACCCCCAGAAAAGCAGGGTCGCTGACAAGGCGCAATACACGCGAAAATAGGATGGTTCTCGGATCATAACCTCCTCGCAAAAAAGCCACCCTAACAGAAAGTCTGTCATCTGAAAATTTTTAATTGTCCGACTTGACGCCGGGAAATTCTCTGGTAGCTTATGGAGAATTGTTATTCATAAGGAGCGAGTTGCCACATGAGCCCAGAAGAAAAACACCAGTTCAAACGTCTCGAACAGATGGCAGCCAAACTTCGAGCGCAGGGGTTTCGCATTACCCCGCAACGGTTGGCTATTCTGAAACTTTTGGCCGGATCGGAAGAACACCCGACCGCAGACAACCTCTTCAAACGGGTCCAGAAAGATTTTCCTACAACCAGCTTGGCGACTGTCTACAAGACCCTCCACGTTCTCAAAGAGGTGGGAGAGGTGATCGAGCTTGGGTTCAGCGATGCCAGCAGCCGGTACGATGGTCATAAGCCGTTTCCCCATCCGCATGTAATCTGCACCGAATGTGGAGAGATTCTCGATCCGTCCCCGGAAAAAACCTGTCAACTGGCCAACCATATGGCTGAACAGACCGGGTATGACATCACCCACCATCGCATGGATTTCTTTGGCGTCTGTCCCCGATGCCAGACCAAATAGAAACAACAGGGGCGTTGCCCCCAGTCCACACACAAGGAGGAAAGAACCGATGAGTAAAACTCTGAACAATCTTGCGGCGGCTTTTGCTGGTGAATCTCAGGCCAATCGGAAATATCTGGCCTTTGCCAAAAAGGCGGAAGCAGACGGATATCCGCAAGTGGCCAAACTGTTTCGCGCTGCAGCCAACGCCGAGACGATCCATGCGCACGCGCATCTGAAGCTGATGGAGGGGATCGGGACCACTGAGGAGAATTTGAAAGAGGCGATCGGCGGTGAAACGCACGAATACACCGAAATGTATCCGGAGATGATGAAAGAGGCGGAAGCCGAAGGGAACGCAACGGCCTTGCAGTACTTCGGTTTTGCCAACGAAGCGGAAAAGGTCCATGCCGACCTGTACACCAAGGCACTGAACGATCCGGCAGGCTTGGCTGTCTGTGATTACTACATCTGTTCCGTTTGCGGACACACCATCGAAGGGGCCCCTGAAGAAAACTGTCCTATCTGCGGGGCTGCTCCCAAGGCCTATGTGATTTCGGAATAATAAAAAAGAGCCCTGGTTATCCAGGGCTCTTTTTTACAGAATCTCCAGAACTGTTTCCGGCGGCCTTCCCAGGGCCGCTTTTTTGTTGGCAACAACAATCGGTCGTTCCAGCAAGCGGGGGTTTTCAACGAGAAGCCGGATCCACTCCTCTTCACTTCGATCATCTTCGGGAGACAAGACCAGCTCCTTGGCTCGTAGCTCTTTGAAGCGAATTATTTTTTGCGGTTCCAAGCCCAGTTGTTTCAACAGAGCCTTCAGTTGCTCTTCGTCTGGCGGTTCTCTCAGATAGTCGATCACCTGGGGCTCAATGTTTCGGTCTCTCAACAGTCTTAAGGTCTCTCGACTCTTGCTGCAGCGCGGGTTGTGATAGATCGTAACAGGCATGGTTTCTCCCTCGCTTCGCCGACTTTCCTGCCAGGCGACAAACACACCCCAGGGGATCTCTTCGGTGGAATAGGTACACCAAGGGGTTCGGCATTCAAGTGACAACGGTTTTTCCTGTGGAGAAAGACGTTTCTTGCACACAGGACAGTTTAACGGCTGGTACCCATAACCTGCCTGCCACCAGACCAGAGCCCGGAAACGGGTCTCGGAAGATAGCTTTACCGGGCCGGGAGGGAGGTCGTAAGCTGTTTTTCGCCGGGCCATAACTATTGGGGAGATACGACAGGATTTCCTTTTTCAATCCAGCCGCGGATACCTTGAGTGACGTGATAGACACGGGTATAACCGACCTGTTGCGTCAGGAAGTTACCGATGAGGCCGGTGCGACGACCGGTACGGCAGATCAGGATGACCGGGTCGTCCTTTCCGGCGACAGGACCCAGAGCCTCCAGCCAGGCTTTGGCGTCGTACTGGCCGCGACTGTCAAAAAAGGTCATTTGATGGCTTCCCTCAACAACACCGGTTTCCTGCCACTCGGGGGACGTCCGGACATCAATCAGAGGAATCTTCTGTTTCCGGAGTTGGATCAGTTGGTCGTTGTCGATATTGATCAGTTCGGCCATAGCCACTCCCGTTGTGAGCATCAGACCTGCCAGGGCCAGCATCAAACCTTTCATGTGGTGTCCTTTCCTTTCAAGGTGACCTTCAGAATGGCGCCCCCGGCCTGTTCTTGTCAACCTCGCGGGCCCATTTTCAACAGGGCACCGGTCGCGCAATATCGCGGGTCCTTCACCAAAGCGATGGCTCTCTTAACGGTTTATTGAATCAATGGTGAGGGCTTGGATTGGGACATGACGTTTGCAGGTTGCTGCTGATCCAGGGAGCGGGGGAGGCTAAAGCAGGCACGGGTCCCCTTACCGTGTTCACTCTCTACCCAGATGGACCCGCCGTGTTCCTCGATGATCATCTTGGCGATACTCATGCCGAGCCCCAGACCGCGAACGGCCGTGTCGGAGCTGTCGGCCCGATAGAACTTCTCAAAAACATGTTGTAACTGCTCGGGAGTCATTCCTTTGCCCTGGTCTTGGATCGAGACCTGAACCTCATCGGCGGTGGCGGTGATCCGGATATCGATGGGAGAGTCTTCGGGACTGTATTTGATGGCATTGGTCGTCAGGTTCTCCAGGACCTGACCGATTTTGGGGCCGTCGATCATCATCAACAGGCTCTCGGCCTGTACGTCCACACGGAAGCGTCCATCTGCATTTTCCTGGTGGTATTGGCTCAGGGTATTGTCGATCAGCGGAATCAGATCGGTCAACCGGGTTTCGATCATCAGCGGGCGCCCGGTCTCGATCCGGCTGAGATTGAGTAGCTGGTCGATCAGCTTCTCAAGAACTTCGGACCGCTCAATGATGTCTTCCAGATATTCGCGGTCGTGCTCCGGCAGTTTGTCCCTGTCCTCATACAACAATTCGGAAAAACCGAGGATGGCCGTGAGAGGCGTTCTCAGCTCATGGGCGGCTGTCGCAATAAATTCGCTCTTCAGTCGATCGCTTTCTCGTTCCCGGGTAATATCCCGGATGATCGTGACATGGTTGCGGTGACTGTCCCCCTCATGATGGACGTGACCGGTGCGGGCTTCGTAAGCGCGTCGTTCGTTACGCTCCTGGTCGGTCATTTCCAGAAAGCTCGACATATAATCAAACTGGTCGTGTTCGGCCCCGAAGACATGGGTGGCCAATTCGGGGCAATCGGTGATCTCTGCCAGAGATTTCCCCTGGATCTTGATCGATGTCTTACCGAAAATTCGCTCGGCTCTGTCGTTGGCCATGACGATATGGCCTCTGGTATCGGTGACAATTACGGCATCGGTAATCGACTCGAGAACGGCATTCAGCTCGTTGCGGACCCGATTCGCCACCCGGATGGCCGACTCCAGCTTGTTCTGCTGCTTCTTGCTGTCCGTGATGTTGCGAACATGGGCATGGAGCAAGTTGCTGTCACCGAAATGAAGATGACTGACCTGAATGTCAACGGGAAAGGTGAGGCCATCTTTTCGGCGATGGACGGCTTCAAAACGCAGGTGTGTTTCCTGCAGGGCTTTCTCCCAGAAGCCGGACCAGGACTCCTTGGTCAGGGAACTGTCCACCTCGGGGACATGAAGCTCCAGCAGCTCGTCGCGACTGTACCCCAGGCTGTTACAGGCGGCCTCGTTGGCATAGATAAATTTCCCATCCTCCCGGACCCAGAAGACCGCATCCAGGGTCTGGTCGACACAATGCTGGGTCAACTCCAGAGTCTGTTTCAATTCCTGGCGCTGCTGAATGTCTTCGACCACCGCCACAAAATATTCCGGTTCACCATTGTCGCTGAAGACGACGGAGCTGGTGATGTTGACCCAGACAAAGGAACCGTCCTTACGCATATAACGTTTCTCAAAAGAAATGGACTTGAGGGTCCGGTCGAGAAGTCTGTCTACAATATCTTTGTTTTTGGGAAGGTCGTCGGGATGCGTGATATCAAGAAAGGTTTTATCGAGAAGTTCGTCCTGTGTATATCCGACGATTTCGCACATCTTGTCATTGACAACCAGGAACCGTCCTTGCGGATCGGCAAGAAGCGTCCCCACGGCCATCTGCTGGAAAACCCCGCGGAATCGTGTTTCGCTTTCCTTCAGATTCTCCTCGGCCTCTTTCTGTTGCGCGATGTCTTCGATGATCGCAATGAAGTAGTCGGGCTCTCCTTCGGTTGTTCGGACCAGGGAGCCCGTGATTTTGACCCAAACGGGGTGCCCGGTTTTGTGAATGTACCTTTTCTCCAGGGTGACCGATTCATTGGTACCGTCGAGAAGAGACTGAGCGAGTTGTTTGTCCTGGTCGATATCGTTCGGGTGAGTGATGTCCAGAAACGTTTTTTGCAGCAACTCGTCTTCGCTGTATCCAAGCAGCTCACACATTTTTTGGTTGGTTTGCAGGAAATGACCATCTGGCGCAATTTGAACCATGCCGACGGCCATTTGTGCAAAAGTTGTCTGGAATCGGGCTTCCAGCTTTTTGTTTTTCTTTTCGGCTTCAACCCGATCTGTCACGTCCCGGTCGACCCCACGGTACCCGCGAAAAACTCCATCTTCGTCAAAGAGGGGAACACCGGAAGATTCAATGATAACCGGGTGCCCATCCTTGTGGCGGTTGATATTGATCAGGCCATGAAACGGTTTTTGCTTCTCAGTGATTGGGAAAAACTCGTTGTCAACCCGATCGGCCTCATAGGTTCTCATAGGGTCAAAGGCGTTCTTCCCCAGAAGCTCTTCAGGCTCGAACCCAAGCAGATCCCGTACCTTCGGGCTGACATAGGTAAAGATGTGGTTCTCATCAAACTCCCAGATCCAGTCGGGGGACATCTCTACCAGGGAACGGTACCTTTCTTCGCTCTGTTGCAACTGGTGAGCCTTCTCCCCCAGCTTGCTCGCCACCAGTTGGCTGTACTGCTCGAGGAACTCTTTATCGCCTTCGACCGTTGTGGCGGGCGTTCGAGGTGCCTTCAGGCGACAGTCTTCCAGAACCTCCTTGAGTTCCTGCCAGAACTCATCGGCCTCTTTGGGTTTGACGATAAAGGCATCGGCCCCCAGGGAGAGGGCCAGCCTCTGGTCATCGGTGCCTGTATAGACGGCCGAATAAAAGACAAAAGGGGTGTTGAACAATTTGTCATGACGACGGATCTTGCGAAGGAATTGAAAGCCATCCACTCTGGGCATGAGGGCATCAGAGATAATGAGGGCTGGCCGGCATTTTTCGGCCAACTGAAAGCCGACCTCACCATCCGTTGCTTCCACGACCTCACATCCGTTTCGTTCCAGATAGTACCGGAGAAGGCGGCGGTCTTGAAGGTTGTCTTCAACGATCAGGGTCTTCAAGGGGTCCTCCCAGAGCTTCATGCAACTGGTCGATAATTGTCAACGGATTGATCGGTTTCTCGAAGTAACCACTGCAGCCGGCATCCAGGACCTTCTCCCGGTCTCCTCGCATGGCCGATGAAGTGATCGCAATGATGGGCGGCGCTTTTGGTCCAAGTCGTTCCCGAATCTGCCGGGTGGCTTCGTAGCCATCGATCCCCGGAAGATTGATGTCCATGACAATAAACGCCATTTCCGGCGCAGCCGTCTCCACCCCTATCTCACCGGAACCGGCACGTTGTACAACGTAACCGGCACGGCTCAGGGCATATTGGATCAGGCGATAATTGTCCGGGTTGTCCTCGATGACAAGAACGCACTTCATGCCTCATCCATCTCGCTCAGATCCGGTAACCAGAGTGTGAAGCAACTGCCTTCTCCCGGTTGACTGGAGCACTGGATATCTCCTTGCAGAATCTCCCGCGACAGCTTTGCTGTCAGGTATAAACCCAGCCCGGTTCCGGAAACGGTCGCCTTCAGAGGAGAGTCCAAACGGGTAAAAGGCGTAAACAATCGTTTGATATCAGCAGGTTCAATCCCGATTCCGCTGTCTTTTACCCTAACTTTAACACCCGATTTGAATTTGTTAAGGTGAGAGTCCAGTCCGGTTTCAAGGGTGACCGACACCTCACCGGATTCGGTGTATTTCACTGCGTTGCTCACCAGATTGAGCAGACATTGCAGCAGCCGTCCCGGGTCTGTTTTCAGAGATGACTTCGGGGCCTCAACCACCAGTTTGAGAGCTTTTTCGTCCGCCTGGGCTCTCAGGGTGTCCACGGCTTCCCGGACGATCCTGTCGACATCGACGTTTTCCAGGTGGATTTCCAGTTTTCCTGCTTCAATCTTGGAAACATCGATCACATCGTTAATCAGGTTCAGCAAATGTTTCCCACTGCGAAGAACGGTCTGCAGATTGGCTCTCTGCTCTTCATTCAGCGGTCCGGTCCATTCCTCACAGGTGATACTCGTAAAACCGATAATCGAATTGAGGGGTGTTCTCAGCTCATGGGACATGGAGGCGATAAACATCGACTTGATCCGCTCGACCTCCTTGAAAGCGGTGATGTCTGCGGCGATACCGGAGATTCGATACAGGTCCCCGTCGTGATCCCGTGTGGGATAACCGATGGCGTGGATCCAGCGCGTTTCACCGTCGGGACGAAGCACTCGGTATTCGACATTGTACTGTCCGGCTGCCAGCTTTTCGGGTGTAAACATCTGTTGGACACGGGGAAGGTCGTCCGGGTGAATCGCCTGCTGCCACTCCGTCGGGTTTTGATAGAGGGATTCGCAAGATCGGCCCCAGATCTTCTCGTAGGCAGGGCTGACATAAATGATCTCCGATCCGTCGGCGTTGGTCATCCAGAAGATGTCGTTAATGCTGCCGGTCAATTGCTCAAAACGGAGAAGAGATTCTTCCAGTTTTGCTTTGGCTTCTTTGCGTTCGGAAATATCGTGAAGAATCCCGGTGAAGAGTCTTTCTCCCTGGCCCTGAATCTCACTCACACTGAGATAAAGGGGGACAGGGTGCCCGTCTTTGTGTCGCCCTTCTACTTCCCTGCCAATACCGATGATATGGGCAAGACCCGTTTCGATGTATTTCTGGATATAGTCGTCGTGATGCGCCCGGACCTCTTGGGGTTGGAGAATCGAGACGTTCTGGTTCAACACCTCTTCGGCGGAATACCCGAAGATCTTTTCTGCCGCTTTGTTAAACGACTGAATAATTCCCCGATGATTGATCGTGATAATGCCGTCGGCGGCCGTGTCGAGAATCGACGCAATCTGGCTGCGCTGAAACTGAAGTTCGTTCTGGACATCCAACAGCTCGTTCACCAGCCTGTTCGAGTGGACGACCGCCTCATCCCGCGCCTTGATGTTCCCAAGATAATCAAGCATCAGACCCAAAAAGGGGAGCAGATAGGCCAGTATCTTCAATGAATAAGCGGCATTGAACCAATGATCGTAGAGACTCTGAGAACCAAAGGCCATATAGAACTGTACACTGAGTTGAGGGATGATGGACCAGAGCAGCGCCAGGGTGAAATGGGACGGTCCTTTCTGGTGAAGGCGAGGCAGAAACCAAAAGCCCAATAAGAGAAAAAAGGGCACCGGGATCAGATCAAAGGGGCGGCTGATCCATTGGTCGGGGAAGATGGTCTGTGGCAGTTGGGGGGCCGTAGCGCTCAGGTGGACAGTTGCATACCCCAATAAACATATGGAGACAATGCAGGCCAGAGCGAAATAAAAAGTACTGTCCTGAGCCAGATGGGTTCCTCGTCGCAGCAGAAGACCGGCCCCCAGGCAGAAGAAAAAGGCTGTCAGAATACGAAAAACAGCCCAGGAAAAGGGAAGAAACTCGGCCAGAATGATACTGTCTGCAATCAGCGAGTTCGCAGCCAGTGTATGAAACGCGTCCATGGCTCCCGCACCCATGAGAAAGACCGCCAGTAGGGGCAGGATCGGATTTTTCGAGACACGGAACAGAATCAGACTAAGCAGCCCTGTGAGAAAAGCGGTCGTGGCAGCAATACTCTCCAGAAGAGGTTGAACAAACTTGCCGGAAAGAGACCGATTCAATTGATACAGCTGGCCGTCGGGAGAAAGATGCTTAAGGAGCGCCAGGTCAATGGTCTGTGGGTGAGAGGAAAGGGAAACCCCCAGGCCGAATAATATCAGAGGTAAAGCACACAACCCCAATGTGCCCAGGCGAAGCACTGCAGGCAGCTCAAAGGTCGTTGTGTGGTGGTGATCCTGCTCCAAGGGCCCTCCACGTACAGAAGGAATCGTGACACCCAGGCTCAAGTCTAGATGCCTTTACGGGAATCACAACCAACGGGGAGGTAAGACGCTGAAATGAGCTATTCTTTGAGGTACTCGTCGTACTTTTTTGCGCTCCCGCGGACCAGCTCAGCCGGGTATTTTTGCCGGTTCTGAACCATCTTGGCTTTGGCGCATTCCACCGGGTCCAGCTCAAATTTGCTGGCCAGATTCAGCAGAAAGATCATGACATCACCGATCTCCTCCCGGACCTTGGCCAAGGTCTCCATCGGCAGATTTCGGCTTTCCTCCGGAGTCATCCAGAGAAAAATCTCCAGCAATTCCGAGCTTTCAACTGTTAATCCGGCTGCAAGGTTTTTTGGTGTGTGGAACTGTTCCCAATCCCGCTCAGTCACAAAATCCCGGATATCCTCGATCAATTCCTGCATAGATAGCCTCATTACCGTTTGATCAACAGGACCGCTCCTGTGCCGACCATCAGGGTCCCGGCAGTTCGATGGAGGTACCTGTATGTTGAAGGGTTGGAGAACCAGTGACGAACCCGATCGGCCAGGAGGGCGTAGCCGCCGAGAACCAACCAGAGAGTCAGGGCCACGACGCCGCCAACCTGCCCCCATTGGCCGACTGTAAGCTGTTCAATCGGAAGAAAGGTCGGGAGAAAGCCTGCATAGAACAGGATCACCTTGGGATTCCCCAGAGTGATCAGCAGCCCGGTCAGGAAATCTTTTGACCGGGAATGGGACCCCTGACCGACAATTCCCCGAGGATGGGGCTGATAACGCCAAGCTTTCAAACCCAGCCAGATGAGATAGAGCGCTCCGGCAATGCGGACGAAAAGAAACAGGTCTCCGAGGGTATGAGCGAGAACCGACAGGCCTCCTGCAGCCAGGGCAAGAAAGATCAAGTCGCCCAGGATAATTCCTGCAATGGTCCAAAGTGCCGGCCTGACACCCCCTGAAAGAGCTTTCCCAAGCACAGCAAAGACCCCGGGACCCGGAGTGGCAGCAAGAATCAGCATGGCGCCGACAAATGGAATCAATGACATCTGCGAACCTCCTCAATCTCGAATATCCTAACATGACCGCGATCCGAAACATTTCTATATTTAAAAAAAGTATTAAAAGCAATTTATTACACAATTAATGATAGTTTTTAATTTTTGTTCAAAAAAAATGAACAAATCTAGAGAAAAGGTTTGATGCCAGTCGATGCATACGATATTGACAAACGTGTTACTCGGGGTTATGGTTGGCTGGATTTAACGGGTAAGAGGCTACTTTATGCATATTGCAGAAGGGGTCCTGACAGCACCGGTGTTATTATCCGGTGCAGCCATTGCCGCTGCAGGTACTGCTGTCGGACTTCAAAAAATCGATTATGACCGGATCATGACCGTGGCGATACTCGCCGCGGCATTCTTCGTCGCGACCTTGGTTCATGTCCCTATCGGCCCTGCCAGTGGACATCTGGTATTGAACGGCTTGATGGGGGTCCTCCTGGGTTGGGCGGCCTTTCCCGCCATTCTGGTAGGGCTGCTTCTTCAAGCACTGCTGTTTCAGTTTGGCGGTATTACCGTCCTGGGCGTGACTACCGTCAATTTAGCTCTTCCCGCCGTTATTTGCGGCTGCCTGTGTCGAAGCTTTCTCCAGAAAGGTGGTAAAAGCGCCAGCATGGCAGCTTTCCTCGGTGGCGGTGGTGCGGTGCTCCTGTCCGGGGTTCTGACCAGCGGGGTTCTGGCGCTGGCAGGAGAGGCCTTCTGGAGGACGGCTCAGCTGGTCCTGGTGGCCCATCTTCCCATTGCTCTGGTCGAGGGCGCCGTGACCCTTTATGTGGTAAGATTCCTCTTGAAGGTTCAACCTGAAATTTTGCAGCTTCAGGTAGGGAGGAGCAGATGCCCCGGGCGCTAATGTGTTGTTTCCTGTTCGTCCTGTTTGTCTCCGATGCGGCCTGGGCCCATCGGCTTTACCTTTTTGCCTGGGTCGAGGAAAACGAAGTTCGCGTCGAAAGCGTTTTTTCCGGGGGACGACCGGCCAAAGGGGCTCAAATTGAGGTACGTCTGCTTTCGGATAGCAGTTTGCTGGCGACTGGTCAGACAGATGCTCAGGGGAACTGGGCCTTCCCCCTTCCCCCTGAGATTCGGAAAAACCCTGTGGATATTCAGTTAGTGATCAATGCCGGTGAAGGTCACCGAGGCGAATGGGTGCTCAAGGCGGCTGATTTTGCAGAGGAGGAAGACGGGGCTGCGCTGATTGATGAGCGGCAAGGGCCGGGAATGGGCCGTATCCTAGCGGGCGTTGCGATTCTGCTGGGGCTGGGTCTCGGAATTCAGCGGGTTCGCCGAAACAAATAAGTTTTTTTTGTCGCCAGTGACACGTTTTTAAATTTCTGATGCACAAGGAGAAAAAAATGGTACGCACAGTTCTGGTTCTGATTCTCATGTCTCTTCCAACGGTGGTCTGGGCCCATTTCGGGATGCTGATCCCGTCGACCAACCAGGTGACCGCTGACGGCCGCCAAGTTCAACTGACTCTGTCTTTTTCTCATCCGGCAGAGGTGACCGGCATGACCCTCAAGAAGCCGAAAGCGTTTTTTTCGGTGACAGAGGGGAAGAAGACCGATCTTCTCTCCACCCTTTCCTCGGTTCAAGTGATGGGGCATCAGGGGTGGCAGGCCGATATCGCGGTCAAGCGCCCCGGTGTGATCAGCTATGTGATGGAACCGACCCCCTATTGGGAACCGGCGGAAGATGTCCACATTATCCATATCACCAAAACGATCGTCAGCGCTTTTGGGGCTGATGTCGGCTGGGATGAACCTCTGGGGCTGGACACGGAAATCGTTCCCCTGCTGCGACCTTTCGGCAACTATGCCGGGAATGCTTTTGTCGGGCAGGTTCTTATGAACGGCAAGCCCGTTCCTGGGGCCGAAGTCGAAGTCGAACGGTATAACCAGGATGGGAAGATGAAACCCGCAAGCGACCTCCATATCACTCAGGTCATCAAGGCCGATGCCAACGGAGTCTTTACCTTTACCTGCCCCAAGGAAGGGTGGTGGGGTTTTGCGGCACTCAATGAAGCGGATTACACCCTGAAGGACCCTTCCGGAAAGGACAAGGGTGTGGAACTGGGGGCGGTTCTCTGGATCTATCTCGATCCTGTTTCGCCGTAATGCCTTACTGGAGCGAACTGCTGGACCCGCTTTTCAGCAGCACGATAAAGCGCTGGTCGTTGCGCATCTCGGCGTGATCGAGCGGCGTTTGGCAGAACTCGTCCAGAATGGTCAATGAAGCGCCGCGGCTGACCAGAGCCGCGGCGGCTTCGTAATTCCCCTGAATCACTGCGTCATGGAGGGGGGTGCATCCTTTGTCGCCACCCGCATCGATATCGGCACCGGCATTGAGCAGAGTTTCAATGGCCTTGACATCGTTCCAGACCGCTGCGACATGAAGAGCCGTTCCTCCATCCCATCCTCGGGTGTCGACGGTGATCGGGCGGCGTTCACGAACAAGAATCTCTGCCATTTCCAACAGCAGATCGTCTAGGGTTTTCCATTCGGGTGCCTTAAAGTTCATAGAGAGATTGCCTTCCTGATTTGACGTCGGATGGTTTTACCATAACCGGCCGCTAAGGTCGATACCGGGCGAATCACAGCACGTCAGGACCGCAAAAGAGCTGCCAGCCCCCTAAACCATGGTCCCTCGACAAAATCGGCGGCGGTTTTGCCATAAAATCCACCTTCGTCCCCGTCCTGGCGGACCGCTTGCTCCCATTCCGACATCATAGATCTTCCCCCAGAACTTCAAAAATGCGATCAAGGTCCGGCTCCAGGTCAAATCGTTCTATCTCTGTCTTCAGGGTCTCGGTCCATTCGAGAAACAGCTCCTGAATCAGTCTTTTTTCATCCGATGAAAAAAGCTGATGGCGGTTTTCCAGATGGACAAGAAATTGATCCAGATAGCAGTCGTCTCCTTTGACGGAAGCAAGCTCACAAAGACGGGGGAACAGATACCGAAAGGCCTCGGGGGTGCAGAAACAGATGGGGTCCCAAGCCGGTGAAGAAATGACGGAGTAGGGAAGGTCGGTGTTGTCGAAGGGGGCCAGGTCGTTCTCGTGTTCTGCACACTCACAACAATGATCGCCGTTGATGAGGCGATCCGGACGCGGGATCTGCCAGAAATGTTGGCGTATCCGATCGAGAACACTCACTGGGAAACCTCGTGATCGGTGTCAGTCTTCTTTAGAATCGTTTTTCCCAAAGAGCCCCATAAGGCCGGCCTTCTCGTCTGCCGACACAGAGGCCTTTGTGTCGAGCTCCGGTTCCGGAGCATGGCGGACACAGTTCCGGCCTGCCTGCTTGGCCTGATACAGGCATTGGTCGGTCGACTCGATCAATTGTTCCACGGTCCGTTCCACACGGTAGGTAAAGACATCCACCCCCAGGCTGGCGGTCAGGTAGAGAGTTCGTTCGTCTTCAAGAGGAAGGGGGGCGTGTTCGATGGCCAGACGTAGTCTCTCGGCCACACGGACCGCCGTACTCAGGTCGGTATGGGCCAGAATAATGGCGAACTCTTCTCCGCCGTAACGGCAGGGGATGTCGATTCGCCGCAGAGTCTTGACCATGATGCCGGCCACATGTTTCAAAGCCTGGTTCCCGACTTCGTGGCCGTAAGTATCGTTGACCTTCTTGAAATAATCCAGGTCGAGCATGATCAGGCTCGTCGGTTTTTCCGACCGCCGGGTACGCTCCATCTCCTGTTCCAGCGCCTGGGTAAAATGCCGTAAGTTGGGGATGCCCGTCAACGGATCGGTCCGAACCAGGTCCGTCAGTTCTCCAACCTTGCGCTCAAGCTGTTCAACACGATCAAGAGCTTCGCACTGGTCTTCCCCAACAGGGCACCGAGGCGGTATTTCAGAGGTGTCGGTCATGGTCTCGAGTCTAATGGTATCGGGGAGTTAAGTCCAGTTGTTCTCCTTTTTTCGGCTGTGAAACCCAGACTTTGAACGGGAAGCGGAGTTATCCCGGGAGGGCGTTCTCGAGTGAACGTTTGAAGATGAACGGTTCTTTCGTATGCCGGAAAAGGCGGGCCGGACGACCTGCCCCGGTCTGATATTTCTCGGTTGCTTCGATGGCTTCGGAGGCCTGCATTCGGGTGCGAAACGCTTTGGTTGTGAGCGGTTGCCCCAGAACGGCTTCGTAGGCCCGTTGCAACTGGCTCAGAGTGAAGGGGTTGGGCAACAGAAAAGCCGGCAGACTGGTATAGAGCGTACGACTCCGCAGTCGCTCAAAGGCCAGTTCGATCAGGTGACGGTGGTCGAAGGCCAAAGGCGGCAGGTCCTCGATCGGTGCCCAAGTCAGACGGTCTGGATTAATTGTCGAAGCCGGGGCTTCCGGCGGAACCAGAGCAAGGTGGACCACGGTGGTCGACCAGCCGCGAGGGTCCCGATTCGCATTGCCCATTGAGGCGACCTGCTCCAGATAGACCCCCTGAAGTCCCGTCTTTTCCTGAAGCTTGCGTCGAGCTGTTGCCATCAGGTCTTTGTCTTTCTCCAGGTCGACAAACCCACCCGGGAGGGCCCACTGCTGACGGCAGGGGAAGGCCTCTCTTTGAGTCAGCAGAACCTGCATTCGATCGTTCAGGAGGGTGAAAACCGCAATATCCACCGTCAACAGAGGAATCGGGTAGGTGGCTGGGTCGTACTGATCGAGGTAGCCCTGTTCGGTTGTATCGGTCATTGCATCTCTGTCCTTCCGCAGAATCCCTCTCCAAGGGTTGACTTATTATAGACTCTGGGTATATAAATTGAAATGTACACAGAGACAATAAGCTGGGAGGTGACAATGGGATATCAGGTTGATTTTGAAACGACCGCCAGTTTTGATGTCGATCCACAGAACTGTTTTACCCCTGTCTGCCCGGAGGAACTGCCGGTTCCGGAGGGTACGGCTATTGTCCCCGAGCTGAATGCCCAGGCAAAGCTGGCCCGGGTCCGGGTCGCTTCCCGGGACGCTCATAACCCCAACGCTGTCTGGGTTGCAGGGACGAATAATCTGGCCCCCTTTGATCCGGTTGAAGGGGAGAACGTCGATATTGCCTGGCCGCTACATGCCGTGCCGGGAACCCTCGGGTTTGAATTTATTGCCGGCCTACCGGACGACAGTGGTTATGATTTTGTGGTGAACAAAGGGGTAGAACCGGATATGCATCCCTATGGTGCCCTGTATCGGGATCTGGCCGATACCATGAGCACCGGGGTGAAAGAATATCTGACGTCCCAGGGCGTTAAAACCGTGATCGTGGGTGGTCTGGCGACCGATTATTGTGTCAAGACCACGGTGTTGCAACTTCGTGATGCAGGTTTTGAGGTCGTGGTCAATCTTGGCGCCTGCCGCGGGATTGCCGAGGAGACCGTGTCCGATGCATTGAATCAGATGCGAGAGGCGGGTGCCGTGCTGGTTGCATCAGCCAGCGAGATCAGTAATTAGGAGGCTAACATGGGAATGATTCGTTCCCTGCTGGATACCGATCTATATAAGTTCTCGATGATGCAGGGTGCATTGCACCATTTTTCGGACCTGCCGGCGACCTACGCTTTTGCCTGTCGAAATTCGGAGGTTGATCTGCGTCCTGTCGCCGACGAAGTTCGAGAAGAGGTCAGAGAACTCTGTCGTCTGACCCTCGCCGAGGAAGAACTGGCCTATCTTCGAAAGCTTGATTACCTCACGGACGACTTTGTTGACTCTCTTCAAGGTTTCCGGCTGGACGAGGGCCAGGTTCAGGTGTCTACCGAGACCGGGCGGCTGGAGATCCTGATCGACGGCCCCTGGGTGGAAACAATCCTGTTTGAGGTCCCGCTGCTGGCCATCGTCAACGAACTCTACTTCCGCCGGTTGGCGCCTGCGCCGGACTACGAGGAAGGCCGTCGTCGGCTTCGCCAAAAGGTGCAATGGATCCGGCAGGAGCCGGAAAACGGACGCTTTCTGTTCAGTGACTTTGGTACCCGGCGACGGTTTTCACGAACATGGCAGGAAGAAGTGGTGACAACCCTTCAATCCGAAGTTCCGGCACATCTGGTGGGAACCAGCAATGTCCACCTTGCGAAAACTTTGGGCCTGACTCCCATCGGCACCATGGCCCACGAGTGGTTGATGGCCGGTCAGGTGATGGCCCGGGAGCTGCGACTCAGTCAGAAAATGATGCTTCAGACCTGGGTGGAGGAATACCAGGGTCGCTTGGGG
>JANQIN010000218.1 GCA_028282145.1 Thermodesulfobacteriota bacterium | reverse complement strand
CGGCGGGGAGGCCCTGATGGTGGTGACCGCCGGCGATGTCAAGGTGAAGAGCCCTCTGCTGAAGAAGGCCACTGGCCGTACCGGCAAGGTGAAGCTGCCACAGGCCGATCAGGTAGAGGAGCTTCACCTTGCCGGTACGGCCAGTGGCCTTCTTCAGCAGAGAGCTCTTCACCTTGACATCGCCGGCGGTCACCACCATCAGGGCCTCCCCGCCGACAATAAACAGGAGCGATTTGGCAATCTCCGCCGGCGTACAACCGACGGCAGCAGCGGCCGTTTCGGCTGTCGGGGTCGGTTCTTCAAACTCCAGAACCCGAATCTCTTTTTTCGCCAGCCAGTCTTTGACATCGTGGATCGAGGGCACATCCAACTCCTTGTTAACCCAGGTACAGATAAATCAACAACAACAGCGAACGCCCGGTCCAGGCCAGTGTTCGAACCCAATTGGTTTGAATCAGACGACGAGCAGCCACTTCCGTAAAGCCTTTGCTTAACCGGTTGTGACAAGGAACCTGTACCAGGAAGGTGCTGCCCCAGACCAAAATCAACAGTACCAGCGCAGGGAATTGCCAGACAACAGGAAGGGATGCGCGCTCTCCCACCAGCAGCCACAGGGCTGTCGTCAGCTCCAGCAGCATCAGTGGGATAACCACCCAACCGATGCGTCGGCAATGAAAACGGTGATAGTCGGGGAAACGTTCAGAGTCCAGTGCCAGGAACCCCGGGTAGGTTTCCAGTTGCACCAACCAAATGACTCCCGTCAATAGAAGCGTCACTCCCAGATGCAGCAGGAAGATAACGGACATGCCTGATGAAATCAGAGGTCGTCGTCGACCTGGCGGGTACGTAACCGCTCACAGAGATCAAGATATTTGGCAATAAAGTTGATCACCACTTCCAAGTGCTCCAAGGCATGATCTTCAATGGTATTCTCAAATTCGAAGAACTGACCGCTGTGGGACAGACCGATTTCATCCTGGATTGACATCTCGTCATCGGCTTGGTGCTGGGCTCGGATATAACGTCCGGTGAGCGCATGCTGCAGAGGAATAGCAACATCTCGGTAAAAGGTCCGGGCGGTGGCAGCATCATCCTCGTCAACCAGCTTCAGTTCCTGAAGTTCATCCAGCAAACGGGGGACGTTCAGTTGCCGATCCTCTTCCAGAGCATCTTCGGCCCGATCCATAATCTGGTCGATCGTTTCGTTAACCCGCCGCGGCTCTTCACTGACGCGCTTCAAAATCATGATCTTGCGGATAAAGCGCTCGAAAAGCGCTGCCGACACCTGTACCGCCGCCAGGAGCAGTCCTGCTTCCAGACACCGCCGGATTTCGGCCGCCATGTAGCGCACCGGTCCGCTGGGCAGCTCCAGCTCCTCAAAGGACTCGATCAGCGTACGGATACGCATCACGGTATCGTGTTCAAACTGTTCTTCGAGTGGGCGAATCATGGCAGTCCTCCAAGGGGATACAAGATCGTGGGTCTGCGTCCAACAGAGCTATCGATTCTATATACCATCGCCGAAGCCCTCTGTCGATGGCTAGTGCTTTCGCTTTATGGTGCCCTGACCATAATCGCGACCGCTTCGCTTGAGATAAGTCAGTTCGATCGAAGTCGAAGCCCGTTTCAGTGCCGCATTGCGATGAGGAAACCGACCGAAAGCGTGAATCAGCTCCCGATGAACCATCGCTTCATGCAGTGAGTTTTCCACCATCGGCCGCCACTCCGGCTGGCAGGCCTCCAGCAGGGCCTGGTAGGCTTCCACCGATCTGTCCTGCACCTCCGGATCCTCGGCGTGCATCAGAGGCATCAGAAAGAAGAGAACCCGGGGCATCGGGTAGGACAGGCGGTCGCCCCACTGCAGCCCTTCTAAAGTCAAAGACAGAGCCCGGTCGTCGCCTGCAAAGGCTCGGGCAGTGCCACGAAACAGATTTCGGCAAAACTGATCCAAGATCAGGATCAGGGCCAGTCGCCCGTTAGGATGAGCCGCCCATCCGTCCAGCTCACCCGCCAGTGCCTGTTTCACCAATGGGCCGAATTTTTCCCGGATCTTCTCATCAAAAGACGGATCAGCCATAAACCAGGTCCCCACCTTTTTCTTGGCCCCTTCCGGGGTCAGGGGACGGGAACCGAACCAGAACTGCAGCACCGACTGCCACTGGGATGAACTCATGCCTCCTCCATTGCATTGGAAACCGCCTCCAGCAACTCTGTAGCGGAAAGAGGGACCGGATTCCCGCGCATACTGCTGGAGGTCGTTGCCGCTTCGCAGAGTGCCGGAAAACTCTCCGTATCGATCGTATCGGGCACCCCGGCCAACGGCAAGCCGTCCACCAGTTGTTGCAAATTGGCTAGGACATCCCGGCCACCGGCCTCGGGTAACCCGGTCAACAGATAACCCAACTCGTCGAACCGTTCGAGGCCGTCCCAGTTTTCACCTGCAGCCTCCAGCCGGTCCAGGCTCAGGGTCAGAACCGGCACCAGCAGACGTGCGCAGAGCCAGCCATGAGGCAAACCCAGGGCACCCCCCAAGGGTCCCGCAAGACCGTGCACAGCCCCCA
>JANQIN010000172.1 GCA_028282145.1 Thermodesulfobacteriota bacterium | reverse complement strand
ATATCCTGCATCAGGGAAGGGTCCGGTAGATCCTGCAATCGGGATTGCAGCAGGGGGCGAATGTCCTGACTGTCGACCACACCGCGGTGTGCCAGGACTTGCGCAACCAGCGGATGGAGCCCTTCACTCTTCTGCAAACGAGCTAACGCTTCGCAGTCAACCGGACGGCATTGCCATTTTCGTTCAACAGGTTCCATAAGATAGATAAAAAATCAGGCTGTTGACAAACAGCCTGCTCGAGCTCAGGGATGAGCGAGCCAAAAACAAGGAAGCTGTCACCCCTTGTTTTTGTGAGTGAAGCAAAACCGCGCTTTTGCGGAACGGGTATGACAAAGACCACGGACGGACTTTGTCATCAAACTGTGATGCGGACCCAAAGGGCCCGCATCTATTTGGTAACAGGGTTATTTCGTGGGCGGATGCGCCTTCATGAACTCGATCTGCTTTCTCATGTTCGCCGCATCCGGGTAATTGGGATTTTTCTGAAGGAACAGTTCCCAGGCAGCCACCGCGCCCTCGAAATCCTCCAGATCATACCGGTAGACCACACCTTTGTTGAAGAGGGCATTCTTGTGCTCCGGATTCAGACCGAGAGCCTTGTCATAGTTGGCAATGGCCTTATCGAACCAGCCCATACGCCGGTACATGGTCCCTTGATCGACCAGCACATCCGGGTCGTTGCCCTTCAGAGCCAGAGCGCGGTCGTAGGCATCGATCGCCTTCAAATGCTCCTTACTGTCGAAATAGGTATGCCCCAGGGCCACCCAGGCTTCCCGATTGGCCGGATCCTGGGCAACAACCCGCTCAAGCTGAGCGATTTCGCCCTGAAGCTTCACATTGCTGTTGTCCTGTTGTTGCACCTGGGACGTCTGCCCGGTGCCGGGTTCCGGTGCCGTGCTCACATCGAAAAAGTAGCCGCCCAGAAAGCCTGCCACCAGACAGACCAGACCGACAATCAGTGTATCCATCCGCATAAACGCTCTCCTACTGAGCCGCAGCCGCCTTGGCGGCTTTTCTCTGTTCCCAGATCAACAGAACAGGGCTGGCGACAAAGACCGAAGAGTAGGTACCGATCAGCACACCGACCAGCATGGCGAAGGCGAAGTTGTTGATCACACCGCCCCCCAGGATAAAGAGCGCCAGAACCACAATCAGGGTGGTGCCGGAGGTCAGCAGGGTCCGCGACAGGGTCTCGTTGATGCTTCGGTTGACCACCACATCAAACGCTTCCTTGTTGTATTTGGCCAGATTTTCGCGGATCCGGTCGTAGACGATAATCGTATCGTTCAGGGAATAGCCGATAATCGCCAGAAAGGCGGCAATAATCGGCAGATCGATCTCCCGTCCAAAGAGGCTGAAAGCCCCGAGGGTGATGGTCACGTCATGCACCAGGGCGATGATCGCACCGATGGCAAACCGGAACTCGAAGCGAACGGTGATATAGGCCAGGATCGCCAGCATCGCCCAGCCGATGGCCATCATCCCTTTTTGCCGGAGATCTTTACCGACTTGCGGGCCGACCATCTCGGTTCGGCGGATATCGACTTTGCCTTGACCGAAAGTTCCCTCCAGCGTATCCAGAATTTTTTTGGAAACACCTTCCAGCTTTTCACTGCTCAGGTCGGTCTTGATCAGGAATTCACCACCGGCATCGCCAAAGGTCTGCACGGTCATCGATCCGAGGTTCAAAGGCTTCAACGCATCCTTGATCCCGGCCGGATCGGCATCGGATTCGAACTTGACCTGGACAACGGTACCGCCGGCGAAATCGACCCCGTACTCCGGGCCACCTTTGACCACCAGGGACAGAATCCCGGCCAGGATGATCAGTCCGGAGAGGATAAATGCCAGCTTTCGCTTACCGACAAAGTCGATCTTTGTATTGGGTTTGATCAATTGCATGAAAAAAGCTCCTTAAATACTCAGCCGCTTGACCGCCTTGCGCTCCAGCACCAGGTCAAAAACCATCCGGGAGACAAAGACAGCGGTGAACAACGAGGCCAGAATACCGATGGACAGGGTGACCGCAAACCCTTTAACCGGCCCGGTTCCGAACTGGAACAGGACCAGGGCCGCAATCAAGGTCGTCAGGTTGGCATCGATAATGGTCAGGAAAGCTTTCCCGAAGCCCGTTTCGACGGCCATCCGTGAGGACTTACCCAGACGGAGCTCTTCACGAATACGTTCAAAGATAAGGACATTGGCATCGACGGCCATACCGACGGTCAATACGATCCCGGCAATCCCCGGCAGAGTCAGGGTGGCCCCGAAAAGAGCCAGCATCGCCGAAATGAAAACCAGGTTCAGCACCAGTGCCGTGACCGCGACAAGACCGGAAAGTTGGTAATAGATGGCGATGGCAACGACCACCAGGATACCGCCGATCATGACCGACCGGATCCCTTGGTTGATCGAATCGGCACCGAGGCTGGCTCCGACAGTCCGGTTCTCCAGAATCTTGACCGGAGCGGGGAGAGAGCCGGCGCGAAGAACAATGGCAAGGTCGGTCGCTTCCTGCGGGGTGAACGAGCCGGAGATCATCGCCTTCCCCCCGCGAATCTTCTCGTTAATGGTCGGAGCGCTGTAGACCTTTCCATCCAGAACGATCGCCATCCGCTTCCCGGTGTTACTGCCCGTCAGTTGCTCGAAACGCTTGGCCCCGATCTTGTTAAAGTCCAAAGAGACATAAGGATCGTTAAAACGGGTGTCGATCCGGAATTGAGCGTCGGACAGCAGATCGCCGGTGAGGCTTGTGCGCGAAAAGACCACAATCGGTACTTTGGGTGCACCAGGGGTCTTGTCCACCATATACAGAAGCTGGGTACCGGGAGGCAGTTTGCCCTGTTGCGCCTCTTCCAGGTTGACGTTTTCCGCCACCATCTTGAACTCCAGCAAAGCCGTTTCCCCAAGAAGCTTCAGGGCCCGGTCCGGGTCTTTGACACCGGGAAGCTGGACAAGAATCCGGTTGTCGGACTGGATCTGGAGAGTCGGCTCGGTCAGACCCATCTCATCCACGCGATTCCGCAGGGTTTCGAGAGCCTGACGAATGGCGTAGTCTTTTATCTCCCGGGTCTCACGGTCGCTCAACTGAAAGAAGATTTCGGTATAACCGCCCTGCAACGGCAGAGCCTCTGCTTCCATATCGTAGAAGGTTTCTTCCATCAGCGACTGGACCTGACCGGCGGTCTCTTGGTCGTAAACCACCACGGACAGACGGTCCTGATCCTTCTTGTTGACCCGTTTGAAGACGATGTCCTTCTCTTTCAACAGAACGGTCGTCTGGTCAACAAGATTGTCAATCCGGGCCTCATAGGCCTTTTCGACTTCCACTCCCAGAACAAGATGCATCCCGCCCTGCAGGTCAAGCCCCAGAGAGATCGGGTTAAAAGTGTCGGCCAGCCAGGCCGGTGTTTTTTTGCCCATTAAGGTGGGAGTGAGAACCGTGATCGCAAAAACAAGGCATGCCACAACCAGCAGGCCTCTTATTTTGACGCTATTCGACATCGCTGAAAGTTCCTCCTTTGGAACGCAGTGGTGCCCGACCGAACCGATCAGGACTTGGAAGCAATAGAGCTCCGATTGAATTTCATTTTGACACCCGCCGCGACTTCAACGGTGATGGTGTCGTCTTCCACCGCAGCCACCTTGCCGTGGATACCACCGGCGGAAACCACCTGGTCTCCCGGCTTGAGGGCTGCGACCAATTCACGGTGCTGTTTAGCGCGCTTTTGTTGGGGCCGGATGAGCAGAAAATAGAAAACAGCAAACATCAGACCCATCATGATGAGAGGGGAAGCGACGTTTTGTGGGGACGCGGCCTGTTCAGCCGCGGCGTAAGCTACAGAAACCATAGGATGCCTCCTTGAGATATCTCCATTGTCGTTGGCCGCAACGGGCGGCTACGATTGACGTTGACGGTAGAATTCGGTGCGAAAAGCGTCGAAACGGTCCTCCTCGATGGCTTTCCGCATACGGGACATCAGCCCCAGATAATAGTGCAGATTATGCTGTGTATTGAGCACAGACGCAAGGATTTCATTATTCTTGTAAAGATGGCGCAAATAGGCCCGACTGTAGTGCTGACAGACGTAGCAATCACAGGCCGGATCGATCGGTTCCGGATCGTCCTCGTACTGCTTCTGTTTGATACTGATCTTGCCGAAATGGGTGAACATCACCCCATTCCGCGCATTCCGGGTCGGCATGACACAATCGAACATATCGCAGCCCCGCGCCACTCCTTCCACCAGGTTCTCCGGGGTCCCTACCCCCATGACGTAGCGGGGACGGTCCTGGGGCAACAAAGGCAGGCCGACCTCCATCATCTCGTACATCAGTTCGGCCTCTTCGCCGACCGACAGCCCGCCAAGGGCATAGCCGTCAAACCCGATCTCCAATAGTTCGTCGGCGCTTCGTTTCCGTAAATCGGGATGCATCCCTCCCTGAACGATGCCGAAGAGGGCCGATCCGTCACTCCGGTCATGAGCCTCCTTGCAGCGCCTGGCCCAGCGCCCGGAAAGAGCGGTCGATGCGTCGACGTACGTCCGGTCCGACGGATAGGGGATACATTCGTCAAAGGCCATGATGATATCGGCCCCTAGCGTCTGCTGGACCTTGATCGACAGTTCCGGCGTCAAGTGTTGTCGGCTGCCGTCGATATGGGACTGGAAAGTCACCCCTTCTTCGGTGATTTTATTGAGCTGCCCCAGACTGAACACCTGAAAGCCGCCGCTGTCGGTCAGTATCGGCCGGTCCCAGTTCATAAACGTGTGCAACCCGCCCAGACGCTGGATCCGTTCATGACCGGGCCGCAGGAACAGATGGTAGGTGTTGCCCAAAATGATCTGCGCTCCCAGATCCTTCAGTGTCTCGGGCAGCACTCCCTTCACAGTGCCCAGCGTCCCCACCGGCATAAAGATCGGCGTTTCGATCACACCGCGCCGGGTGGTGATTCGCCCCCGTCGGGCAGCGGAACCGGTAGCGGTCCGGATCAGTTCGTAAGAAAAAGGATGCTCCATACGTTCCTCGGGTCAGCCGATAAACATGCAGTCGCCGTAACTGAAAAAACGGAACCGCTCTTCGATGGCTCTTTGATAAGCCGACAGAACAAACTCCCGTCCGGCAAAAGCGCTGACCAGCATCAACAGGGTCGACTCGGGCAGGTGGAAATTCGTCACCAACCCGTCGATCACCTTGAATTCGTGGGGCGGATAGATGAAGAGATCGGAGAACCCGCAGCCGGCGACAACCTGCCCCTTGGCATCCAGCGCATGTTCCAGAGTGCGCGTGGTCGTGGTCCCCAGGGCAATGACCCGACGGCCTTCGGCTTTGGCCTTGCGAATCGCCCGGGCGGTCTCCTCCGGCACCAGATACTCCTCTTCGTGCATCCGATGTTGGTCCAGCTTCTCCACCCGCATCGGCAGAAAAGTTCCCAAGCCGACGTGCAGAGTCACCTGCGCCAGTTCGACACCCTTGGCCTGAAGCTGCTCCAGAATCGATTCGGTAAAATGGAGCCCCGCCGTGGGTGCCGCAACCGCACCGGCGTGGCGAGCGAACACGGTCTGGTACCGTTCCCGGTCTTCCTGGCCGTCCTGCCGCTGGATATAGGGCGGCAGAGGAATATGACCGATCTGCTCCACCACATCGAGGAAGTTGCCGGCTGCATCAAACCGAACCAGCCGCTGCCCGTCGACACCCCCCTCCTCCACCACCGCTTCGACATCGCAATCAAACAGCAAACGGGTACCGGCTTTGGGACTCTTGGACGCTTTGATCAGGCAGGACCAGACCTCCGCCTCTTCTCCCATTCGCCGCACCAGCAGCACCTCGACCTTGCCACCACTCTCCTTGTGCCCCAGAAGCCGTGCAGGGATGACTTTGGTGTCGTTCATCACCAGCAGATCACCCGGCAGGAAACACTCGAGAATATCGGAAAAGTTGCGGCAGTCGACCTGCTCCCGCGACCGGTCCAGCACCATCAGCCGGGAGGCATCCCTCTCGGTGGTGGGGTTCTGGGCAATCAGCTCCGGCGGCAAATCAAAATGGAAGTCGTGTATCGTCAGCATTTATCTGAATCTAAGTTCCTTTAAAGCTCTTATCCGGGTCCCCGCAGGTACACCGAGCACGCCTTAAGATGGCGTATAATCGGCGGTTGCAGTAGAAGCCACCACGAATGACCCAAGCGCATCAAGTAACCATAATCACTCTTTAAAGTCAAACCACATCGGTCCCCTATCGGTCAAAAGAAAAAGGCTTGCGGCAAATGCTGGAAAAGCTTGCAGAATCGGGGCAAAAAAGTGTATAAGAAGCCTCCTTCAACAACCGAAAATTGCCTGGCGCAATTTCCCGCAGTTTTCCAGTTTACAACGGTATAAGCCCGACCCACCGCCTTGGAGGAATTTTCCCTGGCGGCTGAAGGCGTATAGAGCTTTCTGATCCGCGGATCAGACGAAAATTATGGACGATGAGGAGTCTACGATGAGCAAAAGCTACAACATTGCGGTTCTTCCCGGTGACGGTACCGGCCCCGAGGTCGTGGCCGAAGGTGTCAAGGTACTGAAGGCGGTTGCCGCTGCCGAAAACCTGTCCCTGGATTTCACCGAATACGATTTCGGCGGCGAGCGCTACCTGCGCACCGGCGAAGTGATCCCCGAGACTGCTGTCTCCGACCTGCAGAAGCACGACGGCATCTTCCTGGGTGCCATCGGTCACCCGGACGTTAAGCCCGGCATCCTGGAAAAGGGCATTCTGCTGAAGCTGCGTTTTGAACTGGACCAGTACATCAACCTGCGTCCGATCAAGTTGCTGCCCAACGTCGAGACCCCGCTGAAGGACAAAGGTCCGGAAGAGATCGACTACGTCATCGTCCGTGAGAACACCGGCGGCATCTACACCGGTACCGGCGGCATCTCCCAGAAGGGTACCGAGCACGAAGTGGCGATGCAGACCATGGTCTACAGCCGTCATCAGGTGGAACGCTGCCTGCGCTTCGCTTTCGAATACACCCGTAAGCGGAACAAGCGCAAGACCCTGGGTCTAGTCGGCAAGACCAACGTCCTGACCTACGTCTTCGACCTGTGGGAGCGCGTGTTCCACGAGCTTGGCGAAGCCGAATACCCCGATATCAAGCGTGAGTACTACCACGTTGACGCCGCTTGCATGTGGATGGTCAAGTCCCCCGAATGGTTCGATGTTCTGGTTACCACCAACATGTTCGGCGACATCATCACCGACCTCGGCGCCATCACCCAGGGCGGCATGGGTATCGCTTCCGGCGGTAACATCAACCCCGAAGGCGTCTCCATGTTCGAGCCGATCGGCGGTTCCGCTCCCAAGTACACCGGCCAGGGGATCATCAACCCGCTCGCCGCCATCGGTGCTGCCGGCATGCTGTTGGAGAACCTGGGCGAAGATGCGGCGGCCAAGCGAGTCGAGAACGCCGTTGCCAAGGCGCTGCAAAACGACATCCAGTCCCTGGCCGCCGGCAAGATGGGCATGAGCACCTCCCAGGTGGGTGACAAGATTGCCGAATACGCAGCCTCCTGAGGCGCGCCCTGATGTAACACCACCAATGGCCGCCTCCTATACAGGCGGCCATTGTTTATTGGTGGTAGACTATCCTCACCTTCCTCTAACCGGGAAGAAACAGGAAGTTGGGCATATACACCAAGTCAGAATGCCGGATTGGCCCAACCAAAAAACCCATGGATGCCACTGCCCCCGTTTTCAAATCGGAAACGAGAAATTTTTCGTTTTGGCAAGGAAGTCCAGGGAGTGCGCGGAGGCGTAGTCCGCTACGCCGCACAAGCGAAGCCCGCAGACTGACACCACCACAACGGAAAAGAGCCGTTTCCGGTTGGAAACCAGAGATACTTTTCCTTACCAAGGACCAGGATTCATGACTTTTGAGAAAATTGCCCTTCAGGTCCCCAAGATTCTGTTGCCCAAGGCGGGTACCGATATGACAAAGTGGACCGTCATCGCCTGCGACCAGTACACCTCCGATCCCGACTACTGGGACGCTGTGCGGACTGTCGCCGGGGACGCTCCCACCACCCTCGACCTGATCTTCCCCGAAGTTTTTCTGGAAGACGGTAATGAGGAGCAGCGGATCGCCTCCATCAACGGCAAGATGGCCCAGATGGTCGACCAGGGCGTTCTGGAAGAACAGGCTCCCGGTTTTATCCTCATCGACCGCAAAACCTCCCATGCCCCCTCCCGCAAGGGGCTGATGGTGGCACTGGACCTGGAAGAGTATGACTTCAACAAAGGCGCCACCACCCTGATCCGGGCCACCGAGGGAACGATTGTCGATCGCCTTCCGCCCCGCATACGGGTCCGCGAAAAGGCCCCCATCGAACTGCCCCACATCATGGTACTGATCGATGATCCCGAACGGACCGTCATCGAGCCTCTGTTTGATCTGGAGCTGGAAACGGCTTACGACTTCGAACTGATGAAAGACGGCGGCCATATCAAAGGTTGGCATGTCCAGGACGAGGCCCAGATCGGGCAGGTCGCTTCCGCACTGGAGAAGCTGGCGGAACCGGCCGCCTTCAACGCGAAATACGGTGCCGAAGACGAGAAACCGGTCCTCTATGCCATGGGCGACGGCAACCACTCCTTCGCCACCGCCAAGGCGATCTGGGAAACGCTGAAGGACGAGGCCGAGGACAAGGACGCGATCATGAACCACCCGGCGCGTTTCGCCCTGGTGGAACTGGTCAACATTCACGACGAAGGGCTGGAGTTCGAACCAATCCACCGGGTTCTGTTCAACACCAAGTTCGCCGAGCTCAGTGCCGAACTGGAACTGCATGTCAACCAGCGCGGCGGCACCCTGAGCCAGGTCGATGTCGGCACCCCGGAGGAGTTGCATGCTCTCACTCCAGGTCTTAAAAAAGAGGACCGGCACCTGCTGCCGTTCGTTACCGAAAAGCTCTGTGGCGTTTTTGTCATCGACCACCCGGGCTTTACCCTCGAGGCCGCCAGCCTGCAGGACTTTATCAACCACTTTATCGACGCCAACCCCGAGGTGAAGGTCGACTATATCCACGGCACCCAGCCGGTCACCGACCTGGGCCGCAAGGAAGGGAACATCGGCTTCTACCTTCCGACTATCTCCAAGCATGATCTGTTCAAGACGATCATCTTTGACGGCGCCCTGCCCCGCAAGACCTTCTCCATGGGCGAAGCCGACGAGAAAAGGTTCTACCTCGAAGCACGTAAGATCCAACCGTAAGTACGACCCTTCATAAATCTGAAAAGGCCACTCATATGATGAGTGGCCTTTTTTCTCATTAAAGCCACATCCTCCATTAACTCAATCGTCAACCCCTTTAGTTATCTTTCGTCTACCCCATTCAGGGGAAGACTTTTTTAATTCTTTTTCAAGGAGGATGACATGCGGAAAACCATTGTAGCTTCTCTGTTGCTTGTGCTTGGGACATCCCAAGCCTTTGCCGGAACTCACCCAAGTCGGCCCGAGGTGGATTACCTCTCCACACCCAAGATCAAGCTGATTGCCACCGGGACCTACGAATCCGGTATTTTCGATGAAGGTGCCGCTGAAATCGCTGCCTATGATCCGTTCCATAAAACAGTCTTTGTCACCAACGCAAACGCAAACACCGTCGACATCCTGGATATCCGTAATATCCGTCGCCCCCGCTTGAAAGCAACCATCAAATTGGAGCCGTATGGCGCTGGGGTGAATAGTGTCGCTGTCAAAAACGGACTGGTAGCCGTTGCCGTGGAAGCGGAAAACAAACAGCAGCCCGGTTCTGTGGTGTTCTTTAATACGAAAGGTCAGTTTCTCAAGTCGGTCCTGGTCGGTGCTCTCCCCGATATGGTGACCTTCACTCCAGACGGGGCTAAGCTGCTGGTCGCTAATGAGGGCGAACCCAACGACGATTACACCGTTGATCCCGAGGGCACCATCAGTATTATCGATCTGTCTCGGGGAATCAGATATCTGTCTCAGGCCGACGTTACCCCGGTACCCTTCACCGCTTTCAATGGGATGGACTTACGACCAATTCGTATTTACGGCCCTAACGCGACCGTCGCACAGGATCTTGAACCTGAATATATTGCGATCTCTGCCGATTCCAGTACCGCCTGGGTATCCCTGCAGGAAAACAATGCCCTGGCGGTCGTAGACATCCCTTCGAAGACCGTGACCGAGCTGCTCCCCTTGGGGACTAAAAACCACAATGTGATCCAAAATGCTATCGATGCCAGCAACAAGGATGATGCCATTAACATCCGCCCCTGGCCGGTGGTTGGCATGTACCAGCCTGACGCTATTGCCAGCTACGAAGTTGAAGGTGAGACGTATCTGGTCACCGCGAATGAAGGGGATTCCCGCGATTACGATGGATTCAGCGAAGAGGCCCGGATCAAGGATGCAGGCGATGACTTTGACGTCGACCCGACCGCCTACCCGGACATCAATATCCTGAAAGCCGAAGAGAAATTGGGCCGACTAAAGATTACAACAGCCACGGGGGATATGGACGGCGATGGCGACATCGATCTGCTCCACGCCTACGGTGGGCGGTCGTTCTCCATCCTCAATGCCAAAGGCGAGATGATCTACGATTCCGGGTCTGATTTCGAACGGATTCAGGCACTGGTGAATCCGGACAACTTCAATTCGACCAACGACGAAAACGACTCCTTCGACAATCGCAGTGACGACAAAGGCCCTGAACCGGAAGGGATCACTGTCGGAAAGATCGGTAAACAGACCTACGCCTTTATCGGCCTCGAGCGGGTCGGTGGCATCATGGTCTACGACATCAGCAATCCCGTCGCACCTCAATTTGTCCAATATCTCAACAATCGGGATTTCAGCGGAAACGCCGAAGCCGGTACCGCAGGCGATCTGGCCCCTGAAGGGCTGCTCTTTATCCCCGCCAAGCAAAGCCCGGTTCGTAAACCACTGCTTGTCGTGACCAACGAAGTCAGCGGAACCACCACGATCTATAAGATCGTACGGTTGACGAAACCCCACCACCGCAACTAATTCTACAGAGGACATCCCACATAACAAAAGGCCACCCGCTCGGGCTGGCCTTTTGTTATCTCAATTTTCAGGACAGACTAGCGTCCCAGATCGACCTCCATATCCTCGGGGTATTCGATCTTGTAGTTGTATTTGACCGTCTCTTTGGCGCCAGGTTTCAGGTTCAGATTCCAGATCACCAGATTTTTATCCTCTTCCGTCGGCCTGGGCACTTCAGACTGTACAAGCTGAATGCGCTTGTCCTGAATCTGAGGACGAGCATCTTCAATCCGCAGATCTACGGCAACCGCCTTGTTGTTGGTCACCTCCAGCTCCCAGCCCCAGAATTGTGTGTATTTGCCGCCAAAGAGGCCAACTTCATCCTTTTGCCGGGTTGGTGTGACTTTGATACCAATCTTGGGATCGTTGCCGAACGGCAGGTCCGTTTCTTTTTCAAGCAAGGAAAAGGATCTCTTACCGACAAAGACGCCTTCCACCAGGATTGAAGCCATCCCGGTCGGCATCGGCACCAGTTCATCGAGTTTCAACTTGGCCGACAGAAAGGCCTGAGGCGATTGCATCGGGCGGGTCAGATAGGTAAAGGCTGCATCCCAACTCCCCTTCCGGATATCCAGCCGATAGGCTTCCCCGGCTTTGATCGTCTGCTTCCCAAGATTGTAGATATCGAACAGGGTCCCGGCCTGGCGAACCGGTTCAGGGGCCTCAGGCTCCGCTGCACCTGCCATCGACTTCATCGGCATCGACGCCGGTCGTGCCTCATCCAGCGCCATCTCTTTGGACCGATAAAGGGTCACGGTTCCAGCCTCACGGATAATCCATGGCCGCATTTCCGGTGGTTCAAGTGTAAAGAACGGTTCGGACGTTGCCAGAAGCAGGCGGACGTTGTCCCAATCCCTGGCGGTACTCTGGCCGACATTGGCGGTCCAGTCCCAGCGGATCTTCTTTTCTTCCGGACGGGCATCAAGGCTGTAGACAGGAACCCAGCTGGCACTGTGAACGCGATAGGAGAAACGGAGGGGGACAGCCCCTTTGGTCCCTTTCAAATCTACCTCGACCTTCCAGTGCCGCTTGCTTCGGCCAGTGGCCATCGCCAGCTTTCGCTCCAGCTCCCGGAGCTTCTTCTGGATCTTCTTCTGTTCCTTTCCGAGCTTCGCTATTTCCACCCGCAGACTTTCGGTGGCCTTCAACATCAGAGCGGCGAGTTTCTCCACTTCTCCCGCGGTTTTAAACTCTCCTCCGGTTTGTGTTTCCCACAGCTTGAGGGCGGCCTTTTTCGATTGAATCCGATCATCCACCCCCTGCAGTTGATCTTTGGTCGCCTCAATCTGATCCTTCAGCGCCTGAAAATCGCCCTTCTCCTTCAACTCCGAATCGTATTTCAACCCCCGCACCTGAACCTGGCCTGAGGTGGGCTGAATCTTCAACGAACCCGGATCGGCGGCATAGGGAAGCGAAAGAACCCCAACGCCTTCTTTCACCTCGACCCTCGCCTCTTCGGTGACAATCGCGCCGTTGGGGAAAACAAGGACTTCCACAGGTTTTGCGAGAACGAAGGACGGAAGAACCAGAAGAATGAGAACGGCAAGAAGACTTTTGAGCATGAAAACCACCTCCTCGGGGACATAAAAACGTCAAATAAGGTGTACAGAGTCTACCAGCAATATCTGTCTCCCACTATGACTCACCGCTGAAAGAAAAGGTTTACAAAAACATCGCTTCCTGATCGTAACGGAACTTCCTGGCGAAAAGGAGCCCGGACAAACACCTCCACCGCTTCCCCATCAGAAAGAAAAAGGCCACCCTGAAAAGGTGGCCTTTTTCTTTCTGACTTATGGTGCAAGGGGCGTGATATCCAGCCCCAGGGTCTCGTTGAACCCGTACATCAGGTTCATGTTCTGCACCGCCTGGCCGGAGGCCCCTTTCATCAGGTTGTCGATGGCAGACACCAGAATAATCCGTCCGGTACGGGGATCGACCACCGCACCGATATCGCAGTAGTTGCTTCCCTTGACATAGGCCACATTGGGGAGTTGTCCTTCCGGGAGCACCCGCACAAAGGGGGCATCGGCATAGGACTGGTTCAACAGCGCCAGAACCTCGGCCAGCGCTACCTTTTTTGTAGGCTGGGCGTAGATGGTACTGAGGATGCCCCGGTTGATCGGTAACAGGTGCGGGGTGAAGTTGACCTGTACCGCAGAACCGGAGGCCTCCCCCAGAACCTGCTCGATCTCGGGGGTATGCCGGTGGCTCCCGACCCCGTAGGCCTTAAACCCTTCATTCACCTCGCAGAACAGGGTAGCGGTCCCGGCCTTGCGGCCAGCACCGGTGGTACCGGATTTGGAATCAACGATCAAGCTGTCGGCCTGAATCAACCCTTTTTCCATCAAGGGGATCAGAGGGAGCACCGCGCTGGTAGGATAACAACCCGGGTTGGCCACAAGCCGTGCTTTCGCAATCTGCTCCCTATAGACTTCGGGAAGCCCGTAGACCGCCTCGGGCAACAACTCGGGACTGGTGTGTTCCTGATACCAGGTTTCATAGACGGCGGCATCGTGCAGTCGGTAGTCGGCAGACAGATCGACAACCTTGCAACCACCGTCCAGCAGGTCCGGCACCAGAGCCATGGCTGTTTTATGGGGGACGGCGGTAAAGACCACATCGGCCCGTTTAGCCACTTCAGCCGGTTCAGCGGTCTCCAGTTCCAGATCACACCGCTCGCGAAAGGCGGGGTAGACCTCGGAGAATTTCATCCCGGGATTGGTCCGATCGGTGAGACAGGTGATCTCCACCTCGGGGTGCCGGTGAAGAATCCGCACCAGATCGCCCCCCGCATAGCCGCTTGCGCCAATAATCGCTGCCTTGATCATCCTATAACTCCCTGAAACGACAAAAGGGAAGCCGAAACGGCCTCCCTTTTGTGAAACGTAAAGCGAAAACAGGTCGTTCGCTGATTAACGCTTGGAGAACTGGAAGGAACGGCGCGCGCCGCGCAAACCGTACTTCTTCCGTTCTTTGACACGGCTGTCACGAGTGACGAAGCCGGCCTTCTTCAGTACACCGCGAAGCTCAGGATCGGCTTCCAGCAATGCACGGGTAATACCGTGACGGATGGCACCCGCCTGACCGGAAGCACCACCACCGGACACGTTGACGTAAATGTCGAACTTGTCCAGGTTCTCGGTCAGCTCAAGAGGCTGACGGATCACCATCTTGGAGGTTTCCCGACCAAAGTACTCATCCATGGTCTTCTTGTTGACGATGATGTTGCCGGAGCCCGGCTTCATGTAAACACGAGCGGTCGAAGACTTACGACGCCCGGTTGCATATACGCGATTCTCAGTCATCCTCATATCCTCCAGGTCTTAAACCGACAGTTCCTGCGGCTGCTGAGCAGCATGAGGATGCTCGGCACCAGCGTAAACTTTCAACTTGCGAAGCATCTTCCGGCCCAGGGGGTTCTTGGGCAGCATCCCTTTGACCGCTTTCTTGACGATCTCTTCGGGCTTGCGCTCCAGCATTTCAGCGGCGTTCATCGATTTGATACCGCCGGGGTAACCGGAGTGACGGAAGTACTCTTTGGCTTCCAGCTTGTTACCGGTCAGCTTGAGCTTGTCGGCATTGACCACAACGACGAAGTCACCGGTATCCACGCTGGGAGTGTAAATGGTTTTATGCTTGCCACGCAGTACTCGGGCAATTTCGGTGGCGACGCGGCCCAGAACCTTACCTTCCAGGTCGACCACGTACCATTGTCTTTGAATATCCGATTCTTTAGCGACTTGCGTGCTCATCGGGGTCCTCTCTATCTGTGCGAAATTTCTGTCAAAAAACGAACTGCAACAATCTATGTAAACGTGTAACGGGCGTTTTCAAGTGACCCGCAGCAGCCGAATTCCAGGCATACCTATGCGCTGGTCACAGAAGCAGGAAGATACCGAATGGACCGGGCCTTGTCAAGCGTTTTCTCCTGCACGCCAATGCGGCGTTGCAGCCCTTGCCAAGGGCCCGCCATTACCTGCAGACTGCGCCTTGCCAAAAACTCTGAGTTCGATATTAAAAGTGCTTCAGAGCACTAATACCAGACCCGCATTAACGATAACCCCTGTGGCGGCGCCGTCAACCGATGTTGGTCACTGTGCCCCGATCGAAGCATTTCAGCAACCTGATCCGGAGTCCGCTTTCCCTGCCCGACTTCGACCAGGGTCCCGGCGATCATCCGGATCATGTTCCGTAGAAACCCCGAACCCTGAACATCAATATGAAGTTCCTGGTCGGACGGGGTAAGGGCCACCGAATAGATCTCCCGGATGGTGCTCTTGGCGTCGCACTGGGCGTTGCGAAAAGCAGCAAAATCATGGGTACCGACCAGAAGGCCTGCAGCTTGCGCCATCGCTTCGTGATCCAGGGGACGCTTGAGATGCCAGCTGGTCCGGCAATGTTGCGGGGAGCGCACCGGACTACAAAACAGTGAGTACCGATACCATTTCCCCTTCGCCTGAAAACGAGCGTGAAAATCGTCCGAGACCTCTTCGGCGTTCTGGACGGCGATAGTCGTGGGAAGCAGACCGTTCAGACCGTCCCGATACGCTTTCAAAGGAAGAGTCATCGGCGAGTCAAAGTGGGCCACCATCCCTTGCGCATGAACACCGGCATCGGTCCGTCCGGAACCGTGGAGGCTCACCGGTTGTTTCAACAGCACCTCCAATTTTTCTTCCAGGATCTGCTGAACGGAATCGCCATCGGCCTGCCGTTGCCAGCCGACAAAGTCGGTCCCGTCGTAGGCGATAGTGAGCTTAATTCTGGGCATCAGTATCTCCAGCCCAAAGCGACGGCCAGAACGAGACCGGCAATAATGACCAGCCAACCGCCAAAACGCATCGGTTCGAGTTCGCTCTCCTCTTCACTTAAAGGCGATTCTCCTCGCGCCAGAGCGTGCGCCAGGCGATCGGCCCGGCCGACGAGTCGTGCCAGCAAGGGAACAACAGTCTGCCGCAACCGGCCGGCACGGGCCAAAAGCCCTTTCTCCGTTCCACCGGAGGATCGGTTTTCCTCCATCACCGCCAGGGCCTCCTCCCGCAGAATCGGGACAAAGTGAAGGACCCATACCAACAGACCGCCCCCTTCTTTGGACGCAAGGCCAAGGACTCGAAAAGGAGCCAGGATGGCCTCCAGTCCTCGGGCAAGCCTGGCAACGGGTGTCGTCAGGGTTAACAGGGACGACAGGAGAACGGCCATGGCCAACTGTGACGCGACAAAGACCCCATGCAACAGACCATCATAGGAAACCCACGAGAGGCCGAAAAGCGTCCTCCCGGGTGTTAGAAAGAGATGCAGCAACAGGGTAAACAAAAAGAGGTAGCGCAAAAACTTCAGGCCTTTGAGGTGGGTCCAGAGAGGGATTCCGGAGAGAACAAGAAGAATCAGGGTCAGCCCGGCACCGCCGGCCAGGTTCCACCAGGCAGACGCAGAAAAGACGGCCACCATCAGCGCCGGGAGTACCAGAAGTTTGGCCCGGGGGTCCAATCGGTGCAGCGGCGACTGGCCCTCAATATAGCGACCGATATTGAATTCGCGAATGGCGTTCATCTTGGGGTAGAGATCCGTTCGAGAAAGTTCCTCTGGCGTCAATTCTGGATATCATACAAAAAAAGGGAGATTTATTCCCCGTTTCTTTGATCCCACGAACGAATCCAGGGAGGGATAAGCCAAAAGCAGAGGGCGGGGAGCCCTCTGCTTTTGTAAGTGAAGCAAAATCGCATTTTGCGGAACGTGCATGGAGAAAGACCAGAGAGGGTCTTTCCCATCAGACCCTATAGATGGCGACCGGCAAGGATCTCCGCAATCTGAACCGCGTTGGTGGCGGCCCCTTTGCGCAGGTTGTCGGCCACGACCCACATATTGAGACCATTTTCAATCGTCTCGTCCTCGCGGATACGGCCGACCAGCGTATTGTCCTGTCCGGCGGCATCGATCGGGGTCGGGTACATCAGCGATTCGGGGTTATCGACAACCTCAATACCCGGAGCAACCGCGAGCAGTTCCGCGGCTTTGTCGGCGCTGATCTTGTCCTCGGTCTCGATATTGATCGACTCGGAATGGCCGTAAAAAACCGGAATCCGCACCGCAGTCGCGGTGACGGCGATATCGGCTTCCATAATCTTCTTGGTCTCGTTAACCATCTTCATCTCTTCCTTGGTATATCCGTTATCCAGGAAGACGTCGATATGAGGCAGACAGTTGAAGGCGATCTGAGCCGGGTAAACCTGCGGCTCCGCCGGTCTGCCGTTGAGCAGTTCCCCGGTCTGTTCGCGCAGTTCGTCGATCGCCAGCTGACCGGAACCGGAAACGGCCTGGTAAGTTGATACGATCACCCGCTTGATGGGAGAGAAATCATGCAGTGGTTTCAGGGCTGCGACCATCTGAATGGTGGAGCAATTGGGGTTGGCGATGATCCCCTTCCGGGTATAGCCGGCCACAGCATCGGGATTCACCTCGGGGACCACCAGCGGGACTTCGGGGTCCATCCGCCAGGCGCTGCTGTTGTCGATACAGATGGCACCTTCACCGGCGGCTTGCGGGCAGATTTCGCGGCTGACATCGCCACCGGCGCTGAACAGCGCAATATCCATCCCCTTGAACGAACCTTCGGTAACGGTTTGAACAGCAATCGACTCACCGTTGAATTCGACGAGGGTACCCTCTTCATCCGCCGAAGCAAACAGGCGGACTTCACCAACCGGGAAATGACGTTCTTCGAGAACTTCCAGCATCTGACGACCGACCGCACCGGTCGCCCCGACGATCGCCACATTAAACGTACGGGACATAGATGATTCTCCGAAAATCAATGACAGGTTAACACCAATGGCTGCACCGTCCCTGGTGGAGCCGACAATACATCCTTCTCCCCTCCTCATCGACAAACCTGCCCGCTTCGGAAAACCGAAACGGGCAGAGTATGGAATCGCTGGACTATAGGAAAAACAGGGCTGTTTTGTCAAGAACAGAAAGATAAAAGTTGATTATTTTTCAGATATTTGGCGCACGGCCTGGATCAATCCCGTGGTCGAAGAATCATGACTGGAAATCGGTTGATCGTTCTCCAACTCGGGGAGGATAACTTTGGCCAGCTTCTTCCCAAGTTCCACACCCCATTGATCAAAACTGTTGACCTGCCAGATCCGTCCCTGAACGAAGACCTTGTGCTCATAGAGCGCAATCAGTTGGCCCAGCACCGCAGGGGTGAGCCGCTTGTAAAGGATACTGTTGCTGGGGCGATTGCCGGGGAAGGTTTTATGAGGAACCAACCTCTCCGTCTCTGTTTCAGACAGGCCTTCTCCCTTCAACTCGGCCAGAGCTTCGGCCTCATTACGTCCCATCATCAGGGCCTCCGCCTGAGCCAGGGCGTTAGCGACCAGAATCTCGTGCTGATCGCCGATGGGGTTGAGACTCTGTACCGGGACCAGGAAATCACAGGGGACCAGACGGGTTCCCTGGTGAAGCAGCTGATAAAAGGCATGCTGTCCGTTGGTTCCCGGTTCCCCCCAGACCACCGGTCCGGTTTCATATCCGACCTGCCGTCCGTCGAGGCGAACGCGTTTTCCGTTACTCTCCATATCCAGTTGCTGGAGAAAGGCCGGGAAACGGGCCAGATACTGATCGTACGGAAGAACCGCATAGGAGGCCGCCCCGAAAAAGTTCGTGTACCAGACCCCCAAAAGGGCCATCAGAACCGGAAGATTCTGGTGAAAGGGGGCGTTCCGGAAGTGCTTGTCCATGGCGTAAGCCCCACCAAGCAGAGCCCGGAAGTTCTCCATTCCGATCGAGAGAGCAATCGACAGTCCGATGGCAGACCAGAGGCTGTAACGCCCACCGACCCAATCCCAGAAGGCGAACATATTTTCCGGATCGATACCGAACTCGACGACCTGCGTCCGGTTGGTCGACAGAGCCACAAAATGATTCTTCACCGCTTCAAAACTGTCAAAAGCGTCCAAAATCCATTGCCGTGCCGCTTTGGCGTTGGCGAGGGTTTCTTGGGTGGTGAACGTTTTGGAAGCGATAATAAAAAGGGTGGTTTCCGGGGACAGCCCCCGCAACGTCTGAGAAAGCTGTGTCGGGTCGACGTTGGAAACAAAATGGGCTTTGGGTCCATCGGCATAGTGATCGAGAGCCTGAACCACCATCAGAGGGCCCAGATCGGAGCCGCCAATTCCGATATTCACGACATCGGTGATCGGCTCTCCGGTATGTCCGACCCATTCTCCGGAACGGACCTTCTGGGAAAAGTCCTCCATTTGATCCAGAACACGGCGGACATCGGGCATCACATCGGCACCGTCAACCACAACCGGACGATCGGATTCGTTTCGAAGCGCCGTGTGAAGAACAGCCCGCCCTTCGGTCGCGTTGATTCGCGCCCCGGAGAACATCGCCTCGATATCCTCGGAAAGCGTGCATTCATCGGCAAGTTGAGCGAAGAGATCGACAGTCCTGGAAGTGATCCGGTTTTTGGAGAAGTCGAAGAGAAGGTCGTCCTGATGCAGGTTGAAAAGGGAAAATCGATCAGGATCATCAGCGAACAGGCTTCGCAGGGGAACCTGTGCAAGTTCACGGTAATGGTCCTGCAGCGCCTGCCAGGCTGGCAGAGTGGTCGGCTTGGGCATGCTGTCCTCCTCAAGAGACCGGGGAAACCCGGGAGGGGAAGCCCCTCATATCATCGATCAGTCCTCCAGGCACCCTCTTTAAGGGACCAGGCACGACCAGTAATAAGTGTAGGGGATGGGGCGCGCTTTTCAAGACTCTTTCGGATAGCGGGCCTGTTCAACGCCCTGAAGCCTTTCCCAATTCACGCAGATCTTCCCAAACTTGTGGTTTCAGTGCTGGATTGCGAAGAAGTTCGGCCGGGTGGTGTGTGAGTCGAAACGCCCTGTCTTCCCACCGGCTCCAACCGCTCTCTTTTTGAGGTCCTTCAGGCCAAAGCCAGCGTCCGCCATCGGCCCCCATCAACACCACCGGTGCCTCCGGACAACAGGCCAGTTCCTGCCGAAAATGCTCCAGGCAGGGGGTCAGCTCCGAAGCGGTTAACGGACCCTGTTGAGGGCATTTAACCAGGCTGGTGACATAGACTTGATCGCGGGTGAAGCCGAAAGCAAAAAGAATGGCATCAAACAACTTGCCGGCCTCCCCGGAAAGGAGCCGACCCTGCTCCAGATCGATACGAGCGGGTGCAGGGACAGCCACCACCAGGGGCGCACCGTCGGGGCCGGCACCGGTCAATCGATCGCCCTGCCCCGCAAGAGGACAGGCAGAACAGGCCTTCACCGCCTCAGCCACCGCGGCCAGAGTTGTCGGAAGCGCCTTTTCCTGCGGTTCCGCTGTATCGTCTTGGGCGGGTAAGGTCACCGACGGGAGTCCAGTAATCTCCTTGAGGCCTAATCGGGTCTGGTCCTCAAGAAAGGCTCGGGTTTCCCGAATGGCCTCTACCAGTTCTGTGGCAATTCTGTCAGGCATCGGCTTGTACTTCGTCCCCTTGTACACTAAGATTTTCTAAGAGAGTCGTTATGAAAAGAGTTTTGACAACCGGCCTGCTGGCGGCCATCCTTTTTGTCCTGTTGCCCTCACCGGCCTTCGCCTGGGGGATTGGCGTTCATCTGCAGGTGGGTACCGCCTTACTGGCCCCTGCTTCCCTGCTGCCTGCAGCGCTGCTGACCCTCCTGCGACGGCATCAGGATGATTTCCTATACGGCTGTATTGCCGCCGATATCATCCTCGGGAAGAAATTCACCCATTACCTGGAGCACTGTCACGGCTGGCAGGTGGGGCAGCGTATCGTCAATGCTGCCGATTCAGAACCTCGTAAAGCGTTTGCCTGGGGCTATCTCTCTCATCTGGCAGCCGATACGATAGCCCACGGTTTCTTTGTGCCATACAAGCTGGTAAGGACCTACAACACAGCCCTGCTGAAACACGCCTACTGGGAAATGCGTATGGAGGCATCCATCAACCCGGCGATCTGGGAGACCGCCCACCACGTGGCCCGACGCAGCTACCTGGATAACGACCGGCTTCTCCGCGGCATCCTGTCGGACACCCTTTTCTCCTTTGACACCAACAAAAAACTGTTCAACTCAATGGTCCTGGTGAATCGGGTGAAACACTGGCAGAAAACCCTGGCGACTCTGGAGCGTCGTTCCCGCTGGACCATCACTCCGGAAGAGAGGGATGAGTATCTCCAGATGGCGCTGACTGCCGCCACCAGCCTACTTTCCGATTTTTCCGGAAGCCCCTATCGAAAGGCCGACCCGACGGGAGAACGCGCTATCCGCTCTGCCCGTATCATTCGCCGGAATCTCCGCCTGCTGTGGCAGGAAGGGAAGCTGGAAGACCGTTACGCCACAACCTATCTGAAAGAGTTGAAAGACGCTTTTCGCCAAGGGATCACCGAGCCGGATCGGCTGCTGGAACTGGTGACCGTATCTGACGCCTCTTACCCGTCTGCCCGAAAACGAGCCACCCGGCTCAGGACTGCGTGAGCCATCTCCGTCTTGGATTGTAAAGGAAGCTCTTCAATACCCCCGTCACGATCCAGCAATACAGCAGCGTTTTGATCCACATTGAAACCGGCATCGGTCCGACTGACATCGTTGGCGACAATCAGATCCAGGTTCTTGGTTTCCAGCTTCCTCTGGGCATTGGCGCGCAGATCGTCGGTTTCGGCCGCAAAACCGACGAGCAGTCGATCCTCTTTCTTTTGTCCGACCGCTGCCAGGATATCGGGATTGGGGACCAGGGACACCCCTTCCAGAAGGCCCTTTTCCTTCTTCAACTTCTGCTCCGCCGGATCGGCAGGGCGGTAGTCCGCCACGGCTGCGGCCTTGATGACAATCGTTGCCTCCGGTAGAAGCTCCATCACCTTGTCGTGCATCTGCTGCGCACTGGTGACCGCAGAGGGTTCCACACCATAGGGCACCTTTTCTGCCGAGGGCCCATGAACCAGAAGAACACGCGCCCCCCTCTGCCAGGCAGCTTTGGCGATGGCAAACCCCATTTTGCCGGAAGAGTAGTTACTGATGTAACGAACCGGATCGATATCCTCCCGGGTCGGGCCGGCCGTAATCAAGACCGTTTCCCCTTCCAGGTCTTTGGAGGCCGCGACCCTTTCACAAAACTCCAGGATATCTTCCGGTTCCGGCAGTTTTCCCTCGCCATCGTAACCGCAGGCCAGAAAGCCGGTAGCCGGCTGCATAACGTGAAAGCCATAGTCCCGTAACGTCTGTAAATTGGTCTGATTCACCGGATTGCGGAACATGTTGACGTTCATCGACGGCACAAAGATCAGCGGTGCCCGGGTCGCCATCAGGGATGTGCTGAGCAGATCATCCGCGATGCCATTGGCCGCCTTTCCGAC
>JANQIN010000134.1 GCA_028282145.1 Thermodesulfobacteriota bacterium | reverse complement strand
AGCCCTGGATCAGTTGGGGCCGAACGCCATCGGTGTTCGGGTCGATGTGACCAACGAAGAGCAGGTCGGCACGCTGGCCGATCGGGCTATCGAGACCTTCGGAAGCATCAACTTGGTGGCTCCCTGTGCGGGAATCATCTGGGACGGTCTGATGGTGGCCACCGACAAAGAGACCGGCAAGGTCAAAAAGAAGATGTCGCTGGAGCAGTTTCAGAAGGTGGTCGACATCAACCTCACCGGCACCTTTCTGACGGTTCGCGAATGCAGCGAACGGATGATCAACAACGGTGACCGCGGTCTGATCTGCGTCGTCTCCTCTACCGGCAGCCTCGGCACCGCCGGACAGCTCAACTACAGCGCCACCAAAGCGGCCATGAGCGTGATGCCCAAGGTCGTGACGGCCGAATTCTTCCGTCGGGGCCTCTCTGATCGCCTCCGCTGTGTGGCCGTTGCCCCAGGCTATACCGGCACCCCGATGGTCAAAGGGATGAATCAGGCGGCGCTGGATAAGATTTTGTCCGATGTTCCCATTGGACGCTTGGTAGAACCGGAAGAGGTTGCTTCGCTTATTGCGGAACTGTACCGCAACGAGGCACTGGCCGGTGATACCTATTTCATCCACGGAGGCTTACGACTCGGGTCCCGTGGATAGCACTCCCTCCGAGCCCTCATACTAAGCACCCGAGCCCAGGGATGGGCGAGTCAAAACAAGATCAATCTCATCTTGTTTTGTAGTGAAGCAAAATCGAACTTTTGCTTCACGGGTATGGGCAAGCCCAGGACGGGCTTGTCTCATAAAGCGTTTGCGCATCATTGGGACCTCCCCCCTCCTTGGTCCCAATGATTCTTGCCCCGACGGATTTGCCCATAGATCCGTCGGGGATTTTTTTTGTCCTTCAACTGTGGCACACTGACTCTGTGATGACCCTCGATCCCAACCATCTCTTCGTTTACGGCACCCTTCGCAAGGGCTTTCCGCATCCTCTCGCCTCACGACTTTCGCAGGAAGCAGACCATGTCGGAATTGCTGTGTGGCAAGGGCGGCTCTACAACCTGGGACCCTACCCGGGGGCCGTACCGAGTAGCAAACCGTATCATCGGGTCGTAGGCGACCTGTTTCTGCTGCCCAACCCTTCCCAGGCCTTGGGTTGGCTGGATCGCTACGAAGGCTGCTCGAAAGACTGTTCACACCCCCACCAGTATGCCCGTCAGGTGGTAAGGGTCCAAATCGGGGATGCCACTGTTCAGACCTGGACGTATATCTATCTCGGCGATCTGCAGCGTGCCGAGCTCCTTTCCCATGGAGACTACCGACGTGTCCGGTCTCGTTAACCACCCTTGGGACCTTTCGGCCAGGGAGGCGCGCTTCCTTCAGGCTGAACTTGCAACCCGGATTGTGCTGGAAGATCGGATCGGATCGGTTCAGAGGGTCGCCGGTGTGGATGTGGGTTTCGAACAGAAAGGATCCATCACTCGAGCAGCGATCGCCGTTTTGTCCTTTCCGGAACTGGAAGTGATTGATCAATCGGTGGTGCGCCAGCCGACCTGCTTCCCCTACGTCCCCGGTCTGCTCTCCTTTCGGGAACTGCCGGCGGTACTGGTCGCCTGGGAGGCGCTGCAAACCAAGCCGGATCTACTGCTCTGCGACGGCCAGGGGATCGCACACCCTCGTCGGCTCGGCATTGCCTCCCACCTTGGTTTGTGGATCGACCGGCCGACCATCGGGGTCGCCAAGAAACGCCTTGTGGGAACCTTTGAGGAACCGGGGATCGAGAAGGGTTACTGGACACCGTTAATGGACAAGGAGGAGACAATCGGCGCTGTCCTGCGCAGTCGAACGGGCGTCAAACCCCTCTATATCAGTCCCGGGCACCGGATCAGTCTACCGACCGCTCTGAAGTTTGTTCAGGCCTGCCTGACCCGCTATCGACTGCCGGAGACGACCCGCCAGGCCCACAACCTCGCCTCTCATTGACCCACGAACCTCCTCTGCCTTTATTTCGCGCTATGATTAAAACGTACGATTCTTTGAGGAGGGTCGAATGTCTCGCCACACTCTGGGCCTATGGCTCAGTTTCATACTTCTCTGGCCGGCTTCCGGCATACTGGCGGAGGTCGACGAGCTGGCAGCCCCGGCCTTCCCCGATGTCTCCCAGGTGGTCCCCGCAAGCGCGGCCCTCGAACTGGAACTGGAAGAACTCCGGGCCGGGATACTGCGTGAAGGGGAAACCGAACAGCTGCGCGAGGCCCTGACGGCTTCCGAAACCAATGTCGACACCCTCAATACGCAGATCTCCCCCAAAGACCCCCTCGAAAACTGGTCAGCCAGCCGTCTGGCCGACCTCGAAGTCGAGCTCAAGAAGAACCTCAATATCCTCAAGAAGCCGCTCGAGACGTTGACCACCCGATTACAGGAACTGGCCACCGAACAGCAGACCTGGGCAGGGAAAGAAGTCTATTGGGTTCAATGGCGGAAACAACTGCTGGATCAGCCGACGGGGACCTCCACCGAGGCCCTCGATCGTGCCGACCGGAGCATCCGGGAAGCCCTCAAGGCGTTGAAGTCGACGATTGCCAAGGTCTCGGAGGTGCAGCAGAAAGCATCGGCCCTGCAGGTTCAAATCAATCTTTGGAAAAGCCAGATCGATGTCGTTCAGACCGATCGTCGTAAAGGCCTTTTTACCCGCAACGAACTCCCCATGACCAATGTGCGTTATCTGCGTCAACTGACGCCGGACCTGTTGAAGGAGGCCTACGGAAACATCCTGGAAACCCTCAGTTTTCGTCCCGAATTCTGGAAAAAACAAGGCTGGCTTATCGGCGTTCAACTTCTGGTTGTCCTGTGG
>JANQIN010000125.1 GCA_028282145.1 Thermodesulfobacteriota bacterium | reverse complement strand
GATTCACCCGGCCAAGGATGTGGACGGCTTCCACCCGTACAATGTCGGTCGTATGGTTACGGGCGACCCGACGTTTCAGCCCTGTACCCCGTATGGTGTGATGAAAATGCTGGACCATATCGATTACGACCTGGCCGGTAAAGAGGTTGTCGTGATCGGTCGTTCCAACATTGTCGGCAAGCCGGTCGCTATGATGTGTCTGGCGCGTAGCGCGACTGTGACCGTTTGTCATTCGCGTACCCGCGATCTTCCGGAAAAGATTCGCCAGGCCGACGTCGTCATTGCCGCCGTCGGGCGTCCGGAATTTGTCCAGGGGGACTGGATCAAACCCGGTGCTGTGGTGATCGACGTCGGAATCAACCGCACCGAAAACGGAACACTGGTGGGTGATGTGGATTTTGAAGCGGCGGCTACAAAGGCGGCGGCTATTACCCCTGTTCCGGGAGGCGTCGGACCGATGACCATCACCATGTTGCTGTACAATACCCTGACCAGTGCCCGGCAGCGGGCAGAGGGATAACAAGAGACCGTTGACCTGCAAGAGCTGAGGCGTTAGGCTCAGACCAGGAGGTTGTGATGGAGATTCCCGAGGAACTGTATTACACCGAAGATCACGAATGGGTTGCCGTCGACGCTGAGGTTGCTACCGTCGGTATTACCGATTTTTCCCAGAAGCAGCGGGGAGAGATCGAACTTATCGAGCTTCCCAAAGAAGGAGCGGTGGTAGAAGCGGGACGGGCTTTTGCCGTGATCCATGCCGCCAATTCGGTGGCCGATGTCTATGCGCCTGTGTCCGGTGAGGTTGTCGAGGTGAACGAAGAGCTGGACGATGACCCGGAAATGCTCAGTCTCTCCTGCTACGAGGATGGCTGGATCGCCAAGATCCGGATAGACAACACCGACGAAGTAGAGATGCTGATGGAGGCCGAGGATTATCAGGACCTGGTTGCGGACCAGGAACTGGAATGATTGCCTTTCCCAAAGATACGACCAGGCCCCGGGCTTTTCCCCGGGGCTTTTTTGTTTCTTCTAATTTCGGAACGGGCTGTATCTCTTGTAGATAAATGTCACCCGAAAAGTGTGGGTCGGTTTGGGATAATGACGTGACAGGGGCCCGTAGGGGGCGCTTCGTCGGAGAGCGTACAGGGCCGCCTCATCCAGAGCAGCATAACCGCTTCCGTTGAGGAGCTGCAGATCCACCAGTTCACCCGCTTTATTGACGGTGACCAGGGTTTCGACCTGCCCCTGTTCGTTCCGCTGGCGGGAGATGGCTGGATAGTTCCAGGCGCCGAGGACGTGGGTGGAAAACCGTTTGTAGAAGGAAATCAGCACATCCTCGGTCATGTCGAGGCGCAGCCGTTCTCCGGGAGGAACATCCGGCCTGTTCTTGCGTTCTTCTCTCTTGACGGTCTCCTCCGGAAGCCGGGTCAACTGTTCAAGTGTCGCTGGAGGAACGCGGGTCAGTTCTTCCAGTGAGGGAGTCGGCTCCTTGGGTGCCTTTGTCTGTTTTTCGGGCGCTTCCCGGCGGGGCTGTTGCGGAATCCGTGCAGCCGGCGGTGATGGCGCAGGGGCTGTTGCGGGGCGGTCAAAGTGGTCTTGTCCCGCTGGTGCCGTTTCCTCTCGGGCAACCTGGGTCTGCGGTCCCAGACGTTTGGCTGGCTCCGTGCGTGGTTCCGGGGGAGGCGGTGGCGGTGCGTCCAGTTCAATCGGTCGAGGCTTTTGCTCTCTGATTGGCGGCTTTTCCAGCACGACCTCGATCGATTCCGGTTCGGAATTCTCCGGTGCGAACAGCCCCTCGGGTAAAAAGCCGAGAAAGAGGGTGTGCACTGCCAGGGATACCAGCAGGAAGATCAGCAGGGAATAGGGGCGTGGATGGCGAACTTTGGACATGGTCTCTTTCATTTCGAGCCCTCAGTATACACCAATCCCTCCGACCGCGAGCGGCTTTTCAGGGGGGCTGCCAAGTTCGGGAAAGACCTTTAATGGAAAAGAAAAATATTGGTATGACCACTTGACAGAGGAGCCGAGCAGAGATACCCTGCGGCTACGGGTCGAAAAGGTGTTTTAATCTGCCTTTCCTTCGGCCCTTTTGTGTGATTTTCCAACCGGGACTGAACCCCGAAACCATAAAGCCCAACGGGCACATTCGTGAAAGAGGAGGAGTTTCGCAATGAGTTTGGTTGATCAGATTAAAGCAAAGGCACGTGCCAGTGTGCAAACCGTTGTTCTGCCCGAAGGGTATGACGACCGTATGATCGAAGCCGCCGGCCCCATCGTCAAAGACGGTCTGGCCAATGTCGTTTTACTGGGTGACCCGGCGGCCCTGCAGGCCAAAGCGGGTGAGTTGGGCGCTTCCCTTGAGGGTGTGACGCTGCTGGACCCCAAGGCTTCCGATAAGCTGGATGCCTACATTGCCAAACTGGTCGAAAAGCGTGGCCATAAGGGGATGGACGAAGCCAAGGCCAAGGAAACTCTGCTGGCTGAGGACTGCCTGTTCTTCGGTGCCATGATGGTTGAAATGGGCGATGCCGGCGGTATGGTCGCCGGTGCCTACAATACCACCGGTAACGTTCTGCGTGCCGCCATTCAGGTCATCGGTACCGCTGCCGGTATGAAGACCGTCTCCTCTAACTTCCTCATGGTCACCAAGACTCCGGAGTTCGGTGAGAACGGTGTCCTGGTCTTCGCGGATTGCGCTGTTAACCCCAACCCCAACGCTCAGCAGCTGGGTGAGATCGCCGTTGCGACCGCCAAGAGCTGCAAGAGCTTCCTGGGTGTGGACGGCCGTGTTGCTATGCTGAGCTTCTCCACCAAAGGCTCCGCCGCTCACGACGACGTTGACAAGGTCAATGCTGCTATCGCTGCCGCCAAGGAGATCGATCCGGACATTCAGATCGACGGTGAGCTACAGGCTGATGCTGCCCTGATCCCCAAGGTTGGCGAAAAGAAGGCTCCCGGTTCCGCTGTTGCCGGTAAAGCCAACGTTCTGGTCTTCCCCGATCTGGACGCCGGAAATATCGGTTACAAGCTGGTTCAACGTCTGGCCGGTGCCGAGGCTCTCGGTCCCATCATCCAGGGCATGGCAAAGCCGGTGAACGACTTGTCTCGCGGTTGCTCTGTGGACGACATCGTTACTGTTACCGCCATTACCGCGGTTCAGGCTCAGGGTTAGGGTTCTCCCCTCCTTGGGTTTGCAGGCAGCTCACAAGAGCTCAATAGGCCTGCGTATCGCATACGAAAGGCGTCCCCGACCGGGGACGCCTTTTTTATCCGACTGTGATCAGGGTAAGACCTTCTGCTGAGGAAGCTCACCCTGAATCCTGTCCAGCTTGATCTGATCCCTGGAAAAGTGCTCAAGGGCATAGACATAGCTGTACTTTTCCAACAGGGTCTCTACCAGGTCCAAGTACCATGTCTGCTGCATCAATTTTTCTACCCGGGGGAGGAGATTGCGATGAGGTGAGAGCTTGGACATGGAGAGGTACAGGGTCCCTCTGAGGAGAGGAGTCGGCAGATCCACAATGTCCTGGGACAGCCCGTAGGAACGAATCAGCGAACGACCGGTATGACGGCCTACGGGAATTCCGTCAATTCGCCCTAAAGCCAATTTCCGAAAGTTGCTCCGGAAATTGGGAACAGCGTCCACCCGGGTGTTTTCTTCCAGGAAACTGTCGAACTCCGGCCCGATGCTGACCCCGATCACCATGCCGATCGTTTTCCCCTTCAGGTCCTCCCACCGTTCAAGAGGGAACTCCGTCCCTCGCTTCACAAAGAACGCCTGTTCGTTAAAGCCGATCGGTGTTTCGATAAAGTCACTGTACTGACGTCGGGCACTGTTAGAGAAAGAGCAGATGTTGATATCCACCTGGCCTTTTCGAATCATTTCTTGGCAACGGGCCCAAGGGCCTACGTAGGTCAGATCGACTCTGGCGTTCACCTTGTTGAAAAGACGCTGCGTAATTTCCGCACAGGCACCAATAATCCGATCTTCTTTCTGCCAGTTCCACGGTGGGTAATCATGGTGTCCACAGGCCGTCAATTGGATGGTGGATTCCTGTGCGGACAGAAGAGAAACTGCCAGGAAAAGTTGGACAAGAAAGGTGAAGAGGAATATCCGCATGACCCCATCCAAAGGTTGTGTGAGGGTCAATTATAACGGAGGCGAGCCAAACCGTTAGTCGTTATCCGGATTTTTTTGTGGCTGACCCGTCAGCAGGGACGAAGCCAGTTGGTACTCTTCCGAGGTCACTGGTCGGTAGCCCCGAGTGTAGGGCCAGCCGTATCCCCAACGGAACTCTGTCGGCCACAAAGGAGAACCGCCGACCCGAACACCCGCCCACATGGTCTGGGCCAGGATAGGGTTTTCCACCTCGGAAATGCATCGTTCCAGAGCTCTGTCAGCGGCGACCCGTTCATCAAAGGTGCCTCCCAGCCAGTAGGCCTGGTCGTGTCGAAGGCAACAGGCACGCCATTTCTCCGGGTTTCCCGGAGGGCCATCCGGGAAACGGCTACAACCGTCACTGCTGAATGGTTTTAAACGACCCCTGTGCTCAAGACCATGGGCGTTGAGCAAAATAAAAGCGCTGGAGGAGAATGCGGCGATGAGCCCCAGGAAAAAAGCCCACTTAAAACGATCCATAAACCTCCAGAAGATTAAAAGACTTCAGGGACAAAGGTCTGGTCCGTCAAAGGGGGCCGGACATAGCCCACGTCGGTCTGACGAGGGGGCAGAGCCATCGGGGACGGGGTCAGGTCCTCATAATCGATCAGGCTGAGCAGGTGATGGATAACGTTCAGTCGTGCGCGTTTTTTGACATCGCCATCCACCACATACCAGGGCGCCTGTTTGATATCGGTGTGAGCAAACATCTCATCTTTGGCCTTGGAGTATTCGACCCAGCGTGCCCGACTCTCCAGATCCATGGGAGACAGTTTCCAGTGTTTGGTCGGGTGGTGAATCCTTTGTTGGAAACGCCGCTCCTGTTCTTCGTCGCTGACCGAGAACCAATATTTGATCAGGATGATGCCTGAGCGAACCAGCATGCGCTCAAACTCAGGGCAGGAGCGCAGAAACTCCCAATATTCCTCCTCGGTACAGAAACCCATTACCCTCTCAACCCCGGCCCGATTGTACCAGCTTCGGTCAAAAAGGACGATCTCACCCGCTGCAGGAAGGTGTTCCACGTAGCGTTGGAAATACCATTGAGTCCTTTCTCTCTCCGTCGGAGCAGGCAAAGCGGCCACCTTACAGACGCGCGGGCTGAGCTTTTCCGTGATTCGCTTGATCGAGCCTCCTTTTCCCGCGGCATCCCTTCCTTCAAAGACGACGACGACCTTAAGTCCCTTGTGTTTGATCCATTCCTGCAGCTTCACCAGTTCGATCTGAAGCTCTTCAAGGGCCTCTTCGTATTCCGCATTTTTGATCTTTTTCTTCTTTGGGGAGGGAGGTGCTTCCTGAGATTCCTGCAGGCAGTGGATGATAGGGGCGGTTTTTTCCTCTATCGGATTCGTTTTGGTTTTTTCTGATTTTTTACCCATAGTTTTTCTCCCCCGGAAAGGATTGGCCTGTTAAACATAAGGGTATTTTAACATATGATGCCAGAAATCCCTCTGGAGCAAACACGACTTATCGATTCGGATGCGCAAAGAACAGTCGACTGCTGTAAAAAAGACTCACGGCAATACTCAGGTCCAGGGAGCCGACAGCGATCAGGCCAAAGTAATCCCCCTGGACCAGGCGGGACAGGGTGGCGCCGGCAGCGATCATAAGGAAAAGAGCCACAAAGAAACGGCCGCGAAAGAATTGCCAGATTCTGGGATGTCTGAGATGGTTGATTCGCGTCAGGTTCCGGCGGCAAGCCGGCTCAAAGACGGCACGACCTTTCAGCCCTCCGAAAGCCAGAGCCAACAGCGGGGCCAGCAGGGTCCATGGCCTGCCTGGAAAGATCGTTTCAGCCATCCAAAAAAGTTGCCCTCCTTTGATGAGGAGGGCAACGCCGCCGGTCAGCCAGACAATGCCGGCCAAAAGTTTCAGGGTTGTCCCTGTTGTCTGCATCTTCAAACTCGACTGTTGCTAACGGACCTTCAGGTTGTCCACGACCCGCTTCACACCTTCAATACGACGCGCTACCGCCAGGGCTTTCGTCCTCTCCGTTTGAGAGTCAACCAGTCCGGTCAGGGTGACCACACCCAGATAAACATCGACATCAATGTTCAAGGAGCGAACACCCGGTTCTGCAACCAGAGCGCTCTTGACCTTGCTGGAGACCCAACTGTCGCTCATGGCGTCTGAGAAAGAGCGGTCGCCCACCTGGAGATTGTTTCGCACTCCTTTGACGCCTTGGACTGTTTTTGCCAGCCGTACAGCGCGGTTTGCCTCTTCGGTACTTTTTACAACTCCGGAAAGGGTGACGTGACCTTCGACAACATCGACATCGATACGATAAGCCGTTCCCAAGCTGTCATCCGCAAGGCGGGTCTTTACAGCGGTGCTCAGGTTGGCGTCCTCGGCCATCTGGTTGGTTGTCCGTTCGTCTGTCCCCATCTTGTATCCACCAACAGCCGCACCACCGACGACTACCGGCGCACAGCCTGCAAGAAAGAAGAAAAGGGCGACTATTCCGAACAGGACAATTATTCTGGGGTGAAACATGGTGTCCTCCCGACGAAGAAAAAGCGTACAAGCTGTTTTCATTAGAGCACAACTTGTGCCACCGGTTCAGGGGGACGGCCACAAAAGAAGAAACGGCAATAACAGGTTGTGAAACGCACTGAGTGCTCTCTGGCCAGGAACCCCTGCGAGTCAATCTTACCAGAGCGTCCAACTCTTGGTGGTCAGCACATATGCGAAGAGAAGAGCGTTGCTGACACAATGGGCCACAATGCAGTTCCACAGGTCTTTTTTCCAGACAAACAGAAGGTTGATCAGCACGCACCATGCAATGGCAGAAAACCATTCTGGATGGGCCAATGTGAATAAGCCGGTGACCCAGAGAAAACTTCCCCAGGAGAACTGCCCCATCGGCTCCTGTTTCCAGTTGTTCCCGCCGATCCACCGCCAAAGAAATCCTCGCCAGAAGACCTCTTCGACAATGGGGACCAGCAGGGCAATGCCCAAAAACCGTATTGCCAGAAATCCCCAAAGAAGAGGGGTACTGGAAATCGATGTAAAGGGGTCGAAAGCCACTCGGGCTTTCGGTTGGAGCCATTCGGGCAGATAGGGTGTCAGGGCCTGCTCAAGCTGGAGCTCCGCCAGACCAATCCACAAGACAATCCCAACAGCTCCGAAAAGCAGACCCGGTAGGATATCGCCGTGAATGGAGAAGAGGTCGTGTTTTCGGTGAAGATACAGGGTGAAAACACCGGTAAAAGCGATTGCCGCCATATAAGCCCAGGGATAAATCGACGGGTCTTCCGGGAGCGAGACAGCAAGCCCCAGAAAAAGAGCAAAGGGTGCAGCGTAAGGGAGAATCGGATGGTTCAGCAAACTGGCCTCCTTCAAGTGGCATGACCTTAAAACATCAAAATGAATGTCAAAGATTACCTTTTAATGAGCGAGGGGCAAGAGCTTGCTCGATGATTGGTTAATTCCCTGGTCGGATTCCACGCTTTGAGAAAAAGTCAGGGGTAGCCGCCCTTGGCGCAGATAATGGCCAAACCTCATCCCGGGGTCCGGTGATGGGCGCTTCGAAAAAGGCCGGGCAAGGCATCTGCCTCTGATGGGTCTTTCTCTGGACAAAAAAAGGCTGGTGGCATTTGCCACCCACCTTTTTAGATGCGGCTTTACAGCTTCGCTTAACCTTTGACGTACTCGGTGGAAGCGAAGGTGTAGGGGTACTCCATGTGGTCGCAGTAGGTGCCGTTGAGGATAGCAACAACGTCCTCAACAAAGACCAGCTCTTCGTTGGTCGGGATAACGAAGGCTTTGACCGGGGAGTCGGGAGTGGTGATTTCCACTTCCTTCTTCCGGGTACGGGTGGACATGTTGACGTCGGTGTCGACGTAGATGCCGAGGCACTCCAGACCTTCCAGAGCGAGCTGACGAATCTCAGCACCCATCTCACCAACGCCGGCGGTGAAGACGATAGCGTCCGCACAACCGATAGCGGTGATGTAGGAACCGATGTACTTCTTGATCCGATAAGCTTCGATCTCCATAGCCAGCTGGCAGCGCTTGTCGCCCTTCTCAGCGTGCTCGGTCACGTCACGACGGTCGGTGTACTGACCGGTAACGCCCAGGATACCGGACTTCTTGTTCAGCAGACTGTCCATCTCCTTGGGGGTGCAACCCAGACGGCCCATCATGAAGGCGGGGATCGCGGGGTCAACGTCACCACAACGGGTGCCCATGATGGCGCCTTCCAGCGGTGTCAGACCCATGGAGGTGTCAACGGAGCGGCCTTTCTGGATGGCGCAGAAGGAAACGCCGTTACCGATGTGCAGGGTAATCACGTTGACGTCATCGGCTTTCTTGCCAAGCAGAGCGGCGGCACGCTTGGAAACGTACAGGTGGCTGGTACCGTGGAAGCCGTAGCGACGTACACCATGTTCTTTGTACCACTCGTAAGGAACGGGGTAGATGTAGGCTTTCTCAGGCATCGACTGGTGGAAGGCGGTGTCGAAGATAGCAACCTGAGGCGCTTCGGGAAGAACGCGCATGGCGGCTTCCATGCCGGCGATGTTGGCCGGGTTGTGCAGCGGAGCCAGATGAGCCACGTCTTTGATCGCCTGCAGAACTTCGTCGTTGATCAGAGCGGACTGGGTGAACTTTTCACCGCCGTGAACAACACGGTGGCCAACTGCGGAGATTTGGCTCATGTCCTTGACCACGCCGACGTCGGCGCTGGTCAGGGTCTTGATAATCAGCTCAACAGCAACAACGTGATCGGGGCAATCGTGCTCTTCCTTGTAGTCCTCTTTGCCGGGGACTTCGTGGATGATGTAGGAACCACCAACGGTGACACGCTCTACCATACCGGAAGCGATAACTTCCTTTTTCTCCCAGTCGAACAGCTGGTACTTAACGGACGAGCTGCCACAGTTCAATGCCAGAATATCCATGTTACACTCCTTCTCTCTCTTCTCTTCACAATGAGTTATAGAAAAACTGTGTATCGAAAACCCCCCGGAATCTGCCGGGCAGGGGAAAATCCCGGGCAGAATACTAAAGGTATGACCAATTTGCAAGCGAAAGTCTGGCCAATTTGGATGTAAGTATCCGGGGAAAGATTTGAATGTCAAACAAGGTTCTGGACAGCAGCCGTTAATCTGCTACTCTACAGGGGATTTCGATTCAACCCTGAGAAATGAGGAGGAAGAAAATGGCTTATTCGATTAACGACAACTGTACCAACTGTGCCGCCTGTGTTCCGGTTTGCCCTGTCGACTGCATCTCGGAAGAGGGTGACAAGCATGTGATCGACGCCGATACCTGTATCGACTGCGGTGCCTGCGTGCCCGAATGTCCTGTGGATGCCATCGACGAGCCCTGATCGGGCCGTCTGACGGACTCATAAGGCCAAAGAAAAAGCGATGCGTTTTTAACGCATCGCTTTTTTTATGGTTCTATCCGGCCGCTTAACCGAGGTTATCCAGCAACTGGCTCAGGAAGTTCATCGGCCCGTCAACGCCGTCGGTATACATCAGGTACCCGACCCCACCGATAATAATCAACAACAAAAGCAGTATAAAGCCTTTGACTGCAGCCATCGGATTTCGTTGAGGCTTGACACTGAGGGCTTCGGCAATGGAGGCATCGTCCTCCATCTCCTCCAGGGTGTCATCCTCTTCACTGAGCAGGGCATCAACGTTTTCCAGAGCGGCTTCAGCCTCCTGGGTTTCTGCAGAGTTGAACGCGAAGTCGAAGACGCTGTCTTCCTCATCCAGCTCCTGGACAAACCCGTCGTCATACCCATCGTCAGGGGAGGGGCCGTCGATCTCCTGGACGAACCCGTCTTCTTCCGAAGAGTCGAAGCTGGAAAAATCAAAGCCGGATTCTGCCTCCTCCTGTGCTTCCTCATCAAATGCGGAAGCAAAAGGATCGTCATCGACGGCGGGGGTGGAGTCCTCCGGGAGATCGAAACTCGACTCCAAAGGCGCTTCGGCTGCGGGCTCTTCAGGAGCAAACGTCTCACTGGCGTCTGAAGACAGCTCCGGTGCGTCCTCTTCGATGGGGGTCGCGAAGAAAACAGCTTTGCACCGGGCACAGCGCATCTTTTTTCCTGCGGGGCCCAATCGGTCTTCGGAAATGTTGTAGCGGGTGTTGCACTCCGGACATTGGATGACCATGGGTGCTCCTCCTTGGACGGTTACTTGTCGGTTACTCGTCCATCACATGGATATCAGGCAGATTGCGATAACGTTCGTCGTAGTCAAGCCCATAGCCGATGATAAAGCCATCGTCCATGGTGAACCCGACATAATCGACATTGACCTGGGTTTCACGTCGGGCCAGTTTGTCGATCAGGGTGCAGATCTTCAGGCTGCGCGGCTCTTGATCCAGCAGCTTATTATACAGGGCTTCCAGCGTTAGGCCACTGTCAATCACATCTTCAACGATGATGACGTCCTTGCCCCGGATCGGTATCTCAAGCTCTTTTCGGAATTCGATGATCCCGGAACTCTGTGTACCGGCACCATAGCTGGCAATACGGCAGAAATCGATCACCACAGGACCTTCAATGGCCCGAGCCAGATCGGCGATAAACAGATAGGCACCTTTGAGGACACCTGCCAAAATGACTTCGCGTCCCTGATAGTCCCGATCGATTTCATTGCCGATACGACGGACTTCACGGGCGATTTCTTCTCGGGTAAACAAAACGCGTTGTTTCTTTTTGAGCATCTCTTGACCGTGTTACGTGAGGGTGTTACTAAGGTTGTCTGTATTTACCAGATCGCTCCCAAAGTGTCAATCTTCACGGGCTTTTGGCCCGATTCTCATTCTGCAAGAGGTCCCATGGTGCAAGCGCTCCGATGTCTGGTTTTTGGATTTCTGGCCCTGTGGCCATTGACAGTTTGCCTAGCTGCTCCCCAAGTTGAGGTCGAGAGGATCTCCCATGACTTTGGCATCATCAGCGAGGGGGAGAAACGGTCTCACACCTTTCGATTCCGAAATAGTGGAGATGAAACCCTCGTTATTCAACGGATCAAAGCCCCTTGCGGGTGTACGGCGGCATTGATCAGCGCACGAGAGGTCCCGCCGGGTGAGACGGCTGACCTGACGGTCACCTTCAACTCCCTGCGGTTTCAGGGGAAGATCCGAAAGACGGTAACGGTCTATTCCAACGCACCGGAGACCCCAACGGTTACTTTTGAAATGGTCGGGCAGGTCCGACCTGTGGTGTCTCTGGAACCCCGGCGGTTGCAGGTGCAGGGTCTGGTGGCAGGCAAACCCCAAACACGATTGATCCGGGTGGCAAATAACAGCCAGCGCCCTCTGAAGATCACCGGGGTTCGGACGACAGATCGGCAGATTGAAGCCGAGATGCCGAAAAAGGCGATTCCTCCTGGAGCGTTCGCCGAGATCAAGGTCAGGTTGCGATGGGAAGAAAAGGGAGGGCGGATCAGCGGATATCTGTTTGTCAGTACCGATCATCCTCAAAAAAGGCAACTTCGTCTGACCGTCCGGGGGTACCCCAAGCGATAATGTCTTTTCGGTTGCTCTTAAAGGGAAAGCCCATTAACCTGACATTGTTTTTATATATTCACCGGAACTTGTGGGGGCAAGGATGGTGCAACGGGATGAATAAACATCTAAAGCCGCAAGGCCCTAGTAAAGGGCTCTGCGGCTTTTTGCTTTTCGTGTCTCTCTCCCAAATACGGTCAAATGTGGAAAAAGTCGGGGACCTATAGGAGGAATTCCCCTTATGAATAAAAAAGACAGGAATTTAAGCAGCCTACTGACGTGCCTTTGGGTGCTTGCTGGGGGGATCGCTCTCGTTATCTTTTTGCTGGCGATTCAGCCTCACCCCGACGATATCCGAGAAGATGGTGTGCTGTATAAAGGAATCGTGACGAAGGTTCACGAGACGGTAACCAATCGTATGGGGAGCAATCCTGGAGGCTACTATGTGACTACCAGGGTTATGAAGGGCAAGTACATCGTAAAAGCAGAGGAAGTTTTTAGTGTCGGCATTACGCTTTACGATTACTTTTCGGTTGGGGATGATGTGAGGGTCTTTAAATACCAAGACATTTTTTACCTTGATGAGTATGGAAATTTACAGCCCCCAAGTTATGGGACCTTAGTCTGTCTGGAGATCATTTGCCTGGGCCTGGTTGCCTATCTCTATCGAATACGAAAACAAAGACAACAATAAAAAAGGGAGCCCGGGCGGGCTCCCTTTTCAAGTTTAAACGAGGTGTTTCTTAGAACTCGTAGTCAGCCGCAACAACCTGCTGGCAGATCTCTTTCACGTAGGTGACGACATCCACGTGGGCCGGATGAACCTGGTATTCGGCCATTGCCTCCAGATCCTCAAAGGAAGAATTGAGAGCAAAGTCGTAGGAGCGGTCGGATTTGACAATGTCGCGACCGAACTCGAACGACTTGATCTGTGGAATCATGGCCGGAAGCCCGGAGAAACCGAACTCCAGCTTTTCAATCTGCTCATTGGTGGTTTCGGGCTTGAACTTGAAAAAAACAATGTGACGAATCATCGATCTTCTCCTGTGTGGTTAAAAAAGAAAAATGAGCCAGCGCTTACCTTGTGCCGACTTCCCAAGTTGTTCCATAATAAAGAGGCAAGCTGTGTCCCAAAGCTTGCCTAATTCGCGCGCTGCGTTCCCCTCCTGGCCAGCGCGCTTTTTTTTGCGTCAGTCAAATAAAACGCTCTTTGCTGAAGGGTCAAACTCCTTGGGGAAGTCAGCCAGTGGAAACGGTTTGTCGTTTTCATTGAGCGTCGTGAAGCGAAGAATCCGATATCCATAGGTAGATAGGCGGTTCCCAAATGTCCGAAGGCGTTCGTTGGATTCTCGGAAGACCAGCAGGTGGATATAGTCGAACAGTACTGTTACCTGAACAACCAGTTTGAGTACCTCAAAGATAAAGAGATATACGATTGTCCATAATAGGCGAATCAAGATCATCGCTCGGGTAGGTTGCTCGCCGTTTTGAAAGTTCTCCTCTGGGGCCATGACTCTCTCCTCACTAGGGCTCAGTATTTAGTTTCGTCTTCCAGCGTTCGAAGCTCTCGCAATAGAAACAGATAGGTTTCGTAACGTTCCCGGGAAATATGTCCATCCTCCACCGCTTGGCGTATCGTGCAGCCCGGTTCCGTATGGTGCAGGCAGTCCCGGAAACGGCAATTTGGCCCTTTGGGCTCCGCAAAATCGGGGAAGTAATGTGCCAAGTCGAGCGGAGCGACGTCGATCAGGCCGAACTCGCGAAAGCCTGGAGTATCAACCAGCTCCCCACCCTCGGGGAGGTTGTGAAGTGTGGCAACCGTGGTGGTGTGGCGACCGAGACCGCTGGCTTCACGGATTTCACCTACCCTCAGGTCCAGGTCCGGCACCAGCTCGTTGGTCAGACTGCTTTTGCCGACACCCGAAGTTCCGACAAAAGCGCCACGCATCCCTTCGGCGAAAAATGTCCGCAAGGTTTTCAGCCCCTGCCGGGTTTTTGCACAGGTCCGGAAAATTCGATATCGATCCCGATACGTACGCTGCAGTTCCTCCATCAAACTGTCGTAGCCCGGGCAGTCCATTTTGTTCACGATCAGAACAGGCTGTATGCCCCCTACCAGAGCCGCCACGAGGGCCCGGTCGATGAACCCCCTGGGAGTTACCGGAGTCGGGGCCAATACGATCCCCAGGGTGTCCAGATTGACACCGATGACGTGGGTTGTGCCGGTGGCCGACCTCCTTCGGAGTTCGTTACGGCGCTCCAGGCGGATCAAGCCTTCCCCTGCCAATTGTACCCGGTCTCCGACAACATGCCCGGAACGACGTTTCACACGGGCTGTTCGGCGTTCACCCGTGTCAAGAAGTACTTCTGCGGCCACGCCCAGATGGGCAATCAGGGTGCCGGAAGGGCCGTCGGCCTTCTGGGGCTTACGGGATTGATATGGGCGTTTGTGTCGGGGTCTTCGCACGAGTGGCCGTCAGGGGAACGGGTTTAAACTCTTCACAGAGTAAGGGACGGTCCTCCCCTTGTCAATGGGACAACGAGCCGGTTTGACAGAAGAAAACCCGACTTGCTAAGGTTCCGGTATGGTACTGGACCCTTCCGCTAATTTCACGATCGACCTCTCTCAATATCCCACCCTGCCCGGGGTCTATTTGATGAAAGATGCTCAGGGAGCCATTCTTTATGTGGGAAAAGCCAAAAATCTCCGGGCACGCCTGCGGACGTATTTTGTCGCTGGGGGAGATGGCCGGGTTCATATCCAATTTCTTCTGGAAAAAGTGCGTCACGTCGACACGATTATTACCGACACTGAGAAAGAAGCGCTGATTCTGGAAAACACGCTGATCAAGAAGCATCGGCCTCGCTACAATATCGATCTGCGGGATGACAAGACCTATGTTTCTCTCAGGTTGGACCGACGGGAACGCTTCCCGGGTTTGCAGGTGGTGCGTCAGGTGCGACCGGCCCCGTCGGTACACTACTTTGGTCCTTTTGCCTCGGCCAGCGGAGTCCGGGAAACCCTGAAACAGATCTACCGCATATTCCCGTTAAGACACTATCCGGAAAAAAGCTGTCAGAAAAGAGGGCGCCCCTGCCTTTTTCATCAGATCGGTCAATGCAGTGCTCCCTGTCATGGCAAGATTTCTGAGGCAGACTACAACTGTCTGGTCGACGGCGTGATCGACCTCCTTTCCGGACGAGAAGAGAAGGTTCTGGAATCCCTCCGGTTGCAGATGCAGGAGGCCTCTGAGTCAATGGCATTTGAACGGGCTGCTCGGTTGAGGGATCAGATCCGAGCCATTGAATCGACCCTGGAAAGCCAGAAGGTGGTCGAAGCCGGAGGCGGTGACCTGGATGTTGTCGGCATTCACCGAGAGGGCGGAGAGGTCGAAATCGCCCTTCTGTTTATCCGGCAGGGGAAATTGATCGATCGGCGAACTTACGGGCTGGAATGGCGGCTGGACGAAGATCAGCTTCTCGCCGGTTTCTTGCAGGAGTTCTACGGCAGGGACGTACTGATTCCCGGTCAGGTTCTCCTTCCTTTCGTGCCAGAGAGCCAAGATAGTATCGCCGATTGGATGAGTGATCGGCGCGGCCGCAAGGCGCGCCTGGTCGTTCCGCAGCGTGGTGAGAAATTGCGCCTGGTTCGGCTGGCTGCCCGCAACGCCCGGGAAGCTTTCCGACAGCGTGGGGCGAAGAAGGAGGCGCAACGTTCCGTACTGGAGGAGATTCAGCAGAAGCTTCATCTGAGCCGCTTGCCAAAGCGGATGGAGTGTTTTGATATCTCGACCGTTCAAGGAAGCCAGACGGTTGGCAGCATGACAGTCATGGTCGACGGAGAAACCACTCCGGCTGAATACAGGCGTTATCGTATTCAGTCTGTGAGCGGCCAGGACGATTTTGCCTCAATGCAGGAGGTTCTAAGCCGACGCTTACGTGACGGTGAACAGTCCGAATCCCTGCCGGATCTCATCCTGGTCGATGGGGGGAAGGGGCAGCTGGGGGCGGTGGATCTGATCCTGCGTGAGCTGGCCCTGCAGGACAGGATCGACCTTGCCGGGATTGCCAAAAGTCGGGTCAAGAAGAACGTGAAAGGCAAGGCTGTGGAGAAAACCGAAGAGAGGTTTTTCCGCCCGGGGCGAGCCAACCCTGTTACTTTGCGACAGGGGTCGGCCCCTTTATTCGTATTGCAGCACCTTCGGGACGAAGCCCATCGTTTCGCCATTACTTACCACCGAAAGCTACGAAGCAAGGCCCACCTGAAGTCCGCATTAGAAGATATCCCCGGTGTCGGCCCAGGCCGGAGAAAGAAGCTTCTGAGTCATTTTGGCAGCCTGAAGCGACTCAGAGCGGCCAGTCTGGAAGACCTGATAGCGGTTCCGGGAATTCCGGAAAAGGTTGCCCGCGATCTGTTCGAGTATTTCCGGCAGCGGACTGCTCCGGAATCCTGAATCCCACTTATTCCCGGGCGTCCTCTGGCCCTGACCGTATTTTCTGTTAATATTTTTTCGTTAGAAGTTTTTCGGTTTTGACGTGTTGTCCACGGAGATCCGAATGGACCAACTCTCCTCAGTAAACACAACGTCCCGTTCCGCTGTCTGGAACACTCTTCTTGTCTCTTCCTGCCTCCTGGTCTCTGTCGGCGGGTTCCTCTTTGGCCTCCTTGGTATGGTGCAGACCCTGGAAACCCAGGGTGGTCAGATGGCGATGGCGTTCGAGACATACATTGAAGAGGCGACCAAAGGGTCCATCCTGCTGGCGGAAGCCCTGGCTACGGACAAGGAGTTGGCACGGGTTGTTGCACAGCGGGATCGGTCTGCTGCCGAGCGAGAAGGGGATCGCTTGGAACAGTTGAGGCAAACTTCCCGGGTCGATGCCATCTTTGTTATGGATGCCGCAGGCGATGTGTTGGTGACAAGCAACTGGCGCCAAAAAGGATCGTTTCTGGGGAAGAATTACAGCTTCAGGCCCTATTTCCGAAAGGCCCTGAGCCTGGGACAAGGGCAGTTTCTTGCCCTGGGGGTGACTTCAAAGAGGATGGGTTTTTACCTGGCACGGCCCTTGTCGGAAAAGGTTGGGGTTGTGGTGGTTAAGATGGGTCTCCCTCTCATCGAAAAAGGACTCAAAAATTCGATCAGCCTGACAGGGCGTCAATACCTGCTGGCCGATCAGCAGGGGGTTGTCTTTTCCACTTCGGTTGCCGATTGGCGGTTCAGGACGTTGCGACCTTTAAGTTCGATCGCGTTGGATCGTGTAAGGCGTCATCGGCAGTACGAAGGGCAATCCCTTGCGGCTCTGAACCTTCCGCAAAACTCAACGGATAACCTCATCCCCTTTCATCGTCTGGCGATCCCCGGTTCCAGAGCGTATCAACATCTGACCTGGCGGCCCCTGACGACTGCCAACTGGCAGCTTGCAGCCGTTATCCCGG
>JANQIN010000099.1 GCA_028282145.1 Thermodesulfobacteriota bacterium | reverse complement strand
TATCGCCTTCGGCCACATTGAGGCTGGTGATGGTACCGTCGCAGGGGGATGGTATCTCCACCACCGCCTTATCGGTTTCAAACTCCAGCAGGGTCTGGTCGGCTTCCACCTGATCACCGACGGCAACCGCCAGCGAAATTACCGTTCCGGCGGTGACACCGTCGGATACTTCAGGGATACGAATCTCCTGAGCCACTTCAATCTCCTCATTGTTTAGGCTGCCTCCCCCCACGCTTGGGGAGGAGGCAGTCAATTCCACCGTATTCGTTATAAAAATGCGTCTAGTCGAGATGGGGGTTCAGCTTCTCGGGATCGATCTTCATCGTTTTCAACGCCTTGGCCACCACAGCCGCCTCGACCTCGCCTTCTTTGGCCAGTTGCTGCAGGGTCGCCAGCACGATATAGCGATGATCCACTTCGAAGAAGTCCCGCAACCGCTCCCGACCGTCACTGCGCCCGAAGCCGTCGGTCCCCAGGCAGTGCAGCGGCCCGGGCAGCCATTGGGCGATCATCGCCGGCAGGGCCTTGACATAATCGGAGGCGGCGACAAAGACACCGGTCTCTTTGCCCAGCAGCTGCTGCAGATAGGGGACCCTGGCCTTTTTGTCGGGGTGGAGCAGGTTCCACCGCTCGCACTCCGCCGCGTTCCGGTACAGTTCGTTGTAGCTGGTGGCGCTGTAGACATCGGTGGGGATGCCGTACTCTTTTTCCAGGATCGCCTGCGCTTTGAGCGTCTCGTTGAGGATCGCGCCGCTGCCCAGCAGGTGGGCCTTGGCCTTCTTTTTCTTCAGACTGTTGGCCTGATAGCGGTACAGCCCTTTGAGGATCCCGTCCCGGATACCGGCCCCGTTGGGCATCGCCGGCATGGTGTAGTTCTCGTTCTCCACCGTCATATAGTAGATCCAGTCCTCACCCTCGCAGTACATCCGTTGGATACCGTCCTGGACGATGAGCGCCATCTCGTAGGCGAAGGCCGGATCGTAGGCTTTGACACGGGGGTTGGACAGGGCCAGCAACAGACTGTGACCGTCCTGATGCTGCAGACCTTCCCCCGAGAGGGTGGTCCGACCGGCGGTGGCTCCGACCAGGAAGCCACGGGCCCGCGCATCACAGGCCTGCCAGATCTGATCGCCGACCCGCTGGAAGCCGAACATGGAGTAGTAGGTGTAGAAGGGGATGGTTTGAACCCCGTTGTTGGAATAGGCAGTGCCGGCGGCGAGAAAGCTGGCCATGGAGCCGGCTTCACTCAGTCCCTCTTCCAGGATGGCGCCGTTCTTGGCCTCCCGGTAGTAGAGCAGATTCCCCTTGTCGACCGGCTCGTACAGCTGACCGACATGGCTGTAGATACCGCACTGGCGGAACAGGGCTTCCATGCCGAAGGTTCGGGCCTCGTCAGGCACGATCGGCACCACCAGCTTGCCGATCTCCTTGTCCCGCAGCAGCTTGGCCAACAGCTGGACATAGGCCATGGTGGTCGCCATCTCCCGACCGCCGGACGCGTCGATGAACTCCTCGATCATCTGGCCGACGCCACACCCCTGAGGTTCGCTCTTGTTGTACCTGTAGGGGAGAGCACCCCCCAAAGCCGCCCGGCGCTCTTTCATATAGGTCATCTCCGGGCTGTCGTCGTCGGGGCGGTAGAAAGGGGTCTCGGCGATCTGCTCGTCGCTGACCGGGATGTTGAACCGGGTACGGAACTCCTTCAGCTCGTCTTCGTTGAGCTTCTTCTGGGAATGGGTGATATTTTTCCCTTCACCCGCCTCCCCCAGCCCGTACCCTTTAATGGTCTGGGCCAGGATGACCGTCGGTGAACCTTTGTGCGCCACCGCCGCCTGGTAGGCGGCATAGACCTTGTCCGGATCGTGACCGCCGCGGGTCAGCCGTTCCAGTTGGTCGTCGCTGTAGTTTTCCACCAGCTTCAGCAGCTCGGGATCGGTGCCGAAGAACTCTTTGCGAATCTGGCTGCCCGGTGCGGTGGCCAGACGCTGCATTTCTCCGTCCAGGATCTCTTCCATCCGTTGGACCAGCTTGCCGGAGGTGTCGTCCAGCAGCAGGCGATCCCATTCGCCGCCCCAGATCACCTTGATCACGTTCCAGCCGGCGCCGCGGAAAGCGGCCTCCAGCTCCTGGATGATCTTGCCGTTGCCGCGCACCGGGCCGTCGAGCCGCTGCAGGTTGCAGTTGACGACAAAGATCAGGTTGTCCAGCTCTTCCCGGGCCGCCAGGGTGATGGCACCGAGGGATTCGGGCTCGTCCATCTCTCCGTCGCCCAGGAGGGCCCAGACCTTGCGGTCGGTGGTTTCCCGCAGCTCACGATCGGCCAGGTAATGGTTAAACCGGGCCTGATAGATGGCACTCAGGGCGGTCAGCCCCATAGACACCGTCGGGAACTCCCAGAAGTCCGGCTGCAGGAATGGGTGCGGATAGGAGGAGAGCCCTCCTTGCGGACGCAGTTCCTGCCGAAAACCGGACAGATCCTCCTCATCCAATCGCCCTTCGAGGTAGGCCCGGGAATAGGCACCGGGGGCCGCATGTCCCTGGAAATAGACCTGATCGCCCAGGAAGTCGTCGGTTCGGCCGCGCCAGAAATGGTTGAAACCGACCTCCCACAGGGTGGCTGCCGACGCAAAGGTCGAGATATGGCCACCGACTCCTTCAACTTCCCGGTTGGCCCGTACCACCATCGCCATGGCGTTCCAGCGGATGATCGACTTGATCCGCCGTTCGATCTCCCGATTGCCGGGGAAGACCGGCTGGGCGCAATGGGGGATGGTGTTGATATAGGGGGTATTGGCGGTGAAGGGGATGCTGACGCCGTTCTCCTGAGCCCGAACCTGCAGCAGCCGCAACAGCCGCCGGACACGGTCCGGCCCCTGTTCCCGCAATACATAATCGAGCGATTCGTTCCATTCGGCGTTTTCCAGCGTCTCCAGCGCCCTGGCATTGTCGTTGTTTCTATCGGACATGGGATTGGCTCCTCAAAGGACGGACTCCCCGGAACGGGGAAAAACATGACCAAAAGAGTAGCTTAAAATTCCGTTTTTTCCAGTCCGCTTACGTGAATTCATCCCCTTCGGCAAACAATTTTTCGATGCCGCCCCGGAGAACGGCTCTTTTACTCTCAGGAGGGTTGCTAGCGCGCACCTAGTCGATATGATTAAAGAAAAAGGCCAGCCTACCCCTTGGAGGGATCTATGGAGCACCTTTCCTTTACCATCGAAGACGGGATCGCGCGGGTCGTCCTGGACAGTCCGGACGGCAAGGTCAATGTGCTGAACCGCGATTTTATGAAAGAGTTGGAAGAGACCGCCCTGACCCTCGACAAGACCGACGGACTGAAGGGCGTTGTTGTTTCCAGTGGTAAAAAGAGCGGATTTATTGCCGGAGCGGATATCCATGAGATTCAGCATCTCACCGACCCGGCCGTCGGTTACAACCTGGCCAAGCAGGGACAGCACTGCTTTGACCTCTGGGCCCGGCTGAACGTCCCGGTGGTCGCTGCCGTTCACGGCCACTGCATGGGGGGTGGAACCGAATTCATCCTCGCCTGCCATGGGCGGGTGGTTTCGGAAGATGCCGCCATCGCTCTGCCGGAGGTCAAGCTCGGCATCCTGCCGGGCTGGGGCGGCACCCAGCGGCTTCCCCGGCTACTGCCACTACAGTCCGCGCTGGACATGATCCTCACCGGGAAGACGATCCGAGGCAAGAAAGCCAGCAAGATCGGCCTGGCCGATCGCACCGTCTCTCTGGAGGGGCTGGAGCCGGCTGCCCTGACTTTGCTGGAAGAGCTGCGGAATCAACCGACCCGGGTGCACAAACGGCGGCAACGCCATCAGGGCAATAAGATCCTTCGCTGGCTGGAAACCCTGGGCCCGGTACGAAGCCTGATCCTGCGCATGGCCCAGAGAAAGGTCATGGGTCAGACCCGGGGACACTATCCGGCCCCACTTCATATCCTGGATGTGCTGCAGCGCAGTCATGGGCGCACCTTTGATCAGGGACTGGACCTGGAAGCCCAGAAGCTCGGTCACCTGATCACCACCAGCGTCTGCAAAAACCTGATCCACACCTTCTTCCTGTCTGAACGGGGCAAGAAACCGCCCAAAGAGCATCCCGAGGTTCCCGGATTGTCCACCGGGGCCGTACTTGGAGCGGGCGTTATGGGCTCCGGCATCGCCCAGTGGATGGCGGAAAAAGGGTTTCAGGTGGTCCTGAAGGACATTCAGCAGTCAGCGGTGGACCAGGGGCTGCAGAAGGTGAGGGATATTTTCAACAGCCGTCTGAAGCGTCGTCATCAACTCCACCAACTCGACGGGTATATGGAGAAGGTTCAGGGAGCGGTGGACTACGAAGCCTTTGGATCGGTGGAGATCGTGATCGAAGCGGTGGCGGAAAAGATGGCGATCAAACAGGCGGTATTGAAGGAGCTGGAACCGAAACTCTCCGACACAGCGATCTTCGCCACCAACACCAGTGCCCTGTCGGTCACGGAGCTCCAGTCGGTTGCTGATCGGCCCGGGCAGGTGGGTGGGCTGCACTTCTTCAATCCGGTACATCGGATGCCGTTGGTCGAGGTGATTCGCGGTGAGCAGACTTCCGACACCACCGTCGCTTCGATCTTCCAGGCGTCCCGTCAGATGGGAAAGATCCCCATCGAGGTCAAAGATCGGCCGGGCTTTCTTGTCAATCGCCTCCTCGGGACTTACCTGCTCGAAGCCAGCCACCTGGTACGTGAAGGGGTCAAATGGCACAGCCTCGATGAACTGGCGCTTGAGTTCGGCTGGCCGATGGGGCCGTTCCGTCTGATCGACGAGATCGGTCTCGACATCATCGCCGAGGTCGGCAACACCCTCAGCGACCAGCTCCCTTACCTGAAGTCGACCGATCTGCTGGACGAAGCCAACCGGGTTGGACTCAACGGCAAAAAGGGCGGAAGCGGGTTCTACCTTTACGGCGACAAGGAACCGCTGCCCAACGAGGAGCTGGAAGAGATCCTGGATCTGCCGGAAGAGCGAGCCGCCACGGAAGAAGATTTCCACCGGATGATGTACCTGATGGTCAATGAAGCCGGTCGTTGTCTGGATGAAGGCGTGGTAACAACTCCGGAGGATATCGATACCGGCACCATCTTCGGGCTGGGATTTCCCCCCTTCCGCGGTGGACTGGCCCGGTGGGCCGATACGGAAGGGATGGTGGGGATTCGGGACCGACTGCTCGAGATCGAATCGATCGGCGACCGGTTCCACCCGGCTCAGTCCATTCGTGAGAATGGCGGGTTCTACAAGGACGAATAGTAAAGTCGCGAGTCAAGCAACCGAGTCCAGGGCCAAGGTTCTGAACTCATGATCCGAGCAAAGCCAGAGGAGATCTCCTCTGGCTTTGTAATTGATGCAAAATCGCATTTTGCGAAATGGGAAGCGTCTTAAAGGAAGAACAGACTCTCCATTTGACCGAACGAGCCCAGGGATGGGCGAGCCAAACTCTGAGAAAGATTCACCGAAGAGTTTGTCAGTGAAGCAAAACCGCGCTTTTGCGGAACGGGCATGAAAAAGTCCAGGGAAGGACTTTTTCATCAGAGAATGCAGAAAAGGCCTGGCATTTCTGCCAGGCCTTTTCCCACCCTAGTAACGTCTTGCTTTTATAATCAACCTACGAAGAGGTTGTTATTCCGTGCACGGTTGGCAAGAATGGTCGCGTCAACAACTTCACCGCATGCCGGGCATTTCCAAGCATCGAAGGAGCGAACGAAGTCGTAATATTTTTCGCTGTACATTCTTCCTTTGCATTTCGGGCATTTCATGGTCAGCCTCCCCTGTGAAATCGGTCTGTCAAATTGGTGGACCGAATGGTCTGTAAGTTAACGCAGGCGGAGACTAGATATTTCATGATCCGGGCCAACTTTTGTCCATCGTAAAAATAATATCTATCGATGGTCTTCCTCCCCATAAAAGTCTTTACTTTTCAATACCTTTCGGAGTTGTAAAAAATTTTCTCCAGGAAGCGATCCGTTTTTTTCCCACACCCCGGACCCTCAAAAGCTCGTCCAATCGACTAAAGTCGCCATTTTTTTGACGATATAGATCGATCCGGGCCGCCAGCCGGTGACCCACTCCCGGAAGGATCTCCCAATCCGCTCTCGTCATCCTAGAAATCTCTAATGGGACACCTAAGGCCAATCGATGAGTTGCAGACAGATTTTCCTGTTGTATTTCCAGTGTTTTTCCATCGACTTTGGAAATTATAAAGGTCGAATTACAGGAGATTTCAGCGAACTTTGTGGAATTAAAAGGAACGCCCCAATCCGTCATTTTTGTGACGAACTGAGGCGTTTGGGAGGGGCTTATGCGGTAAAATTTTGACGGTTCTTGATTGATGCGTACCGCGATCCAGCACGGCTCCTCGGAACTTTTTTCCGTCGCAAGGAAAGGTGCCGAAGGATAAGCTCCGAAGTGGCGGACCGTTGCGCATCCAAGAATAAGAAGTCCGCAGGCAACCAGAGGACCGATCCCCACATGTCGCGGCTTCGCCTTCTTCACCTCAGGCGACTTGCCCTCCCGCACCTCGCTGCAGCTTGTACTGCAGGGCATCGACCAGGGCGTGGTAAGAGGCTTCAATGATATTGGAGCTGACGCCGACAGTTCCCCAACGACCTTCATGGTCGCCGGATTCAATCAGCACCCGGATCAGCGAACCCGTCCCTTCACCTGCCGGCAGGACACGGACCTTATAGTCGTATAACTTCATATCGCCCAACTGGGGGTAGAACTTTTCCAGGGCCTTTCGAAGTGCCTGATCGAGTGCATTGACCGGGCCGTTCCCTTCGGCAGCGGTATGCTCGATCTGCCCCCCCACCTTGACCTGAACCGTGGCTTCGGACATAGGCATATCCCCATCACGGTCCTTATAGTCGATGACCCGGAACCCTTCGATGGAGAAGTACTGGCGGGCCGTCCCCAGGGCACGGCGCATCATCAGCTCGAAACTGGCCTCGGCCCCTTCGAACTGAAACCCTTTGTTCTCCAGGTCTTTGATCTGTTCCAGAATATCCATCACGATCGGATCTTTGCTGTCGAGATCGATATTCCACTCCTCGGCCTTGGCCAGAATGTTGGAACGACCGGAAAGATCGGACACCAGAACCCGGGTGACGTTCCCGACCTGTTCAGGCCGGATGTGCTCATAGGTCTCAGGATGACGGGCGATGGCGGACACGTGAACCCCGCCCTTGTGGGCAAAAGCCGAGTTCCCGACATAGGGCTGATGCTTTTGCGGTACCATATTGGCCAGTTCGTAGACGTAACGGGAGGTGACCCGCAACCCTTCGATCTGTTTCTCGGGGACGACCTCGTGCCCCATCTTCAGTTGCAGGGCCGGCAGGATGGAGCAGAGGTTGGCGTTGCCGCAGCGTTCGCCGAAACCGTTGATAGTGCCCTGGATATGGGTCGCTCCGTGCTCGACACACATCAGGCTGTTGGCCACGGCACATTCGCTGTCGTTATGGGCATGAATCCCGATAGCGGTATCGACCTTACCGGTCACGGCGGACATGATGTCGGGGATCTGGTGCGGAAGAGTGCCCCCGTTGGTGTCGCAGAGGACGATACAGTCGGCACCGGCCTCCTGCGCCGCCTGAATGGTCTTGAGGGCGTATTCGGGGTTGGCATTGTAGCCGTCGAAGAAATGCTCGGCATCGTACACCACCTCGGGCAGATGCTCCTTCAGGTAGCGGATCGAATCGTAGATCAACTCCAGGTTCTCGTCCAGAGAGATACGAAGAGCCTCTTTGACATGAAAATCCCAGGTCTTGCCGAAGATGGTCGCCACATCGGGCGCGGCTTTGACCAGAGTCTGCAGGTTGGCATCGTGTTCGGCAGTGGTTTTTGCCCGACGGGTGGAACCAAAGGCCGCCACTTTGATCTGTCTGAGACCGACATCACGCACCTGGTCGAAGAAGGCGATGTCTTTGGGGTTGGAGCCGGGCCAGCCCCCCTCAATATAATGCACCCCCAGATCGTCAAGACGTTGAGCGATCCGGACCTTGTCTTCCAGCTGAAAGGAGATCCCCTCCGCCTGCGATCCGTCCCTCAGAGTTGTATCGTACAGTTTGACCTGTGCCATTCTCAGCCTTCCTGGACGACGTCGGACTTGGCCAAACCAAAGGCGTCATGCAGCACGCGTACCGCCAGCTCGGTGTACTTCACATCGATGACACAGGAGACCTTGATTTCGGAGGTGGAGATCATCTGGATGTTAATCCCCTCGGCCGACAGAGCCTGGAACATCTGGGCCGCTACCCCGGAATGGGATCGCATACCGACACCGACAATGGAGACCTTGGCAATATTCTCATCACCGACGATTTCCTCGGCGTTGATCGTCTTTGCCGCTTCCTCAATAATCCCCATCGCCTTTTTGTAATCGGTATGGGGCACGGTGAAGGTCATATCAGTAATCCCGTCCTTGGAAGGATTCTGGATAATCATATCGACCGTAATATTGGCTTCGGACAGCGGGGTGAACAGCTTGGCAGCGATGCCGGGCTGGTCGGGCACCCCTTTGACGTTCACTTTGGCTTCATCCTTGTTGTAGGTCACACCCGAGACCATTACGGTTTCCATCTCATCATCCTCCTTCATCACCAGCGTTCCCGTCTGGTCGTCAAAACTGGATCGCACGTGGATCACCACGCCGAATTTTTTGGCAAATTCCACCGAACGGATCTGCAGAACCTTGGCTCCCAGAGAGGCCATCTCCAGCATCTCCTCGTAAGAGATCCGCTCGATCTTGGAAGCCTCCGGCACGATCCGGGGATCGGTGGTGTAGACCCCGTCAACGTCGGTGTAGATTTCACAGACATCGGCCTTCAGGGCGGCGGCGACAGCAACGGCCGAGGTATCGGAGCCACCTCGGCCCAGCGTCGTGACATTGTCGTTGGTGTCCACACCCTGGAACCCGGCAACCACCACGATACCGCCCTCCTGGAGTTCTTCCCGAATTTTCGCATCGGGAATCTCCGCAATACGGGCCCTGGCATGACTGTTGTCGGTACGGATGGGAAACTGCCAGCCGAGGAAACTTTTGGCTCTATACCCCATATCGCTGAGACACATGGCCAGAAGGGCGATGCTGACCTGCTCTCCGGAGGAGACCAGAACATCATACTCCCTCTCGGCGGGAAACTCGCTGATCTCGTGAGCCAGGCCTACCAGACGGTTGGTCTCACCCGACATGGCCGACAACACGACAACAACCTGATTGCCTTCGTCATAGGTCTTGGCAACACGGCGGGCCACATTGCGAATCCGCTCGATGCTGCCGACCGAAGTCCCTCCATACTTCTGTACCACCAGGGCCATAAACTGCTACTCCTTATGCTCATCTGTTTGCCGCCTAGCGGCAGGAAGCTGTCCAGTCTTTGTTCAGCTGCTGCAATACCGGCACATACTCGGAACCCTGTGCCGAAAATTCGATGCGTCGATCCTCTGCCGAGAGGCGCTCAATGGCCACCGCGAGATGGGAGAAGGTCCGGTCATCCAGCCGTTCGGACCACTCCACCAGACAGATTCCTTCACCGTGAGCGAACTCGTCAAAACCGAGTTCAAAAAGCTCATCGGGATCTCCGAGTCGATAGAGATCGAAATGGTAGAGATCGACCTCTCCCCGGTAGTGGTTCAACAGGGTGTAGGTCGGGCTGGCGATCGCCGTCGATTCGGAAAACCCCATTCCTCGTGCAACCCCCTGAGAGAAGACGGTTTTACCAGCCCCCAGAGTACCGGTCAACAGGATCAGCGCTTTTTCGGGCAAAATCGCCCCCAAAAGTCGCCCCAGACGCCGGGTTTGCTCTTCACCACGGGTTTCAATCGACCAGGACCCCTCAGCCGGGACCGGTTTTTTTTCGATCGTGCTCATTGTTTCTGCCGCCATCCGTTCCCGAAGATCAGTTCACCATCCCCCGCAGGAGATCAACCCGGGCCACGACACCGGCCAGTTTTCCGCCTTCAATAACGGGCACCAGATGGATGCGGTCCCTGGTCATCAGGGTGGCGATCTCGCTCACCGGCGTCTCCGGACCACAGGAAATCACCTCTTTGGTACAGATATCGCCGACGGTATCCGCGGTAATCCGCTGAACCTCTTCCTGGAATTTGGTTTCGCTTTCCAGGTAGAAGACCCAATCGAACAGAGCGGTAACCCGGGGGATTTTGACAGGCTGCTTCTGCCGCAGCAGATCGGATTCACTGACCACACCATAGACGGCTCCGGCCTCATCCACTACCGGAAAGGTGCCGTAACCGGTCTCCACGAATAGTCGGGCCAGGTCGGCAATACTGGTCTCGGGCTTCACGGTGACAACATCCGTACTCATAACCTCAGCTGCCGTTTTTTGCATCGTCATCTCCTTGCATCAACCGGGCACGTACCCGGGGCAATTCGTTCAACAGGTCGGAGGCGACCAGGCCGCGCTCCCCCACATCGACGGCCAGACTATCCGCGGCTGCGCCGTGCAGGAAAACACCTGCCACTGCCGCATCGACCGCCCTGATCCCCTGTGCCAGCAGAGAACCGATAGCTCCGGCCAGAACATCTCCGGTCCCTGCGGTGGCCAGAGCAGGATTGCCACTGCCGTTGATCCAGCAACGCCCATCGGGGGCAGCGATAACTGTCCGGGCGCCTTTCAGAACCACGACGGCTTCCGACTGGCGTGCCAGATCCTGTGCCACCTCCAACCGACCGGCCTGAACCTCTTCCACGGAGAGCCCTGTCAGGCGGGCCATCTCCCCAGGATGGGGGGTCAGGATGGTATCGTGCGACCGACGTTGTGCAAGCAGGTCCAGATTCCCCACCAGCGCGTTCAGACCATCGGCGTCAATGACCAGTGGCGTCTCCGTCCGCGGGATCAGCCCTTTGAGGAGTTGAGGAATATCCTCTCCCTGTCCCAGGCCGGGGCCGAGCACCATCGCAGTCTTGTCCTCGGCCAACGTCAGAAGAGACGGTGCGGCCTCGGCCACCATCCCGTGGCTGTCG
>JANQIN010000068.1 GCA_028282145.1 Thermodesulfobacteriota bacterium | reverse complement strand
ACCGGATGCGCTTCGCGCACCCGTTATCTTCGCCGTTATGTTGCTGAGAGGGCTAATGGATCCTAAAGAGAAAGCAGAGAATTTGGTTGGAGAAATTCTTCAAGCCATCGGCAACCAAGATAGTTTTACGTTTCACATCCCAGGTTGGGAACCTGAGGATAAAGAAGTGGGCCTTCAGTGGGTTAAGTCCCAAATATGGGAAGGTTTTTACGTTGATTTCAAAGTCGAACAAGAAAAAAAACGGGTCTTACTCGAAACTTGGGAGTTTGGTGAACCAGAGCCTGCTTGGGAATAAATCCAAAACGCAACATAACCATTAAATCAAGCGGAGCGCCGCAAACTGCTGCGCCGCCCGCTTATCACAACCGTTAGGTAAAAACATGGAAAAAGCAATATTCAGCGCTGTAGTAGCTCTTTTGCTTTTCGCACTTACTCAAGTGTTTATTCACTTGAGAGACCGTCAAACGTTCCTACGCACAAAACTTGAGGAACTATTTGACGCGATGAATGCCTTGTCTGAAGCAATTGTGGATAGTTACCACCACGGGCAGGTCTTCGAAAGCGATGGTGACAGCACCGCTTTAGCTGGAAAGCTCCGGGATATCAACAAGGCCCTCTATCGACCTAGAACACTTGTGTTGCTGTATTTTCCATATATGAAAAAACCCTGGGAAGATTTGGTTGTTACCTCCACAAGAGGCCATATCAAGTATTTCAATGAGGTTATTAGTGGAAGCGAAAAGTTCGATTCGGACCTTGCTTATAAAGCAATACAGAAAATGAGTTTAGAAATTCGTGCGCTACAAAACTTCTTATCCGACAATGTAGCTTTTACGACTCAGAGCATTAGATTTCACCTTAAAAGCATGTTTACTAGAAAAATTCATATTCAAATAAATACCTAACCATTAAATCAAGCGGAGCGCGTAGACGCTCCCGCTTATCACAACCGTTGGCCTCACTTTGGAGACTGTATTGATACGCAATCTACTATTTCTTTTTCTATTAATGATAGTGGTTGTCGCTCAAGCAGAAGAACCAGTCGTCATTCCTGAGGGAATCCGCTATAAAACCGCGTCCGATGGGGTAAACGAGAAAGCGAAACAGGTTATTTATAAACTGTTTTCCGCTAAGGCGACGGATCAGGTCGTTCTTTCATCTCTACATAGCAAATTTCTTATTTGCGGCCCTGGCCTCTGGGTCAATATTGAAAACGACAAGAACCTATCTCAAGTAGATACGGGCAATGTGAATTTCGAGATCCCAGTGTTGAACAGTGATGGGCAAGTCACACGTGTCGACAAACTTCAGGGGAAAGTGTTCCAGTCGCCGGATGAAGTGCTCCTGTTTTGGAAGGCTTTTTCACACGGTACCCGCGTCTCCGAATTCAAAATCAGGAAACTAAACACCGAAGAACTCCAGATTTACTGGGCCATGATCCCATTTGACATCACTGAACCAATTTTCATCCTGGAGTCCAAAGAACACAAAATTCTCACTGCTTTTGGGTCCTCAGGAGACCTCAAAGTTATGTGGATAGATGATTATAAGAACCTCAGTTTGCATGAGGGCCAACAGTAACCCATCGAGTTGGTTCAATATTCCAAGTAGTGGGGAAAAAGCCAACCAGACAATCAAGCGGATCGCGCGACACGCGCGTCCGCTTATAACCAACCGTTGTGTGACATGAATAAATATCCAAACGATGCCGATGGCGATGCTTTAGCCCGAGTAGAGGAGCACGGGTCTGACATGACCCAACCTATGGAAATTGATTTCCACATTGCCGTTCCTAGCAAAGAGGCAGGGAATCAGGTTGCAGCAGAAGCAGAAGCTTTGGGCTACTCAACATCTGTATGGTGTGACGAGGAATCAAAAGACTGGACCTGCGCCTGTTCAAAGAAAATGCTTGTGACTTACGATGGAGTCATTTCCTGTCAGAGTGAACTTGAAAAAGTAGCAAGTCCGCATGGGGGCTACCCAGACGGATGGGGCACATTCGGGAACGCAGACGAATAAAATGCGGGGCACAATCACACAACAAGACAATCAAGCGGAGCGGGATCTTCCCCCGGTTATCACAACCGTTAGCCGACAAATAGGAGTCACACATGATCGAACCAAAAAGCTCATTTCCTGTATTTACGGTTGAGAACCTCGATGCAGCGAAATCTTTCTATACAGAGAATCTCGGCTTTGATGTTGTCTTTTCGGGTGATTGGTACATTCACTTGGTTTCGAAGTCGGGTGTTCAGGTGGGATTTCTGTTGCCGGATCAACCTACCCAACCTTCAATATTTCAAAAGCCATACATTGGTGAAGGCGTTATTTTCAGCTTGGAAGTGGAAGACGCAGATGCCACTTTCGCAGCAGCAAAATCTAAATCACTCGACATCGTGCTTGAGTTGCGGTCCGAGGATTGGGGGCAGCGTCACTTCTGTATCCAGGATCCGAACGGGGTTTATTTGGACATTGTTCAGTCTTTTGAACCGACCGAAGAATATCAGAGTGATTTTGTCTCTGAATAAGAGCCTCACAGACCTCAATAGTATCTGCAAGAAATTGCCGGTCGTTTGAATGAGGTCGGGATATTTTCCGAAGACACTTTATGGCGACTAGGTACTGATGGCACACATCGCATGATCAAGGAAGGAAAACCGGGCGGTTTTATGAATGCTGCTAACAAGCGCATGCAGACGGACAAGCATGCCCGCTACGCGCGCATACCTGCCGCTGATGCGAGGCGTTAACTTTGATAATGGTGGATAGCGCATGATCATCCTTCTAAATGGGCCGCTGGGTATCGGAAAGACAACACTTGCCGATGCGCTCGTGGAGAGCATTGATCAGTGTGTCATGCTCGACGGCGACGGCTTGGTCGCCGCCAATCCCGAGCCATCCGACAGGCTTAATTATTTGCATTCCGCCATTGCTCTTCTGGTAGCCCATTATCGGAGCTTCGGTTACAAGCACTTCGTCATTAACCATATCTGGACTACGCCGGAAGAGATGGATGACCTACGTCACCGATTGGCCGATCATGATAACGATTTCCGTTGCTTTCTCCTGACACTACCGACCGAAGAGAACCTTGAACGGATTCATCGTCGGGCGAGTGTTCGTGCTCTGAATGAGCAAGAATTCGAATTGCGTACAGTTATTGAAGAGCGTGAGATGTTGAAAAAACGTCCCGGAGAGGCTTTAGGTGAACCTTTTGATGTCTCGGCCTCACCGCCGGTACTGGTTCGGACGATGCTGGACCGTCTGCGGCTCCCCTTGGGCGATGTTGCAACAGAGTGAACAAGGAATGGTTTAACCCAAGCGCCAAAGGCGCACGCAGTAGATTCGCTGCGTTGATCTGAAAGGTTTTCAATGCTCCCTCACCTCATCACCGCACGCCTGGATCTGCAGCCGGCCACTCTCGACGATCTTGACCCGTTGTGGGCACTCTGGGCCGACCCCGATGTTCGTCGTTTTCTGTTTGATGACGTCGCTGTGACCCGCCAACAAGCCACCGAGGTTCTTGAGCATCACCTTCAGGCGGTCGAGGAAGGCCTTGGCCTCTGGGTCGCCAGATGTCATGACACCGAAAAGGTGATCGGCTGCGCCGGCCTCATGGCCGCAGCCACCGCCGCTCAGTACGATCCGCGTCTCGCCGGAGCGATCGAACCGCTCGTCGCGTTCTCGCCTTCTGTATGGGGACACGGCTATGCTACCGAGTCGTTGGCGGTTGTGATTCGTTATGCGTTTGAACAACTCGGCCTGTCGCAGTTGGCCGCCGTCAACGATGTTCCGAACGAAGCGTCGGATCGGCTTGTGAAACGACTGAAATTCGAGGTGACAGGGGAAAGTGCCGGCCCAAAGTACAGGCTACGTACGTATGTGCTGACGCGGGAGCAGTTTGCCGCCCACCGCCCTGATCGTTCTGAGACGCAATAGTGAAACACCTGTCCGTTGATTATGAATGGTATGATAAAATTCTGCATTTCTTGAAGTGGCACGACATTCCAAGGAGCCCCCTATGAAAAGGCTGTTCTTCACGCTGACCCTCTGCCTCGCGCTGGCTGTCCCCGCTTCTGCGGATACCGCCTACAAAAACTATCAATTGATCATTGATGGCAAGACCTACGACGTCAACCTGAACGAAGAGATTGAACTGAAGGACGCCAGTGGCAGATTTCATAAGGTCCTGTTGAAACAGAAAAAGTACAAAGAGTACGTCGATCCATACATCCGGTTCCAGCACCGGAATGACATGAGCGTTTCGTTCTCCGACCAGGGCAACGGCGTTCAGCAGCTGGTTGCGGCAACTGCGACGGGAACGTTGGTGATGGTGCAGGAGATTTCAGGGGTGGCTCCCGAGTTCCTTGTTCCCCTCCTGTTGAACGAACTGACCAAGGAGTCTGTCGCCTTCGGCTACAAAATGAAACAAGAAAAGATCCTGAGGAAGGCCGCCTCGGGCGAAACACTCGCCGGTCTCAAAGCAACTCTGACATACGGGAACGAGGAAACCTACTGGGAGGTCGTCTCCTACGGTCGAAATAATACCGGTGTGGTGGTCATCACCTCCATCGACAAAGAATATAAGGACAAAGACAGCCAAGTCCATCGACGGTTCTGGAAAACCTTGAACATCCTTTTCTAAAGGGCTCTTTTCACAGGGTCCGAAGAAATTTTGACCTGATGTTGTCAGACACTTTTTACTGGCTGAGGGCGCTATCGTGGAATGGGTTGCGATCACCCTGATTCTCTTTTTTGCCGCACTGACCCATGGCAGCATCGGCTTCGGATTCCCCATGGTGGCGACCCCTCTGCTGGCGCTGTTCATGGACCTCCCATCGGCCATCCTGCTGACCCTGATCCCGACTCTTGCGCTCAATCTGACAAGCATCGTTTCCGAAGGGGAGTTCCTCAGGGCTTTCCGCCAATACCTGCCCCTGGCGGTACTGACGACCCTAGGGAGCGGTCTCGGGACCGTTCTTTTGCTCCAGATCGACTCTGAGCTGTTCAAACTGGTACTGGCTGCGGCGATCTTCCTCTATTTGCTTCTGCAACGGGTTCGTTTCCAACTCTCCTGGATCCGGGACCATCCGACACAATCGAGAGTTCTTTTCGGACTCAGTGCCGGACTGCTGGGCGGCCTGACCAACACCATGTTGCCCGTCATGATCGTTTACACCCTGGAAGCGTACTCCTCCAATAAACGTGCAATCATTCAGGCTTCCAACGTCTGTTTCTTCTGGGGCAAGGTGATCCAGATCGCACTCTTTATGGTCGATGGTCGGTTTACCGCCGGAGTTCTGCTGGATATCTCGTGGATTCTCGTCCTCTCCCTGCTGGCAGCCGGGCTGGGGATTCGCCTCAAGACCCGTATCGACCCGGCACTTTACCGCAAGCTGCTACTTGGCCTACTTGGGCTGATTGCTATCACTCTGGTGGTACAGGTGTTTCTCTAAGGGGGAAGAATGGACCCTGTTATTCAGGAAGAAAAAACAGGTTGCGGAATCGCAAGCTGCGCCGCGATCACCGGTCTCAGTTACCCGGCTGCGAAAGCGATTGCCAACCGGATCGGCATCTTTGCAGAGGACAGCTCCCTCTGGTCCGACACCGCGTATATCAGGCAACTCCTGGGGGAACTGAACATTGAAACCGGCACGGAAGAGGAGCCCTTTACCACATGGGACGCCCTCCCCGATCTGGCATTACTGGCGATCAAATGGCGGGAAGTTGATGGTGTCCCGTTCTGGCACTGGACCGTCTTTGTGCGAGAGGGAGAGAAGAGTTGGGTACTGGATTCGAAGAAGGCCCTGAAAACCCATCGCAGATCCGATTTCGGCCGGATCAAGCCGAAATGGTATATCCCGGTTAACCGGAGAGAGCGTGATCAGCCCTGACGCGACTCCTCGTTGAAAAATCGCTCTACCTTCCGTTTGGGGACCTTGGACAGCCGCTGCATCAGCCCGAAATCAACCTCCCTGCCGTCGAGACGCCACCGAACCTCTCCTTCCATCACCGCCCACAGCCGGGCGGTCATACTGGCGTCGGCAAGGGCCCGGTGAAAGGTTCCTTCCATCGGCAGATCGACATAGCGGACCAGCGTCTCCAGCTTGTGGTTGGGGGCATCGGGGAAAAGACGGCGGGCGACCAGCAGGGAGCAACCGATGGGCTGGCGACGATCGAAACCAAGGGTCCGAAATTCTGCATCCAAAAAACGCGTATCGAAACTGGCGTTATGGGCTACCAGCGGGCTGTGACCGATATAGTCGGCAAATTCGGTCATCACCGTTTCGCAGTCAGGGGCTTCCGCAAGCGCATCGTTGCCGATCCCGGTAAAGGACTCGATAAAGGACGAGACGGTAAAGCCGGGGTTCATCAGGCTCTGGAACTGATCGACCACTTCGCCCCGGCAGAGGCGCACCGCCCCGACCTCGATCGGTCGATCGCCGTAGTCCGGCGACATGCCACTGGTCTCAAAATCGAACACCACGATATCGGAAGGCGATAATGCCATCGGAACAGCCTCTTGGGTTGGAAGTCAGGGGCCCTACCTTACCCTATCTCCCATTCGAAGCCCAACCTGTTCGATAAAAAAATGGGGTGGGAGTCCCCCCATGGGACCCCACCCCGATGCACGAAGCCATGTACAAGGTACGGAGTGATGCGGTGCGTTTAATGGGCGCGGACTTTGCCGGTTTCGATATCGACGGCTACCTTGGTCAATACCGAGAGCACGGCCAGGCCCAACGCCCAGATTCCGAGGGTGATACCGATCTCTACCCAGGTGGGGCTGTAGGTTGCGATCTCACCCAATGGAGACGGGATAAAACCGGGAACGATCAACCCCATCCCCTTTTCGATCCAGATCCCGACAAAGAGCAGGACACAGGAGGGGTAAAGGAACCGTTTCTTCCGACGGATCGGATTGATGGTAAGAAGGATCGTGGCGAGCAGGGACATGCCCACGGCGGTTCGGATCCAGGGAACCAGTTCATTGTGCCCGTCCAGACCGAAGAACAGATAGACCGCACTCGCCGAGTGTTCGGTGACATGGTAGAACTCCTTGAACAGCTCCGACCCGAGCATGATGATATTGATCTGTGCCGCCACGGTAATCACCAGCGCCAGCTTGCGGATCGTCTCCTGCTCCACCTTGTATTCGGTCATCTTGTTGACCACCGCCAATACCAGCAGGATAAAGGCCGGACCGGCGGCGAAGGCGGAGGCGAGAAAACGCGGTCCCAGCAAGGCGTTGTTCCACAGCGGCCGCGCCGGGAGTGCCGTGTAAAGGAAGGCGGTGACCAGGTGGATACTGACCGCCCAGAAGACCGACAGGATGACAAACGGAACGTACTTCCGCTTGTCCGGTTCCTCTCCCCGGTATTTGGAGAACAGCAGATAGGCCGGCACCAGCAGGTTCAGCGCCAGATAGCCGTTCAACACCAGGATATCCCAGGTCAGCATCGAATCGGGCCAGTTGAAATAGCCGATCCCCGGCAGCAGGTGCCACAGGTTCTGCGGTCCACCCAGATCGACGGTGACGAAGCACATGCACATGATCAGTGCCCCGACAGCGACCCCTTCACCGATAAGGACCGCCTTGCGGAAGTCCACATCCTTGAAGATATAGGCCGGCAGCACCAGCATCACCGCCGCAGCGGCCATACCGACCAGGAAGGTGAAGTTGGAGATATAGAGCCCCCAGCTGACCACATCGTTCATTCCGGTGACAGCCAGGCCCCCTTTGAGCTGTGTGATATAGGCAAAGGCCCCGTAGGCGATCAGGATCAGCAGCAATCCCATCCAGCTGTAGTATTTCCAGCTGCCGGTCACTGCGGAGCCGATGCCGGCGCGGACAAATCCCATCATTTGTTTCGGCATAGTGATCCCCTAATCCATGAAGTACCAGAACTTGGGCTCGGTATCGAGCTCCTCTTTCAGCCGGAAGACCTTCTTGTTGGCCAGCACAAAACGGATCTCCGAATTGGGGTCCAACAGGTTGCCGAAGACACGCGCCCC
>JANQIN010000171.1 GCA_028282145.1 Thermodesulfobacteriota bacterium | reverse complement strand
GGGTTTGATTTTTTCTACTTCGATCCGGCTTCCGATTCCCTTGCGTTATCACCGGTTGGACTGGATCAGAAGCCGCAGGCCATGGCTTATACCCTGGAGCATGTCTTTAACGCGACGGGGCAAGCCGGTTACCTCTGTTACAACGACGAGCATGCGGATAAGACGCCGAACCGGTACGAAAACGGCCACTGCAAAGGGATGCTGGCCTTTGACAAGACCACCGATTCCAGCCTCTTTCTACTCCATTCGACACCGCGGTTTCCGGTCAACAACGAACCAACCTTGCCTGCGGATGAAGCTTTGTACGGCCAAACCTTTCTCTGCATCTCGCTGCCCGACTATGAGACGGCCAACCGAATTGCAGCTCAAATGTTGTGCCAGCAGAATCCGCAAGTCATGACCGAAAGCTCTTATATGCCGGCGTCGATCGCTGCCGATGAACCTTTGGCACATTTGTATAACGGTACGGGAGTGGATGAATCGACCACGCCGTCCACCCTGCACTTTCAGTCCCGGGGTGGCAAGGACTTTCGGTTGATCGCCAAGAGTCGTAAATGGGGACAGGATTTCTGGCTGGACCTGGTTTCGCCGGAGCTGCAATCCGACCTGATTGTGGAAACCTGGCGGCGTGGGCGGGTCACTCCCTTGGAAGACAAAAGGTCAACGACCTACGAGGAGGACATCCTCCAGTTAGACTTTGCTTTCGGTGCCTCGGAAAGGTATCAGTGGTCTTATACGAAAGATCACGCCAAGTGGGCTGTAGCGTTGAAGAATGACCTGAACGCCGCCCCCTGGGTCTGTGTCGCCGATATGAACCGCATGGTTTCGCAGGAAAAACGCGGTGGTGGCAGCCTCTGCTTTCAAGAAGAACGGCTGTGGAAGGCGTTAATGAGTGCAGAGGAGAAGCTGCATCGCTTAAGCGGTACCACTGATCCTGAGAAGGAGGCTGCAGAACACAGCCTCCTTGGGTCTGACTTAAGCGTGGGGGATTAATCGTCCTCCTCTTTGGGGAACGACTTGTCGTAAGGTGGTGTAAACGCAGGGGTGTCTGTTCTGGGTTCCACCGCCTGAAAGACCGACTCAAAGGTTGGTGCCGCCTCCATCCGGTCACCGAGCCCCCATAAAGGTTTGGGGATGCCGAACCAGTGCAGCAGTGTTGCGGTAAAAGAGGTGGCGTCAAAGGGCGTGTCGCCTTCTGCTCGGAACACTGTGTGCTGTTTGATCCAGGGAGAGACCATGATCGTCGGCACCCTCGGCCCCATCAGGTCATAGGCAAAGCCATTGTTCAAGTCGTTTGGCCAGGGCTTCTTGGCATAGGGTGGGGCAACATGGTCGTAGAGGCCGTTGTTTTTATCGAAGGTAATCACCAGTAACGTACTGTCCCAGCCGGGACCGTTTTTCACCGCCTCGTAAATCTCGTTCAGAGCCCTCTCTCCCGGCACCAGATCGGCTCCCGGGTGGTAGGAGGTGGCGCCGGAAGGGGCAATCCACACCGGTTCCAGGAAACTGAATGCCGGCAGGTCCCCGCTTCGCGCATCCTTGCGGAACTGACTCAGACCCGCTACGAAATCTTCCGGATTAGCATCGACCGTCGGGATCTGGCCTTTTAAATAAAGCTGGTAGGTGAAAATGCATTTTTCCCAAAGCACCGCGTTGTAGATTTTCCAATCGGTGATCCCGTGGCTCCACAACACCTTCCACAGCGATTGTCGATGGGGGAAATCGGGCCAGTATTTATACACATTGCCGCCTTCCCAGGTCCCCAGTCGATTAAAAGCCGAGCCGGTGACAGAGAAGGCGCGGTTCATATCGGTGCCGCCGGGGACGGAACAGAACCAGCGGTCGGATACTGCAAACTCCCGCGCCAGGCCGTTTAGGACCGGCAGTTGTTGCGGGCTGAAGGTTTCCATGACCTGGGGGTTGGCGTTGTTGAGGATAAAACCGGCCATGTCGGGCTTCCGGTGCCCCCAGTACCCCGGTTCTTCGGCAAACATCTGCTGCAGGTTGTCGGTGGTATCGTGAAACGGGTCCTGGTCGAGGGCCGCCAGGTTCCACTGGTCGCTGAGTTCGCCGTCTTTGAACTTGCTGACGTGGACCTTGCGCTCGCCATCCAGGTTGTAATTGTCTGTACTGGCGCCATCAAACGGCTCGTGCGAACCGATGTAATGGCAGTCTTGATCGCCCTTTTCATACAGCCAGCCGCAGACGTTGTCGAAGGAACGGCTTTCCAGCATGTAATAGACCACGTGTTTGATCTTGGAACGCATGAAGTCGATCGTTCCCGGGATTTCGACTCGCGGTTGTTGCACGAGGACCTGTGGCTGAAAGGCGGTAAGTTCGGCACCGGTTCCGATGCCTGAGGGCAGCTCACCCTCGCACACCGGCCCTACCAGAACATGGGCATCCTGTGGATCAAACGCCCAGAGTCGATAGGTGCCCGCTGTCGGGCTCCATTCCAACAGGTGGTTGCCGATTGCCGTCAGTTCATGCTGTTCGCCAATCTGCTCCCAGCAGCCTTCCTGAACGGCCGGCAACGCCAGGGGGGGGTGTTGTTGCGGGTCAAAACTCCACAGACGAAAGTGCTTTCGGTCGGGTAAACGATCCAGCACGTAATTGCCGATGGGAATCAGTTTGTGTCCTTCCTTGATCAACGGAAAGGCTCCCTGCCCACTGTACGGGTAGGGGATGGGGTCGGCCGTCCCTGGTGCTTTTGGCTTGGGGTCGAAATTCCACAGTTCGTAGGTCCCCCGTCCCTTAGCGGGAATCATGCTCAGAACGAAGCTGGTCATCGGAATCAGATCCAGATGCTGCGCTTCGTCCGGACACGAGCTGTAGTAGCGACGATATCCCCAGAATTTTTTCTTTTCCCAGAACCCGCTCTGAATCGTCTTGCCTGTCAGGGGGGTGGGCGATTCGGGGCCAAATGCGGTCAGGGCATAATGATATCCCGGCTTACCCTTCTGTTCGCTTAACGCTCCCCACTGCAACAGATAACCGCCGATCTGGGCAATGCGAAACGAGCTGTCCAACGTCGCTTCCGCACTGACGGCGATCGGTTCAAACACCTGTTCCGCATCGGGGTCGACCCGATAGATTTGATACGCGTCATTTCCCGGATGACGGCAGATCAGAAAACCAGGTGATGAGAGGTCCTGCGAGTGGATCGTCATAACACGCCCCCTTTTTTAGGTGTTGTTTTCCTTGTCCAATAGTTAAACGCATGTTTGGCAAAACACACATTGAGAAGGTGATAAGAATGGATATTGGGGGCATGCCGTCGGCAATGCGACAGATCTTCCCCTCCTTTTCGATCACTCCATTCTAAGCATGCGACAAACAAATGGCTGCCTTCAAGGGAAAAGAATGTGAACTCTAAAATGTTTCACCTGTTCCCAATCTCAAAGACGCAAAGATCTGTAGAACTGCTTAGACCCATCAGGAACTTTATCGTACCGGGGACCAGGGACGGAACCTGGTCCGGATACTTCGAAATTTTCTTTGTCTCGTCTGAGCTAACAAAAAAATCAAACAAATCTTCGACTTTCTTTGAAAAGCAAAGCTTAATTTGGGGATATTTGAAGGTCTTTCTAAAGGGAGTGTCTCATGCTTCGAACGATTCAAAGTCTTTTAATGGTCTTCTGTGTTCTGTTTTTTGCCGGTTTGGCCCTGGCAGGGCCTTTGGAGGAGGGAGTGAAAGCGTACCAAGACAAAGAGTACGCCAGGGCGATGGAGATTCTCATCCCATTGGCCCGGGAAAACGATACGACGGCCCAATTCTATGTGGGAACTATGTACGGTAAGGGGGAAGGGCACAGCCAGAATCTGGAAGTAGCCGCCCATTGGTTTACCAAAGCGTCCCACCTTGGCCATCCGTCTTCCCAACTTTATCTCGGAACCATGTATTACCATGGCCGAGGTGTAAAAAAGGATCTGGGCCAAGCCTGTGCATGGTGGATTGTTGCATCGGCCCGGGGTAATGAGCGTGCCGGCAAATTCCTCAATATTGCTCAGGCCGAAATGTCCCGGGAGCAGATCCAGCAAAGCGGAAAGATTGCCCAGGAGATCATGAAAACGCTTCAGGGGGTGTAGCCGCTTTTTCACGCCAAAAACATTTTGTAGATTGGGGTAAAACGCCAAAAAACCGTCGGTTTCTTTGGCGTTTTTTGTTAGAAGCGGCGAAAAGAACAGAGCCATCTTTAAAATGAGTTCCGACCTGAAGTCCGTGCGCACCTTTGTTGATCGTCCATGATGGTAGACTTGGAAACGACAATCGAGGTGAGTTTCACCTCAAAGCCAGGAGGGAAAACAACAGGTTTGCGGGAGAGTTGCCATGATCACCTTGCATTTCTCCACCCACATCAATGTCCCACCCAAAGTGGTCTGGGAGACTCTTATGGCTCCTCAGACATTTCGCATCTGGGCTTCCGAGTTTGCCCCCGACTCCTACTTTGAAGGGTCCTGGGAAGAGGGGGAGCCGATCCGTTTTGTTACTCCCGATGGCTCCGGGATGATCTCCCGGATTGCCGAGAACCGTCCCTATGAGTTCCTCTCAATCATGCACCGAGGGATTATTCATGAAGGTAAAGAAGATACGGACAGCTCCGAGGTGAAAGCTTGGGCTCCGGCGTTTGAGAACTACCAGCTGGTCTTTCATCCTGATCGTGAAGGCACTGAATTGAAAATCGCCATGGACGTATCCGAGGGCTATGAGGATTGCATGAAGGATGCCTGGCCGCGGGCTCTGCAGCGATTAAAGACCCTTTGTGAAGAAGGTGAATAGCAAAGCGGGCAATGATGAAAAAGATATATGGTTTCAATTAATCGCTTGCAAATTATGACTGCTACGGTAAACATTATTTTCATGAGATGAGGACAGAAGGGTGCATATCGTGAGCAACAACAGCTCTTCAAGGAGGTAAGTATGTGCACGATGCATTACACTGTAGTCATTGACGCCCCGAAAGAAAAAGTCTGGCAAACGATGTTGGACGCAGACGGTTATCGATCTTGGGCTTCGGAATTCCGGGACGGTTCCTATTACCAGGGGTCCTGGGAGGAGGGGGAGGAAATTCGGTTTATGACGCCGAATGGTAACGGATTTGTTGCCAAGATTAACGAAAACCGGCCCTACGAGTTCCTTTCTGTGATGAATCGCGGAATGATCTATCAGGGCAAAGAAGATGTTGACAGTCTCAAGGTCAAAGCCTGGGCCCCCACCTACGAGAACGTTACTCTAAAGAATCAGGACGGCAAGACCGAGCTGAAGCTGGCCGTGGACCTGCCACCCGATTTTGAAGACCGCCTCAAGGTCGCCTGGCCTCAGGCACTGGATAAACTGAAAATCCTCTGTGAGGCCGGGTAAGGCTTACAGAAAATCCCACACACAAACGAAACTTCTGGCCTCGAAAGCACACTTTCGGGGCCTTTTTCGTCTTTGAGTCCCTTCGGGGCGTGGCAAAACCCCTCCGAAAGTTGCTTTTTACTTTTGCCGTGATAATTCTGATAGTGACATTGGTGTGGATATTGTTGAATTTAAATGTTTTTTGAGTTGTGCCCGGTGTAAACCCACCACAGAGAGGGGAAGCTTCATGAACAGTGACTTGATTCACGGAATTGGCGCGGCAATGGGAGAGGCCATACCTCTTTTCTCGCAAGCTGCTCGGACGATCGACAGTGAGCAGCTAAAAAACGATGTTTCGGCGATGTCGGTATTCCCCCATGGCGCTTTCGTTCGCGTGGTGGAGGTCCTGAAAAGATGCAACCCGGTTTCCGAGTATTGCTACAAGGGGGCATTGAAGGAGATCCAAAACCAGGGGTTGCAGAGAGTCGAGCTGTCCCTTGAGGCGCTGTTTCGAAAGCTTGGGTTGTCGGATGATCTGATGTCGTCGGTCCTCCAGGCGATCCAGAGGGGTGAGGTCGGTCAGCGCTTGTCTACCGGGGAGGGAGTGTTTAGTGTCAATGAGGTTTCAGTGGAGAAGCTTCAATTGAAAAAATTGAACCTCTTTGTGTCGCCCGTCTCCATCCCTGTTGCCGATCCGGCGGAGGAACCCAATCCGGTGGTTTCAGCCCTGAAGGAGCAACAATTGGCCAATCCTTCGTTGGTTGTGGAAAATCTCGAGAGGATTAAGTCGGGTCAGAAAGGGCCTGTGGAAATCCGGATGGATTACGGGGTTACCGTCGGGGTGCTGGAAGAGAACGACAAAGGGGCCCGGTCGATCCTCTTTGAGGACAGTCTGGGGGATCTCGGGTTCTTTACCAACACCACCCTGGATGTCGATGTTTAAACCATGGAAAGGTCGCTACGTCATGGATAAGAGGATATTTACCAAATAAAATTTAATTTTTTTGTTTGTTGCGAACGCATCAAAAGAGCGGTAATTGGAATACATATGCAATGCATTTGAGAAGAGAGTCATTATCTTGCGGGGTACAAGATTATGATTCGCCGATCGGGAAAATAAAAAAGCCGATAAGCCTGTGGAGCAGGCTGTCGGCTTTTTTGCTTATCCCGTCGCCGAAAAGGAGGTAAAGGATGCCACTCATCGGAGAACAGGCCTGGTGGGCCGATGCCTGGACCGGGGCGAATAACAATTACACGGCCAGTTGGACGATCGAAATGCCTCCAACAGCGGTTTTTGCGAAGGTCAGCCCCGTATTCTATATGGAGTACAGTGGAAACATCGGAATGATGGGGGTAAGGATTACATCCTTTCGCCGGAGGCGACCCGACGATTCCGACGAGACCGTCAATGCCGGAATGGTTCCGGCTGTTTGGGAGCCTCGGATGACCAGCATTACCTATGGCATGACTCTCTATAATTGCCAGGGACGGATACTCTGCGATCTGGGTTTTTGGGGATAGGAGGGCGCGATGGAAAGTGCCGTGTCATCGGTAGGCAAAGTGCCGGATATAAAGGCCTGTCAGGCAATCGTGTTCCATGATCGTGAAGGGCGGATTCACCACATGCATCACGTCATCACATTGGAGGGAGCACGTTCTGTAAACATCGACACGATGAAGCAGCAGGCTTGTGAGCAGGCTGAAGCGTTTGGCGTCGATCTGGCACAGGTTGACATCCTTCATGTACCGGAAATTTCACGACCTCATGTGATGCATCGTGTCGATATGCGGACAAAACAGATGGTGGAAATGGAGGCCCCTGAACCGAGCTTCAGGATGGGGGTCACAGCAGAAACATGGGTCTGCCGGTGGATACAGGCGATCCGACGATGGTTTGGCGGGCCAAGGGCTGGATAGCTCTCTCGCCCGTTAATAGAGGACTTGAGACAGGATCGATGGCGAAGCTATTCACTAAACGGTTGCACCTTTGTCAATGAGTCAAACCTGACCCCGAGAGTTTGTGATACCTTTCACACCCCTGCCAACACTATGGGGAGTCATCGCAATGCTCGAATCAATGGAGCAAGAGGTTTGCTGTCCGTATTGCGGGGAATGGATCGTTCTGGTTGTAGATGGGTCCGTGTCCCGGCAAATCTATATCGAGGACTGTTCGGTCTGTTGCTGTCCCATGGTAATCTCCGTGACGATTGACCGGAACGAAACGATCACCGTAATGGTGAAACGGGAGAACGACTAGGAGTTGCAGCTCCGAAATGTTCCTGGAAAAAGGATGAGATTGCGTTGTTGACTAACGCAGGGTTCCCCATCAGAAACAAATGCCCTTCCTGGTCATAGATAGTTACCTGAACGGGGCTGCCGGACGAGAGCTTTTTGGAAAAATCACCATTCTTCGGATCCACCAGCGAGTCTTCTGCTCCTAATAAAACCAATAACGGCACTTGTAATTTGTCCCATCGCGGCTTGAGAGCGGCGAGGTCGTGTTGAAGAGCTAACACCTCATCATTGGCACGCCGTAAATTGGCGGGTAGCAAAGGACGGATGATCTTCCACGAGGCCAACTCGTTGTACCAGGTGATGGGTAGATACTTTTCGCTAAGGTCTCCGGCCACGACCACAGCCCCGTCGATCCATTCGGGATGGTCCAGTGCCATCTGTGCCACCAAACTTCCACCGAGAGAATGGCCAATGATCATCAACCGACTGTTTGACCTCTTTTTGAGGTGGCGGAGAAGGGGCAGGAGTTGCTGGGACTGTTGCGCCAGAGACAGGGGCCATTCGATGCCCTGATAAGAGGAGCCTCCCCACCCGGGCCGGTCAACGGCAACCTTGTAGAACGGTTGAAGCTTTGGATCGGACATTTGCTGGCTGAAAACCCTCCAGTCTCCGGGGGTGCCGTGGATGAAAAGTAGCACCGATCGATTTGGGGGGCCATGGGTAACATAATGCAATGCTCCCGAGGGGGTGGGCAGCTGA
>JANQIN010000023.1 GCA_028282145.1 Thermodesulfobacteriota bacterium | reverse complement strand
GGTGGCCGGACTGGCCACTTTGCTGCTGGCACTCTGGGCCAACGTCCCCCTGATGATGGCTCCCGGGATGGGGTTGAATGCCTTCTTCGCCTTTACTCTGGTCCTCGGGCAGGGAGTTCCGTGGCAGACCGCTCTCGGGGTGGTCTTTCTCTCCGGTGTCTTCTTCCTGATTCTGACCTGGCTCGGCCTGCGGGAACGGATCGTCCGGGCTATTCCTCCCAGTCTCCGATTGGCCGCCTCCGTCGGTATCGGCCTTTTTATCGCCTTCATCGGCATGAAAAATCTCGGCCTGATAACCGCCAGCGAGCCGACCCTGGTGCAACTGGGAGAATTCACCTCCCCGGTGGTTCTCGGCCTGTTTGGTCTGCTGCTGATCAGTATCCTTGAGATTCGTAAAGTCCGCGGTTCCATTCTGATCGCGATTCTGGTGACCGCCGCCCTGGGGATGGTCTGCCAGGTGTCCCCGGTGCCAAAAGCGATTGTCGCCCTGCCCCCGTCCATCGCGCCGATCGCCTTCCAGATGGATATTATGGCGGCCCTGCAGATCTCGCTGTGGGCCAATATCTTTGCTTTTATGTTTGTCGACCTGTTCGACTCCCTTGGAACCATGCTTGCCGTCTGTCGGGAGGCCGGTCTGGCGGATGACAAAGGCGAAATCGAGCAGCTTCCCACCATGCTGAAGGCCGACGCTGTTGCTACCGTGGCGGGTGCCGTACTGGGGACCAGTACAACCACCTCCTACATCGAATCGGCGTCCGGTGTGGCGGATGGCGGGCGGACCGGTCTGGCCTCGGTGATGACAGCTGCGCTGTTCTTCCTGGCCGCCTTTTTCACCCCGCTGATCGGCGCCATCCCTTCCTATGCCACGGCACCGGCCCTGATTGCTGTCGGTATCTTTATGATGCGCGGTATGAAGGATATCGATTTCTACAACTTCGAGGAGGCTCTGCCGGCGTTCCTGACCTTTGTCATGATGCCCCTGACCTTCTCCATCGCCCAGGGCCTCTCTTTCGGTTTTATCGCCTATGTGTTGTTGAAGATTGCGACAGGTAAGATTCGGAACTGCGATCCTGTGCTGATCGTGATTGCGGTCCTGTCCGTCATCAGCCTGTTCGCCGAGTAGATCCGCTATTGATGTGACGCCGACTCAGACATCGTCGAGCCCAGGGATGGGCAACGTAAAAAGAAGGGGCTTCAGGGCCCCTTCTTTTTGAGTCGGTGAAACAAAATCGCAATACTGTGGAGACGAGGGTTTTTCCATCAAAAAAGGACCCGAGATGGGTCCCTTCTTTTATCCGTTAATCAGGGAAGCGTTGATTTCCGTCTGGGTCACCCGAGCTTCCGCCTTGGGTATCAGGCTCATCCCCCAGAGCATAATGGCCAGCAGCAACAGGACCGGTATCAGGTCCACAATCACCCAGTGTCCGAGGCGATGCACCGTTTCCAGATCTATCCGATGTTTGTGATGGTCTTTGTGATCATCCATGATCCACTCCCACTACTGAAATCTCTTTACTCTATCTATCGACACATTCCGGTATCTTGTTAAGATTTTTTTCATTTAACAAGATTCACAATGATGCGATAACTATGCCATTTCCCGGGCTTTCTATCTTTTTCCTTACGAAACCCCTTGGAATCCGTTACTCTTTTGACTGGCAAGACACCGAAAAGGTTGACAGCATCCGTTAAAAAACGCGAAAACGTGGCAGCAAGGACACAGGAATGTCATCGAATCGACACATTTTGACCTGCGATTTGGGAGGCACCAACGGCCGGTTCGGCCTGTTCCAACAGACGACCTCCGGTATTGAACAGATCAAAACCTGCCGTGTCCCGACCTCCTCTGCCGACTCGTTCACCCATCTTCTTGAACTGGCGATTCAAACCGGCTTTCCCGGTGAGAATATTCCTATTGAAAGGGCGGTCCTGGCCGTGGCCGGCCCGATTCTGGGACAGCGTATTCAGTTGACCAATATCCCCTGGGACCTTGTTCTGCCCGAGGCGGAGAAGGCCTTGGGTTGTCCCTGTGTCGCGATCAACGACTTTACCGCCCAGGCCGCCGCCTGGTGCAGCCATATCGCTCCGGCAGCCGACTGCATCCACCGGGGCGTATCGGACCCCACCAGACCGATTGCCGTCGTCGGCGCAGGGACCGGCCTCGGAAAGGCGATCCTGCTTGCCCCAGGGGAGCAGCCGTTGCAGCAGCGGATCCTTTCGAGCGAAGGCGGTCATTTGCCCATGGCCGTGGCCGATGAGGAGGATTTTGCCTTTCTTCGCTTTGCCAGGGAAAAGCTCGGCTTTCAACCGCTGTGGGATCAGATCATGTGTGGACCGGGAATCAGCCTGATGCACGAGTTCCTCACGGGGGTGCAACTTTCTCCTGCGGACGTGGCTTCAACCTTTGCCGACGACTCCCCGACCCTCCACATGGCTGCGCGATATTACGGCCGTGTGTGCCGCGATTTTGTTCTCGACATCCTGGCCCTTGGGGGAGTCGCCCTCTGCGGAGGCGTGGCGGCACAGAATCCGATCCTGGTCCGACATCCCGAATTCAGACAGGCCTTCATCGATTCCAGAGCGCATCGACAACTTCTGGAGCAAGTGCCCATCTCTCTTCTGACCGACTCCGACAGTGGGCTCTGGGGAGCAGCGACCTGGGGATTTGCCCTACAAGAGGCCTCCCCATGAGCGACCGGACCCAGGCCCTCGACAGGATCGTACAACGGATTCAGGACCCACAGATCGAGCTTTCCCTGATGTAGGAGACACCTATGATTCGTCAGATGCAATGTTTACGGAAAAGGAAGGATTTGGCACCGGCAGAGTTCCGGGCCTTCTGGAACGACCAAGAGTTTGAAGACCTGTTGAGCGACCTGGTCGATTCACTTGGCATGATTCGCTACGAAAAGAATCTCTCCCTGCAGGTGGAAGCGACCTGGGATATTCAGAAGATGCGCGGAACCGGCTTTCCTTACGACGGCGTCATTGAATTCTGGTTCGACAACGCCAAAGCGGTCCGGAGAACGCTGGAAAGCGAAAACTCCTGCACACTTCGGGAAGGATTCTGGGCGTATCTGGAGACCTTCGTCGATATCGAACAATCGTCTTTCTTCTTTACCGAATCCTGATCCGGCACCTTATAGAGAAAAGTGCCATCAACAACGGAGATCAACCTCTCCCCTCAATAAGAAATCAGGTAGGGAGACACCGCAACGCCTTGTTGTCGATTCAACAGAGTCAACAAGAAGGCGTCGGTCCCATCCTACCTTCCCGACGGAACCAAAGCACCATCCCCACAATCAAACAGATCAGGGTCAACATCGTCACCGCCGGAACGGCTTCTGCGGGAATAAGCGGGTCGGGGTCCTGACCGTCCAGAATACCGTCGTTGTCGGTATCGGGATTCCCGGGATTTGTATTGGCAAGATATTCCCCAAAGTTATCCAACTGATCCGAGTCGCCGTCCAGTTGCGGATCGTTAAGAAACAGATGGCTGGTTTGGGGCATACCGGGAACAGCCCCGGTCGGGCTTTCAGCCGTCAGGCTCAGATTCACACCCGTCGCTGTCAGGCCGGAGCCCGCATCTTCGGTGGTTGAACCATCAAACGCCTTATAGTTCACCCGAATGGCCCCATAGGGGTTCAGCACCACCTCAAAGGCATTCACCTGCCCCATGGCAGCCAACTCAAAGGTTTCGGTCTGCCATTCGATCACCACCCGTTCGGGGCCGGTTTTCCGTTCGACAAACAACCCACCTTGAAAGTGGGACGAAAGATCCGCATTCCAGGCCGCAACGAAAGGACCACCAGTGCCGATACGGACCGAACCGTCTGAACTGACAATCAGGTTGGTTCCGGCCGGATAAGTCGTCCCATCAAAGTCGAACGCCCAGGGCAACGGAAAGGAGACATTGGCCTCATCCCCGTAATCAAACTGGTACTCTCCCGGAGTTTCCGCCAGCAACCGACTCGCCCTGGTCCCTTCCCAGCCGTAGCTTAAGCCATCGCTGTCACCAAGAAGTTCGTAGATTGCTGACGCCTGTCCAACACCGACAAAGACAAGAACAAAAAATATGGATAAGATTTTTAAGGACTTCATCCCCTCCTCCTAAAAGCTGACATTTATTTCCATCAAACAAATAACCCAACAGCTCAAGCCTGATCCCGATCACATCAATCTCAGCTTCAAACTAGTCCAGAAAAAGTAGCCTATCCCTTTTTCCGACTTAAACACCGCTCAAGCTCCTTCACCGCCATCTCTAACTTAAAGATGATCTTTATCTCGTTGGCTGCATAGGCAGAAAAGAAAACACCATCCTCAGCTTCTGCACTTTCGATCCGCAATCCAGCTTTGTACGTCTCATATTCCTGGAAAAGGAATAACGATTCTCCGTCATTACCCTTTTCTTCACCCAAGTAGATGAGCGTATCCATAAGTGGCACTTTCATACTTTCGTCGGCAAAAACAACCAGATAGTATATTTCACCTTGAACTAACTCTCTGTAACTTATGGGTGCCGGCCCGCCCCCTTCGTGTATTTCAGAACTTTCCACGTACTACCTCCACTTTCATGTTTCCAGTAAAAATAGTTTCTGAAAAGTTAAAGCTCCGACTCATATTTAATTATTAAGTTTCGATTCCCATATATCTGCGCAGCCCTGGACAATCAATGCACAGCGACTTGCCAAAAGTTGATGCTAACTCTTCGAATTGGGCCCACATTTCGAGTTCAGGCTCCACAGGGCCAGGGATTTCAAATTCAAACACAAGATCCCGCCGACCATCTTCAAACAACCTATCAACACAAAGAACCGGCCCAGTTTCTTTCTCAGCAACATAAACAATATGCTCGTATTCCATAAACACCTCTCGTATTAATTCCCCCGATGGAACAGTAGCTCTGGGTGTTTGTTTCTGCATGCCCAATA
>JANQIN010000002.1 GCA_028282145.1 Thermodesulfobacteriota bacterium | reverse complement strand
GTTCGAAGCCTTTCTCTGGGACGCTCTGCGTCATGTGCCCTGTGACGGTTTTGTTCTGGCCGAGGGTGAGAGCCGACATATCGGAAAGCTTCAGCTGCCGGTACAGGTTCATAAGGCGCTGCAGGTCGAAACCTCCCTCTGGATCACGGCCGAGATGCCCTACCGGGTCGACAGTATCCTGCAGGACTATCCGACCGAGGCCCTGGACAAAGAGGCGATTGCCCGTCCGATCCATGCGTTGACCCGGAAGCTGGGTAAAAAACGGGTGGCTGCTTTTTTACAGTTACTGGAGGAGGGGCGCTGGGAGCTGCTGGTCGAAGAGTTGATGCGCGACTATTACGATCCGCTCTATCAGCACACCTTTCCCGACCGTCGGATTGAAGTGGCCATCGATTGTCCGGAAGGTTTCCAGGCCCTTCTGGCTGCGATTGACGCCCTGAAGCGGGTCGCTCCGGGGGAGGAACCCTGAGATGACTGTCGCCCAGATCCCGCCCCTGTTTCTGAATCGGTTCGAGGTCGACTCTTCGGCCCCCTTTCAACGTTATCTCAACCGTCTGGAGGTGGAGATCGCTGCGGAGGACTACCAGGAGCTGCTTCGGGTAGAACGGCTCTGGCGCCCTTTGACCGGCCCGGTCTGTGAGCGGATGGTCGATCTGACGGAGCGTCTCCTGATGATCACCCAGAATCAGTACAATCGCCAGATGCTTCAGCAGAAGGGGGCCCGCATCTATCTTGACCGGGAGGCCTACCGGGTTTACTTCCACCTGCAAAACCAGTGGCTCTGCTTTGTTCCCGTCTGGCGCGAAGGGATCCTGCGACGGTTTTTGCGTTACCTTCCCTCCAGTAAAACCGACTGGCATTCCTGTCAAACAGAACTTCCGGGGTTTGAATGCCGCTACCTGCCGGACGAAGCGGGAGGCACCCTTCTTTTGCGACACAGAGACGGTGTTTCTCCCGATCAACCTCTGCTGACGGCTGCACACGGCCCTTACGACCCCCACACCTTCGAGGTGATGTTGTTTTTCCTGCGCAGCGGCAAAGCCAGTGCGGCCGTGGTCAACCTCGGATATTCGGGACGAGAGCCGTTGACCGATACGAATGTGCAACGTCTGCGACTCTGGGAATGCCCCCTGAACCCCAGTAACCTCGATGTGGTCTTCCCCTATACTGACGAAGAAGGGCTTCCCTACAGCTACAAAACCGAGCGGCACCTTGGCACCTTTGTCAGGACGCTGGGGATGAAGCCTCCTCCACTGATTATCGATATCCACGGCTGTGTCGGCACCGGTCCTGAAGACCAGCGGCTGATGGTGGGACTGGGCGGAATGCCTCCGTTCCCCGTGCTTGAGAAGCTTGGAGAGTTGACCCGGCGCGGCTCGGTCTTTCATCTGAAGCCGCAGGCGCGACTCCGACAAGGGCTTGGCCTCTTAAGGGATCTGTCGGATGAGCTTTATGTGCAGTTCTGCAGCAGTCTTTCCGAGGGCTATCAGTTTTTTGTGCTGGGTCGGTTGCAGCTCCTGGGGCGAAAGGTTGACCTGAAGCGGGAGGTCGGCAGCCTGTTGGACGGCGAGGAGCGAAGTTATCTGCCCGATGAGCATATCCGATGGCTGCCGGGAGCCGGTGCAAACGCCCTGCAGAGGGTGGAGGCGGGTCTGATCGATCCGAATATCCAGTGTCTCCACGTGGAAATTCCGACCTTCGTCCGGCAGAAGATCCGCCTTCATCTCAAAGAGCTGGCGATCAATGAGTCGCTTGATTCGAGCAGTCTGTAATGTAAGGTTTGATGCATGCCCATCTTGCCCATGTGTAACGATGGTGCGGTTTAGCCTCACTCACCGAAGAACAGTAGGGTATTGTCTGTTTTTTGTGACTCGTTCATCCCCGGGCTTGATATGACAGTTTGCAGCCGTCCTTTTTTAAGGGCCTTTTTGTGGCGATTCTTGCCTTCCGGCGTCGCACGCGCTAGAGTGAAATACCTACCCATTTCAGGAGTTTGTCATGAAAATAGATGTTATTCGGGCGGCGCCGCTCAAGCGGAAGAGCCCTTGTCTCGTTGTTGGTGTTTTTGAGAAGAAACTGCGTCAGACTTCGTTGAAGGAGATCGATGCGGCCTGCCATAAAGGATTGAGCTCTGCCCAGAAACGGGGTGAGTTCGTTGGGAAACAGGGGCAGACCCTGTTTCTTCCCGCCGGGAGCCACCTGGTTCCAGAAAATGTTCTGCTGGTCGGTCTGGGCAAGGACAAAACGTTCGACGCCGTGGTCGGACGCAAGATGGTGGCGAAAGCCGCTTCGGTGGTGCTTGAAAAACGACTCGACCGTTTCACTCTCGATCTGGACAGTTTCGGGAAACGTCTGAGTTCCGAACGACTGGGGCAGGCGGTGGCCGAAGGGGTCTTGCTGGCCAACTACCGCTTTGACCAGTTCAAGACCGTCGGACGGGATGAAGCGGCCCTGCCGCTGTCCGAAATCCGTCTTATCGCCCAGGACTCACAGGTCAGTGAGGTGCCCACCGGAGTGGAATCGGGCAAGAAGATCTTTCGCGGTGTTTTGGTGGCCCGTGACCTGGTCAACCAGCCGGGCAACATCAAGTCCCCGGTCTATATGGCCAAACAGGCCCGCCAGTTGGCTCGTGAAGAGGGGATGAAATGCACCATTCTGGGGCAGACCGAGCTGGAGAAGGAAGGTTGTGGCGGTATTCTGGGCGTCGCCCAGGGGAGCGAAAGGGAACCGCAACTCATCATTCTCGAATATAACGGCGGTAAGAAAGGGGCCGCCCCGATCGCTCTTGTCGGCAAAGGGGTGGTGTTCGACACCGGCGGTATCTCCTTGAAACCGTCGGACAAGATGGACATGATGAAGATGGATATGGGCGGCGCTGCCGCCGTTCTGGGAACTCTTTACGCGGCCTCTTTGCTCGAACTGCCGGTGAACCTGGTCGGCATCGTGCCCGCGGTCGAAAATATGCCGTCGGGGACCGCCTACCGACCGGGCGATGTGCTGACCAGCCTCTCCGGCAAGACGATTGAGGTTCTCAATACCGATGCCGAAGGACGGCTGATACTGGCCGATGCCCTGACCTGGGCCGGACGTTTCAACCCGGAGCTCGTCATCGACCTGGCCACCCTGACCGGTGCCTGCATTATCGCTCTGGGCAACCAGGCGGCAGCGGTGCTGGGGAATCACGATCCGCTGGTACAGGGACTGATCAAGGCCGGGCAGGACTCCGGCGAGCGGGTGTGGCAACTGCCGTTATTCGAAGAATACGACGAGCAGATCAAAAGCCCTGTGGCGGATGTTGCCAACATCGGAGGCCGTGCCGCAGGGACGATTACCGCCGCCGCCTTTTTGAAGAAGTTTGCCGCTGAATACAACTGGGCTCACCTGGATATTGCCGGGATGGCCTGGGAAGAGAAGGGCATGCCGATGCAGCCGAAAGGGGGGACCGGTTTCGGGGTCCGGCTGCTGATTGAATATTTACAGAAACGCTAAAGCATTCGGATGCACGAGGTAAGATGCTATTGATGAGGTTCCCCGTTTCAGGAGAGGCAGAACAATGAAGGTGCTGGTATCCGATATCCTGTCCACCGAGGGGTTACAACTGCTGCAGCAGGCCGACGGAATCGAACTCAGTTACCGTCCCGGCCTGACCGCCGAGCAGATTGTGCAGGAAATCCCCGAGTACGAAGCGCTGATTGTGCGTAGCGGCACCCAGGTGACCGAAGAGGTTCTGGAGGCGGCGACCCATCTGAAGGTTGTCGGTCGTGCCGGCTTCGGCGTGGAGAATATCGATCTGGTGGCGGCCAACCGCAAGGGGGTTGTGGTGCTGAACACGCCCCTGGGCAATGCCACCACCACCGCCGAACATACTCTGGCGCTTTTGATGAGCCTGGCCCGGCGCATTCCTGAAGCGGAACATGCGGTTCGTAGCGGTCACTGGGACAAAGAGGCGTTTGTCGGGGTCGAGATCTCCGGCAAAACACTTGGGGTGATCGGCGCCGGTAAAATCGGCAGCCTGGTGGTTGAGCGGGCTCTGGGGCTGAAGATGCGGGTTCTGGCGTACGATCCTTTCCTGCCTGACGCTGCTATCCAGAAGATGGGTGCCGAACCGTCCAGTCTAGACGGATTGATGGTTCAGGCCGATTTTATTACCCTGCATGTGCCGTTGACCCCGGAAACCGAAGGGCTGATCAACGAGGAGAGCCTGGGCAAGATGAAGCAGGGCTGCCGGTTGATCAACTGTGCCCAGGGCGGCCTGGTGGACGAGGACGCTCTGGTGGCTGCACTGGACAACGGCAAACTGGCCGGTGCAGCCCTCGACGGGTTTGTACAGGAACCTCCCCCGGCCGATCACCCGCTGCTGCAGATGCCGCAAGTGGTCTGTACGCCTCATATCCGTGCTGCCAGCGCCGATGCTCAGGCCAATGTAGCGGTGCAGGTTGCTCGGCAGATTCTGGATTTCCTGACCCGGGGTGTGGTCTCCAACGCCCTCAATGCCCCTTCGGTTTCGGCCGAATCCCTGCCCGAACTGCAACCTTACCTGGAACTGGCCGACCGACTCGGTGGTTTTATGGCCCAGTACGGACCGCGTGCTGTGACGGAGGTGGTGATCGATTATTACGGTGCCGTCACCGATCTGGATACCGGCGCCATCAGCCGGGCGGCGTTAAAGGGATTACTGGCACCTTCTGTGGGTGCGTCGGTCAACTACGTCAATGCGCCGTATGTCGCCAAGGAGCGGAGTATCGCCGTGACCGAATCCCGCACCAAGGAGACTCAGGGGTTTGCCAATATGATCCGGCTTCTGGTCGGTAACGGTGAGGCCCAGGCGTCGATCTGCGGCACCGTCTTCGGTGCCGAAATGTACCGGATTGTCCGTGTGGACGGGTTCCGTATCGAGGCTGTCCCCCAGGGGAATCTGCTGCTGGTGCACAATCAGGATGTGCCCGGCGTCATCGGTTTCCTAGGACAAACCCTGGCGGAAAACAACATTAATATTGCCAGCATGGACCTTTCCCGTCGCACCACAAAAGGGGAGGTGGCCTGCCTGATCACTATCGATGAACCCCTGCCCGATCCTGTTCTGGAGCAGCTCCGGCAGCACGAAAATATTTTTGACGTGACGCCCATAGCCCTTCCCTGATATATTCTTACGGTTGTGCCGGGACTTTTCAGGCCCGGCACAACTGTGTCTGTTGACCACTTTTACGCTGAGGACCCTGCTGATGCGCCTCTTTCAAGATACGCCCGAAGCCACTCTGCCCAAAGGCGTTAAAGATTTTCTGCCGGTCAAAGCGGCCAAGATCGAGTATCTGGAATCGACCCTGAGGTCGGTCTATTCCCGCTGGGGATGCCCATCCCTTTTTCGAGCATGTCGAGG
>JANQIN010000236.1 GCA_028282145.1 Thermodesulfobacteriota bacterium | reverse complement strand
CTGTACATGGGGGCCGTCGGTGCTACCTGGGTCGCCCTGTTCTCAGGCATCGACAATCATATTCTGATGCTGAGTACCATGTTTCTGGCGGCCTTTTTCTGCGGCGGATGCTGGGCGGGTGTTGCAGGCTTCCTGCGCGCAAAGTTGCGGGTCAATGAAGTGATCGTGACCTTGTTGATGAACTATATCGCTATCCTCTGGGCCGATTATCTGATCTACGGGCCCTGGAAAGACCCCAAAGGGTTCAATTTTCCGCTGACGGCCCAATTTGCTGATGTCGCCCGCCTGCAGGACTATTTCAACACCCGTCTTCACAGTGGCTTCTTCCTGGCACTTTTTATCGCCCTTCTGGTGTATATCCTGATGGAAAGGACCGTGTGGGGTTATGAGATCAAAATGATCGGCTCCAACCCCAAAGCCGCGCAATACGCCGGGATGAACACCGGATTGGCTATCTTTCTGGTTCTCTTCCTCAGTGGCGCCATTGCCGGCATTGCCGGTTTTGGGGAAGTGGCCGGCCTCCAGTATCGATTGCAGCACGGGATCAGCCCCGGATACGGTTATACCGCCATTATTATCGCCTGGCTTGCCCGGCGCAGCGCTCTTGGTGTGGTACTGGTCTCCTTCCTGATGGGCATCCTGCTTGTGGGTGGTGACAGCCTCCAGTTGAGTTGGCAACTCCCGGTTGCCTTTGTCTATGCCTTCCAGGGCCTGATTCTGTTTTTTCTCCTGGCTTCGGACTTTTTTATTCAATACCGGGTCCGCCTGGTGAAGAGGTAATCGATGGATATGATCGAAATCTTGATGGATGCGACCGTTCGGGCCGGGACACCCATTCTTTTTGCCACCCTGGGGGCGATCCTCAACGAACGGGCCGGGATTATCAACCTCGGTATCGAAGGTCTGATGCTGATCGGTGCTCTGGCAGGGTTTGCCGGCACTTTTACAACCGGCAGCCTCTTTATCGGTGTACTGGCAGCCTTTACCGGTGCCTTTATCGCCGGTGCTATCCACGGCGTGATTACGGTTCAACTGAGAGGCAACCAGATCGTCAGCGGTCTGGCCCTCACCATGTTCGGTGTCGGTATCACCGCGCTCTTCGGACGAGGCATGGTCGGCCAGACACTTGAAGGTTTTGAGCGTGTTCCGATTCCCGGGTTGGAGTCGCTGCCGGTTATCGGGAAATCGTTTTTCCAACAGGACATGCTGACCTATTTCAGCTTTCTCCTGGTCGTTTTGCTGACCCTCTTTCTCTACCGGACCCGAATGGGCATGGTTCTTCGCACCTGCGGTGAAAGCCCCGCTGCTGCCGATACCTGCGGTTATTCGGTCAGCACCTACAGGTTTCTGGCGGTTGCCGTCGGCTCGGGAATCGTCGGAATCGGCGGAGCCTATCTGTCTCTGGCAACCACCCCCATGTGGATCGAGAACATGTCCGCCGGACGAGGTTGGATCGCGGTGGCTCTGGTTATCTTTGCCAGCTGGAAAACCGAAAGGGCCCTTTTCGGTGCCTACCTTTTCGGCGGAATCACAGCGATGCAACTGCGGCTGCAGGCGATGGGCACCGAAATTTCCGCTCATATCCTGCAGATGCTCCCCTATATCTTTACCATCCTGGTGCTGGTCATCTCGACCCTCCGCCTGGCAAAAGGGTCCAGCCAGCAGCCCCAGGCCCTGGGCCTACCTTATGATCGTGAGGACAGAAAATAATGACCAATGCAGCTCGGGCTCTCATGAAGCGAATCGAAACCGAAGGCCAGGTCAACGGTGAGGTCATTAAGGTCGATCGTTTTTTAAACCATATGGTCGACCCCCAACTCATTCACCTGATGGCGGATCAATTTGCGGATCAGTTTCGCACGACAGACGTCACCAAAATATTGACAGCAGAAACCAGCGGGATCATGTTGGCCCAGGCCGTAGCCTTAAAACTTGAGGTCCCTTTTATCTATGCCAAGAAGAAAAAACCGTTGACCATGGGCGACTATTATGCCGCTGCCAGCTACTCCTTCACCAAGCAGGAGTCAACAACCCTCTACGTCTCGCAAGAGGTTCTCGCTCAGGGAGAAAAGGTCCTTTTTATCGATGATTTTTTTGCCAAAGGCTCCACGTTGAAGGCGATTGAGGAAATTCTGGATCAGGCGGAGGCGGAACTCGTCGGGACGGCCGTCATTATCAACAAATCCGCCCGACGGGATATTGCCAGTATTTTAACCTTGGAGGATCTTTCCTAAGGTTCTTCGGGGGCCATTGGGGCTTCCAGGTCAGGTTCACCGCAGTTCCTCAAAATAAAGCTGCAGGCCTTATCCCGAAGAGCAATGGCTTGCGTCCAGGCCTCTTCATTCTTGTCCTTTGCGGGCTCTGAGACCACAGGAGCCCCGCAACTGACCTGCAGCCGACCGCGACGGGGGAACCAGGAACCGGCCCTGAGCATATTCCGTGTACCCCGAATCGCCACCGGAACCACGGGCAGATTGGCCCTGGCAGCCGTCGCAAAAGCCCCCATTCGAAACGGTCGCAGGCCCGGGAAACGGGTAAAGGTCCCTTCAGGAAAGAAAAACAGCGAACGTCCCTCTCGCGCCAATCGCGCAAGACGGTCTGCATCCT
>JANQIN010000213.1 GCA_028282145.1 Thermodesulfobacteriota bacterium | reverse complement strand
TTCCAGAGGGCTGTTATCGGCGGGAGGGATACCCCAGTGAGGTGGTATGGCCCTTCTTCTGTTCGGTAGCTGCCGGCTCCGCAATCAAGGATGCGGCCTCCGCCTCCCCCGATACCCAGTTTCAGGTTTTCTCCGGACACACGCACTTTCCCATCGAAAAGAACATCCTGCCCAACCTGAATGTCAGGGTCCTTGGTGCCTATCGGGAACAGGAGGAACTCCCCATCCTCGAGGTTTGAGGCTGTCAGAGGTTTTCCAGGATACGTTCCAGAAGATGAGACAGGCTTTTGCGATCCTCCCAGTTGAACCCCTGAAAGATCTGGCTGGTCAGTTTATGGGTCGCAGCATCCAGATCCGTTCGCAATGAGCGCCCGGCATCCGTCAGAAAGACGCGCGTGACCCTCTGATCCTGTGCATCCTTTTCGGTACGTACAAGGGAAAGGGCAAGCAGTTTCTTCACCAGAGCGGTAACGGTGGACTTGTCCCGGCCGATCTGATCGGCCAGGGCCATCATGGTCTGGCCGTCCTGACCCTGAAGCCGCATCAGCAGCATGGTGTGAGAAGGTGCCAGTGACGAATAGCCCCGTGCAGACAGTTCCCGGACCATCTCGGAGTGCAGGCGATCGCGGACGATCGACAGAAGATCGATAATAGAGGTGTTCGACATGGCGCCAATCTACTTGGACGTCAAACCTCTGTCAAGAAAAGTCGGGGTGTATCACTCCATCGCTCTGGAGACGGAATCGCCCTTTTTAAGAGCGACTGCTTCCCCCAGGTGATGAATGGTCAGCCCGGCACCCGACCGAAGAGTATAGATCGCCTCGGAACGGGTCAGCTCCACCCGAAGAGATTGGCCCTGGACATCCAGGTGAAAGGCCAAACGCCGGAGTTGATCGGGCAGGCGGGGTTGGAAACTCAACTGACCGCCATAATCCCGCATGCCGCCAAACCCGTAGACCACGGTCATCCAGGTCCCGCCCATACAGGCGATATGGCAACCGTCCTTCACGTTGCCACCGATATCGGCCAGGTCCATCAACAGCGCGTACCGGGCATACTTCACCGCGTTGGCCATATCGCCGGTTTCGGAGGCCACGATGGACTGGATACAGGCGGACAGGGAAGAGTCACCGGTGGTCAACGGGTCGTAATAACTGAAATTCCGTCGCTTTTCATCGAGAGTAAACTCATTTCCCAACAGAAATAGAGCCAGCACCACATCGGCCTGTTTGATCACCTGATGGCGATAGATCACCAGCGGATGATGATACAGCAGCAGGGGGAACCGATCCCGCGGTGTGTTTTTCAAATCCCACACCTCCCGATCGAGGAAATTGTCATCCTGGGGATGGATACCGGTGACCTCGTCGTAGGGGATATACATCTCGTCCGCTGCCTGCTGCCAAGCCATGACCTCGTCCATCACCACGCCTGTTTTATGGGCCAGAGTTGCATAGTGCTCGGGATGCTGCGCCCGCATCTCCCGAACCGTTTTGGCCGCATACCAGAGGTTCTCCCGGGCCATCAGGTTGGTGTAGGTATTGTTATTGACCACCGTGGTGTACTCGTCGGGGCCAGTCACCCCGTGAATACAGAACTGCCCCAACTGGCGCTCGGAGTAGAACCCGAGGTCATGCCAGAGACGAGCGGTTTCAACCAGCATCTCCGCCCCTTCGTTATAGAGAAACGCCTGGTCTCCCGTCACCTCCACATATTTTTTGAGCGCATACATAATATCGGCGTTGATATGGTACTGGGCGGTCCCGGCAGCATAGTAGGCCGACGCCTCTTCCCCGTTGATGGTCCGCCAGGGGAAAAGTGCTCCAACCTGGTTCACCGCCTTGGCCCGGGCCCGGGCTTTTTCCAACATTCGATAACGGGTGGTGAGGAGATTGCGTGCAATCCGTGGTGTGGTGTAGGTCAGAAACGGCAACACATAAATCTCGGTATCCCAGAAATAATGCCCCTCGTAAGCCTGTCCTGTCAGCCCCTTGGCCGGGATTCCCGCGGACTCGGCCCGGGCACAGGCCTGAAGGATCTGAAACAAATTCCACCGCAATGCCTGCTGCATTTCCCCTTCAACCCAGCGACTGACCGTCGGATCGGCTTCGATTTCAACATCGCTGCGTGCCCAGAAATCGTCCAGGAAAGCCTTTTGTCCCTTGAGCAGTTCAGGCAGCCCATCCCCCATGGCACGATCCAGAGTGCGGGAAGAACGGTTACAAAGCTCCTCCCCGTCGGCAGATCGGGACGTGTGATAGGCGATAAACTTCACCAGATGGATCGGCTTGCCCTTCTGGGCCTTGACCGAATAGACAACCCGGCCCTCATCTTCCCCACAACGTACGTCGACCTGGTAATCGCAGTCGGTTTTGAGACGGTGGTCCATCCCACAGGCAAGACTCATCCGGCTGTTCACCGTCTGGTGTGCCAGCAGAACACGCTGATCTCTCGCCCATTGCACCCGGGGCTCCATCACCTTGCCGCTGAACCCCTTGGCGAGCCGCGGGTCGTCGTTGGCGGCAAGTTGCGACGGATTGCCATGCATCTCGGAGGAAATCACCACCGGGGCATCGTCATTAAGCACCGTCACCTGGTAACTGACCAGCGCCAGATGACGGTTCTGCAGAGACACCATCCGTTGTGTTTCGATCATCACCTGTTTTCCCGCAGGTGTTTCCCACAGGATCTCACGATCAAGGGTCCCGGCCCGCATATCGAGAGCCCTCTCGTACAGGAGCATGGTGGCGCTGGGGAGATGGAAGGGTTCGTCGTCTACGTACAGTCGAACGGTCTTGCAGTCGGTCACATTGAGGATCGTCTGGCCGGTTTTGGCAAAACCGTAAGCATCTTCGCCATAGACGATCGGCCAGGTTTCGTGAAAACGGTTAATAAAGGTGCCGTTCTGACAGACCGGCAGACCTTCCTCGAAATTCCCGCGCATTCCCAGGTAGCCGTTCCCCACTGAAAACAGGGTTTCCGTTTGGGCAAGGAATTGGGGAAAGTAACTGGCTTCGATGATCTTCCAGTCGTTAACCGGGTAGATATGGGGCGGTGGATTGAGGGTTTCATGCCGGATCATCGGGATCTCCCAGCGATTGAAAGAAGAGAAGGCCTGTCACTATCTCCCTAGTTTAACAGGCTTTTTCTCCGATTGTGGCACTCAGATCAAATCGGCCAGGTCCTCCACCACGAGATCGGCGCCGTTGGCGCGAAGATCCTCTGCCTGATCATGGCGGTCCACACCGACCACCAGGCCAAATCCACCCGCACGGCCTGCCTGAACACCGGAGATAGCATCTTCCACCACCACAGCCTGATCCGGCAAAACCCCAAGGCGTTGCGCCGCTTCCAGAAAGATATCCGGCTCCGGCTTGCCGGACAGTCCCAATTCGGCGGAAACGACCCCGTCAACCCGGGTCAGGAACCGGTCTTCAAGGCCAGCGACCTGAAGCACAGCCTGGCAATTACGGCTGGAGGAGACAATGGCGAGCGGCATCGCGCGATCACGCAGCCAGTCCAGCAGTTTCAAGGACCCGGGATAGACCACAACCCCCTCTTCTTTCAGTACCTCCTGGATCAAAGCGTTTTTCCGGTTTCCCAGGGCACAGATCGAGTCATGTCCCGGAGGATCGTCCGGATCGCCGTATGGAAGTTCGATCTGTCGGGAAGTGAGAAAACTGGCGACTCCCTTATAACGGGGCTTTCCGTCCACATAACGCCGGTAATCGTCCACTCCGTCAAACGGTGCCATTCCCCCGGGCTGCTCCGCCAGAAAAGCATCGAACATCCGTTTCCAACACCGGGCATGGACCAGGGCCGTGTCCGTAATTACACCATCGAGATCAAACAAAATGGCACCAAAACGCTTTGCAGCAAGAAACGACATCCGCTCTTCTCCTTCCGCAAGAGGTCTGTCTGAAGGCTAGCAGGTTTTAACCGAGACGGAAGTACCACACCGACAGATCACAGATTCCAGTTGCGAAATGCGTCTTTTGTTCTTACTCTATCCATATACAATGTGAATTCAGGCCCCTTGGCCTCCCCTCATTCCAAGACATCAACACATTCTTTTCATGTCGCCCTGGAGAATTCAGGCTCGCGCTTCGCGGTCTGTTACGGCCCAAAAGGCCTTTGCACCGAATAGGGAGGGATTATGAAACTACAATTGGCATTGGATGTTCTGGACGCAGACAGGGCTCTGCAACTGGCCGAAGACGTACGGCCGGTTGTGGATATCCTGGAAATCGGCACCCCACTCATGAAGTTCGCAGGGATCTCCGTGCTGGAGAAACTCCGAAAAGCGTTCCCGGAGAAACAGATTCTGGTCGATCTGAAAACCATGGACGTCGGTGACTATGAAGCCGACTTCTGCTTTGCCCATGGAGCCGACATTGTCACGGTGCTGGGTGTGGCCGATTGTGAAACGATTCGGGGAAGCCTGGGTGCTGCTGAGCGCCATGGAGGGCAGGTGATGGTTGACCTGATCAATCATCCGGACAAAGCTCGACGGGCCTGTGAGGCGGAACGGATGGGAGCCCACTTTGTCGGCGTTCATACCGGTATCGATCAACAGCGACAGGGGGTCACCCCCCTTCAGGATCTGCGGACGGTCCGAAAAGCCAGCTCCATTCCGGTGATGGTGGCCGGCGGTATTACCGCCGAAACGGTTTCTTCGATTGCTGAAGAATCTCCCCACACGGTTGTGGTAGGCGGAGGGATTACCGGAGCGCCCGATCCCGGTGCTGCTGCCCGTCGCATCAGGGAGGCCATGGGATGAAACGAGTCGCTGAAAAGCTGGTGGGGATGATTGCCGACGGGCTGGGGACTGTGGATGAACGTGATCTGGCCCGGTTTGACGCCATGACCGCCCTCGCACAGAAAATCTTTATCTTCGGTGCCGGTCGCAGTGGTCTGATCGGAAAGTTTTTCGGCATGCGTCTGATGCATACCGGGAAAACCGTCCATATCGTGGGAGAAACCTGCACCCCCAAAATCGACGAAGACAGCCTGTTGATTCTGATCTCCGGTTCCGGAGAAACCTGTTCGGCGGTGACGATCTGTGGAAAAGCCCGGGCAGCCGGGGCACGTATTGTCCTCTTTACCTCTAAAACCCAGAGTCGACTCGGTCTTCTGGCCGATCTGGTGATCACGGTCCCCACACCAGCACAGAAAAATTACGAAGAGGTCAATATCGCTCCCATGGGGACCGTCTTTGAAACCACCACCCTAATCATGCTGGAATCGTTTCTCGGGTATAAAATCGTGGAAGAAGGGATTGCCGAACGGGAGCTGAGGTACCGCCATACCAACCTGGAGTAGCACCCGCCTGCTTCTCCTGAACACGGCTAAACCCTGAGGCAACAGGAGCATATAAAGAGACGCCCTTGCCATACGGCAAGGGCGTCTCGGTGTTTCAGGCATCCTGCCGGAAGGATCTACTCACGGACAAACGTATCGATGTCCGACTCGTGAACCATCCCCATCAGGCGAGCATACTCCGACTCGATTACCATGTAATGATTATGAGTCGATTCGGCATTCTCCAGATAAACACCACGAATGCTCGGGTCATCGATCTTGGCGGCCATCTCGCGCAGTTGAGCTTCCAGCTGCTTTTCCTTTTCCATGGCGAGCTCCATCGCCTTGCGCTCGTTCATACCGGCCAGCTCTTCCTCGGTCATGCCGCCCAGCCACTCCGTACCGGAACCGGGAGCGGTGATGAACTCCTCGAAGGAAGGGAGATCATCGCCTTGATAGAGTGAAAAGAACTGTTCAGCGTGCTCGCGCTCTTCGCGCGCCAACAGCTCAAAGGTCTTTTTGGCATCGATATCCTTCATGTGTTGGGCCGACTGCTGGTAAAACAGCATCGCACCCCGTTCGGTCATGATCGACCGTTTGACAGCTTCTTGAATCTCCTGTGAGTTCATTCTTTGCTCCTGCATTGCCTGCCGAACCCGGGGTATACTAGTAAGAAACCGGGCCGGTGTTTCCCGGAGGAAACGATGAAAAACTACCCGCCGACACCCTATACCGTTTACTACGATGGTCTTTGCATCGTCTGTGACACAGAGATACAACACTACCGCCGTCTGGTGACCGATGATCGGCTACGTTTTGTTGATATTGCTGCCCCCGATTTCCACGCCGACGACCATGGACGCAGCACCGACCAGTTTATGGCACAGATGCATCTAAAGGACGGTCTCGGTGAATGGCATCTCGGGGTCGATGCCTTTACCCTATTATGGCACAGTCTGCCTGGACGGCATTGGCACGTGATGGCGCGGGCCATTCAATCGCCGATACTTCGTCCATTTGCACGCCTGGGGTACAGACTCTTTGCCAACAACCGCCACCGGCTTCCCCGGCGGAAAGGTGGTTGTGACGGGGGTCGGTGCGATCTGAAGATGCGCCCCTGACCCCGTTCGTGGTTATTCGCCTGCGGGAGGAGTGAAGGAGCGGGACCCCAGCTCCCGGTCCAGCATCAGCAGACCGCGTCCGTCGCCTTCCACCAGCTTCAGTTCGGCAACAAGCTGGCCGAAGGTTGCTTCTTCCTCAACCTGCTCGTTGACAAACCACTGCAGAAAGATCTGCAAAGCGTGGTGGCCTTCTTCCTTGGCCAGGGTCATCAGGTTATTGATCCGCGCGCTGACCTCTTCTTCGTGATTGAGGCTGAACTCAAAGGCTGCCAACGGAGAGTCGAAATCGTTGGTCGGTGCATCCATGGCCCGGAAATCAGTCCGACCGCCGGCTTCACAGAGCCAGCTGACGAATTTTTCCGCATGGAAGAACTCTTCCTTGGCCTGGTTATCCATCCAGTTGACGAATCCGGGCAGGTTCTGTTCGTCAAAATAACCGGCAATGGCCTTGTACTGCAGACCCGAGAAATATTCCCATTTGACCTGTTCGTTCAGAGCGTCCTGCAACTTCTCACTTAACATAGTTGTATTCCTCCTCAATAATTCTTCAGGGGCAAAATTGGAACGAATAATATAACAGAGAGGTGCGACCTCGCCAAGCATCCGCCCCCGGTTTCGTTGCTTTTGCACCACCGGTGGTTTATTCTGCTGAACATCAAAAGACCTGGGGAGAGAACCTTGATCATCCGTAGTGCAGAGTTTGTCAAAAGTGCCACCCGTCCAAACAATTATCCACCACCGGAGTTACCGGAGATTGCCTTTGCAGGACGAAGTAATGTCGGGAAGAGCACACTGATCAACACTCTGGTCAATCGACGCGGCCTGGTCCGCACCTCCAGCACCCCGGGTCGAACCCAATTAATCAACTTTTTTGAGATCAACCATGAGTTCAATCTCGTGGATCTTCCAGGATACGGCTATGCCAAGGTCCCCCAAGCGGTCAAAAAAGCCTGGGGGCCTATGATGCGAACCTATCTTTCGACGCGGGAGAACCTTCAGGCGGTCGTTTTTATCCTTGATATCCGACGAACTCCCCGGGAAGAGGATATCCAGATGCTCGACTGGCTGGAAGAATTTGAAATACCGACCATTCCGGTAATCACTAAAATGGACAAGGTCACACGAAACCAGCGCCTCAAACAGCTGCGACCGATCCTGGAAGAGACCGGGCTTCCGCAAGAGGCATTCAGCCTTTTTTCGGCTCTCAGCAAAGAGGGACTGGAGGAGATCTGGGAACGGATCGAGGATATCCTCCAGCTGGAGACCTCCTGAGCAGAAAGCCCCCTGATTGGGTGATGCCTTCCGGAACGGGTATACTGACACAAGCACCTCCTCGACTCGGGAGTTCAAAATGAAACAAGGGTTATTCCAGATATACACGGGTGACGGCAAAGGCAAAACCACCGCCGCTACCGGGTTGATCGTCCGGGCCCTCGGGCAAGGGCTCAAGGTTCTTCTGGTCCGTTTCCTGAAGCCGGAGAAACCGCAGAGTGGCGAAATTCTTTTCCTGACGAACCAGGAAGGGCTGACGATTCTTTCTGCAGGCGTGGGAGTCTTCAACCCCGAAGTCCCCAGGGCTGAGATCGAAGCCAGTGTCCGGGCGACCTTTGATAGGGCCTTGAGCCACCTCGCTTCACACCCGATCGACCTGGTCGTTTTTGACGAGATGAATGGTGTGCTGCAGCGAGGCGATCTTTCACTGGAAACGGTGCTTCGTTTTCTGAGCGACAGGGCCCCCGGCCTTGAAGTTGTCTTCACCGGCAGGGATGCACCGGAGGACCTGGTAAAACGGGCCGACCTTGTCAGTCGTATCGATGCCGTAAAACACCCTTTTGATCGCGGGATTCCGGCACGTTCCGGTATCGACTATTGACCTCACTTCGGGAGGTTGTCTTCCATGCAATTTACGCAGGTTCATCTGATCCGCCATGGACAAGTCGAAGGGTACGAGCAAAAACGGTACAACGGACAGGCCGAAGTGCCGCTGACCGAAGAAGGCCTCCGCCAGTACGGGGAATTGCGCCAGTTTTTTCTGTCCCGGCCGATAAAAGCAATCTACAGCAGTGATCTGTCCCGATGTTCTTTCGGCGCGGAAATCATCGGTAAACCTCATGGTATTTCCCCGGTACTTCTCCCCGATTTGAAGGAACTGGATGCAGGACAATGGGAGGGCACACCCTGGGCTGAAATTGAAAAAGAAGACCCCGATCTCTGGAAGCGGCGCCTGGACGACATTGTCAATATTCCGGCTCCGGGAGGAGAATCTCTGCGGCAAATGGCGGAACGGGTGCGAAAGGCAATGAAGGAGATCACCTGCCTGCACCGTGGTGAGGAAGTTCTGATCGTCGGGCACGGCGGCGTTAATCGGGTGATCCTGTTGGATGCGCTTGGTGCCCCGTTGACACAGGTCCTGTCCCTGGAACAGAGCTTTGGCTGTTACAATAAACTGACGTACAGGTCCGATGGCCGCACGGTGGTGCAATGCATGAATCTCAAGGCTCCCTATGATCGAGAATATCGTCTTTGACGTCGGCCGCGTCCTGATCGATTTCAGCTATTCGCGCTTCTTCGCCTGGATGAATCAACGAGGAGCGCAGATCCGGGATGAAGACGATTTTTCCCGTCGCACCGGTCTGCTTCTCTACGAGCGAGACAGAATAACCGACCAACAGTTTCTGGACCAGTTGGCAGGCTTACTGGATGAACCGGTGGAACAGGAGGAGTTGATCGATCGCTGGAATGACCTGTTCACCCCTGTCCCGGGAATGCTGCAACTGGCATCCGGGCTCAAAGAAGGGTACGGTGTTTTTCTTCTCAGCAATACCAGCAGTCTCCACTGGTGCCACCTGTGGAATCGGTATTCCCTGGGGCAGATCAGTCACGACGGGGTGGCCTCCTATCAGATCAAGGCCCTGAAACCGGAGGCCCAAGCCTACCGCAAGGTGGAAGAACGATTCGGGCTGAATCCCGAATCGACCGTCTTTATTGATGATAAAAAGGAAAATGTGGTCGGTGCCATCCATTGCGGTTGGCAGGGCATTCATCATCAGAGTGCCAAAGCCACCCGCGAACGATTGCAACTCCTGGGTGTCCATCTCCCCGATCTGCCGCCCGAGACCGCTTGAGGATCTGTATGACTGGGATCATTCTTCTGGCTCACGGGAGCCGGAATCCGGAAATAATCGAACAATTTGACGCGATTCGCGTCCTGGTGCAAGATCGTACAGGATGCCTCCTGGTCAGTATTGCATTCCGGGAGTTTCAGCCTCCGGGACTGCCGGAAGCTGTCGCTACTCTGACCTCTCGAGGCGCCACCCGAATCCTGGTAATGCCTTACTTTCTGTTCCCGGGCGGGCACGTAACCAAGGACCTCCCCGGGGAATGTCAGAATCTGGTGGACCAATTCCCCGGGATTCAGATCGAACTGACCGCCCCCTTGGGGGTTCATGAAAAATTGGCCGATATCGTCACCGAACGTCTTGAGGAACACTGTCAACAGAGGCATTGGCCCCTGTCCCCTTCCTCCAAGGAGACCCTGAAATGAGCCGGATTTGTGTTATCGGCGCTGGAATTGAAGGCCAGGAAGGCTTCAGCCAGCGCGCTCTCGAACTGATCGAAAAAGCCGACCTGCTGGTGGGACGCGCCCCCCAACTGGCGCTCTTTCCAACGTTCGCGGGCGAGACCCTGATGATCGACAACAACTGGCCCCAAATCATTGAGCGACTCAAATCGGCACCTCCGGCATCGGTTGTTCTGGCCAGTGGGGATCCTCTCTTCTTTGGCAGTGGTCGGGAGCTGCTTCGCAACCTGCCCAAGGATCGGTTGAGCTTTGTACCCAATATCAGCTCCGTCCAGTATGCCTTTGCCAAGATTGGTGAACCCTGGGACGATGCCATCTCCATCTCAACCAGCGGACGCAGCCTTCAATCCACGATCGACCGGATCGTTGCTAACGACAAAGCCGCGGTTCTAACCGATATGGACACACCTCCTGCAGCCATTGCCCGAGAAATTCTGGAGCGCGGCCGGGGCGGCTATAAGGCATGGCTTTGCGAAAATCTCGGACTTCCGGATGAACAGATAAGAGAACTGACGCTTCAGCAGCTTTTGGAGATCAATGCAGCACCCCTCAACATCCTTGTCCTTGTGAAGCAATATGAAAAACGGGCTGAAGAGGTCAAACCGACCTTTGGCATCCCGGATGACCAGTTTGCCAGCATTCGAGGCACCATCACCCATGAAGAGGTTCGGGTCATCACCCTCGCCAAACTCCGTCTCCGCCACGACCATTGCTTGTGGGATATCGGTGCCGGCTCCGGGTCGGTCAGCATTGAGGCCGATCATCTTCTGTCCAACGGTCGAATCCTGGCGGTGGAGCGAGATGCCGAGTCCGCCCGCCACCTGAAGCAGAATCTGAACAGCTTCAATGCCCGCAACATTACGGTTATCGAGGCGGAAGCACCGGATTGTCTGGAAAATCTTCCTGATCCTGATCGGGTTTTCATCGGCGGAAGCGGCGGCAACCTCTGGGATATTCTGGACGCGGTGGACAACCGTCTGCCCGCTGAGGGTCGTATCGTGTTGAATGCCACGACCCTGGATACCCTGAATACGGCAAACGAATGGTTTGACAACGCCGGCTATGCGCTCGAGGTCAGCACGGTCAACATCGCCCGCACTTGCAGCGACTCCGATTATAAGATGTTCGATGCTCTTCCGCCGGTCTACGTTCTGACCGGTGTAAAACCCTGAGCCTCCATGGGACGCTGTTTCCTCCTGATCGGCTGTTTCGCCGCCCTGACAGGTGGGGCACTCGGGGCCTTTGGTGCCCACGCACTACGGGACATCCTCGACTCTCGCCAGCTCGACGCCTGGAAAACTGCCGTCGATTACCAGTTGGTTCATGGAATAGGCCTGTTGGGAATCGGCCTGCTGGCCCTTCGCGAGAAACGCCGTGCTTATGGATGGGCCGGAGGCCTTCTCAGTCTCGGTATCTTTCTTTTTTCCGGCAGCATCTATGGCCTCTCGGCAGGCTGGCGGTGGTTGTGGCCAGTAACACCGGTTGGCGGATTTGCCTTTATTTTCGGCTGGCTGGTCCTTTTGATTGCCCTGTGCAGGAGAGCGCCATGAGTGTCTGGTTCCGTCAGGTGACACCCGAAGAGATCAATCGTCGGGG
>JANQIN010000196.1 GCA_028282145.1 Thermodesulfobacteriota bacterium | reverse complement strand
AACCAAAACCCCGCTTTTGGTGAACGAGCATGACAAACCCCATGGATGGGGCACGTTATCCGGCTGAAGGTCGGCTCTCCACATACCATCTGAATTTCAACTGCCCGTGAGGACAGGTATCGACACAGGTTCCGCAGTTCCAGCAATAAGCCGACTGCCCTTCATCCTGGCTGGGCCGGATCCCCATGGGGCAGGCCTGGTCACAGGCTCCACAATGAGGCTTTCCCGTATCCCGATGGATACGCATATGACGCCAGCGACCGATAAAGGCCAGCAGCCCACCCAGCGGGCAAAGATACCGGCAGTAAAAGCGTCGCGTAATCAGATTGAGCAACAGCACTACAACGATGATGACTCCTTCCAGCGCCAACGTACGGAAGAAGATCCACATCATCAGTTCGCGACCCACCAGCCCCGGTGGGGACAGGAAGACAAAGATCGGGGCTCCCAGCATCAGGGAAGCAGCGAGTTCCAGCCCCAGGGCGACCCAGAGGATCTGTTTTGCCAGCTTCCAGACATCCTTCCGCGGGCTTTTGCTACGGCGAAAGAGATTCAGAATTCGATCCGACAGCTCCGACAGGAAGCTGATCGGACAGGCCCAACTGCAGAAGACCCGACCGAGCATGAGGGCAAGGAAGATCGGGGGCAGCACGCTTACCAGCAGTGGGCCGAACGGTTCGCGGGTAATCAGGAGGCTCTCAAGCCCTTCCAGGGGCGAGACGATCCACAGATCTCCGATACCGAACGACTGATACCACCCCTGGAGAAAGGTCCAGTGGGCGTAGAAGTTCAACAGCGGGGTCACCACCAGCAGCAAAAAGGCCGCCAGCTGGACCAGAAAACGTCGATTACTCCACTTTCTGGGGATCATTGGACACCCCTGGGGAGCTTGACCGTGGCGTAAATCGGTTCAATATTGATCGCTTTGCCGCCCATTTCACGGTTAACCAGACAGGCCTGGGTACAGATGCCGCAACCGGTGCAATGTTCCGCATGTACCGTCGGCTTGTAATCGTGCACCGTAATCGCCTTCTCCGGATAAGGGCAGACGTTGTAGCAAGTCTTGCACATCAGCAGGCTGTCCTCCTGCCAGGAAACGCAGGAATGGCGGTCAACCACCGCCAGTCCCATGCGGGTTTCGTGCTGTTCCAGCGGAGTCAAGGCTCCGGTAGGACAGACATGGACACATTTCATGCACAGATAACAGGGGACCTTTTCGGCTTTGACAATCGGAGTTCCGGCGTTCAGCCCATGTCGAATGTCGAGCAGCTCAATACATCGGTAGGGGCAGACCTCGGCACAGCGCCCGCAGCGGATACATTTACCCGGGTAGTGATGCTCCATCACGGCTCCGGGAGGACGGAGCCAGTTGGTCTTCACCGGAGAGGTTGCCAGCGTCTTGGCCCTGGCGCGGGTCGGCCAGGCAAAGAAACCGGCAAAGGCGGCAAAGATTTTAAGAATCGTCCGCCTGCTGCTTCTCATGCTTTCGACCACGGGAGAGGTTGGGGGTGATCTCGCCGGCTTCGATCTTTTCAATCTCGTCTTCAGCGTGGAAATAGGTCAACCCGACCTGGAGCACTGCCGGTATCTTCTGAATTTCGGCAGTCAGGGCATCCATCTCATCCCCTGTTTCGGTGTCGATAACGACGACAACGTTGCCGTCATCGTCACATCCATGAACGTCGACCTGGGGAAAGGCTTTGATGGCATCCAGCGCAAACTCCGCCTCACTCATATCGATACTGACGACAAATCCGCCAATCGGCATAGGTATCTTTCCTTACTGAAAAAAGAAAAAACGACGGCAGGCACCATTACCCGCCGCCGATCAGAATGACAAACCGGTGGAGGGAGGTCAACCTCCCTCCACCACCTACCCCCTACTACTCTAGGTCACGATGAACGGTTTCAGAGCCTTCGGCCCGGAAACACGACGGATCTTACATGCACAGATCTTAAACTCGGGCTCTTTGGAACCCGGATCGAAGGTGTCCTTCAGGACCTTGTTGATCATCCGCTCTTCGGCCATATCGTGCCAGTAAGCGAACACGGTACCTTCGATCGGACCGACTTTTACCTTGGCAGGCATAACAACCTTGCCGCGGCGGGTTTCGATTTCGACCATGTCGTTGGGCTTGATACCCATCTTCTGGGCGTCCTTCGGGTTAACCTCGACGTAAGCCCATGGGTTGGACCGCATGATCTCCGGAATACGACCGGTCATGCTGGTGGTATGCCAGTGATCGACAACACGACCGGTGGACAGGTACATCGGGTAGTTCGCATCAGGCTCTTCACCGGACTCGGCCTGGGGACGGAGCCAGATCCACAGTTTGCGGTCTTTGTGTGCGGGACCGTAGAACTGGAACGGCTTGTCGTCCTTGGACTCGGTCGTCGCCATGGGGTCGAGCCCCTTGACGAACTTCATGGTCGTACCACCGGTCAGCGCGAACTTTTCAGTCGGTGCAGGCCACTGAACGCCGTCCGGCATCTGCTTGAGGACGGTGTAGGTCGCGCCACGCAGATCGTTGTCGCGATGCTTGGTCAGCTTCTGGGTGTATTCGTCCCAGATCGCTTTGGGCTGAGCGAAGTCGGGGTCTTTGCCCAGGAACGGCTGAACAGCCTTCAAAGCGATCCGATCGTTCAGCTTTTCGGCCAGACGCTTACCCCACTCGGTGACAATCCAAGTTTCGGGCTTAGCCTCACCCGGAGCGGCAACAGCCTTCTGAGTCAGCTGGCTACGGCGCTCGGAGCAACCATACACACCGGTCTTCTCAAAATGGAAGGCGGTGGGCAGAATCAAGTTCGCCAGTTCGGTCGTACGGGTCGGGAAGATGTCGGTGCAAACCATAAAGACGTCTTCACGGGCCATGCCCTTGCGGTATTTGTCACAGTCGGGCAAAGACTGAGCGGGGCTGGTGCAGTTGATCCAGATCGCCTTGATCGCACCTTCGTTGACTTTGCGGAACATCTTGATGGTGTGATAGCCGGGCTTCGGTGCCAGACGACCGCGAGGCACACCCCAGAGGTCTTCAGCCTGGTTACGCAGCTTCTTCTTGGCGACCAAACGGTGACCGGGCAGGATGTGGCACAGACCACCACCCTCACGAACACCACCACAAGCGTTGGGCTGACCGGTCAGCGAGAAGCTGTCGGCACCCGGCTTACAGAGTTGACCGGTAAGCATGTGCAGGTTGTGGATCAGGTTGTTGGCCCAGACACCACGCTTCCGCTGGTTGATCCCCATGCACCAGAAGGACATGGTACCGTCGGACTTGGCAAACAGACGGGCAACCTTACGGATCATGCCGGCGGTGATGTTGCCGCCACAGATCTTCTCGGCCTTCTCGGGGCTATAGTCCTGCAGGGACTTCCAGTACTCGGCCATGTCGACCTTGACCTTCTTACCCTTACGGAAGACACAGTAGTCATCGATGAACTTCTTGTCGTACAGCTTTTCTTCGATGATGGTGTACGCCATGGCGTTCATCATGGCGAGGTCTTTGTTGGTGTCGAACTGCATGTGGATGTCAGCCACACGGCTGGTATCCGACACGCGGGGGTCAGCATTGATGATGGTGACCTTGTCCTTGTTGTTCAGCTTGTGGCGCATCACGCGGCGGAACAGAACCGGGTGAGCCGATGCCATGTTGGAGCCGATCAGGAAAATCACGGAAGACTTCTCGATGTCGCCGTAGGAGCCGATCGGCTCATCGGCGCCCATGGAGGTGAGGTAACCACCAACAGCGGAAGCCATGCACAGACGAGGGTTACCCTCGACGTTGTTGGTCTGCAGGGCAACACGCATCACCTTCTGGAACAGGTAGGTCTCTTCGGTTTGTGCCTGACCGGAGCCGTAGTAGGCGGTAGAGTCGGGGCCGTACTGCTTTTTGGCAGTGGCGAACTTCTCTGCAGCAATGTCCAGAGCCTTGTCCCACGAGATTTCCTGGAACTTGTCCTTCTTGCTGGCACGGTACAGAGGCTTAGTGAGGCGGTCGGGATGGTTCATGATCTTGTAGAACATCATCCCCTTCATGCACAGGTAACCGAAGTTGGTACGGGACTTGGTGATACCGCGGGCGGCAACCGGACGACCGGCGGCATTGGTGCCGATTTCCACACGGCAACCGACGCCACAGAGGCGGCAGGTACCGGGGTTCCATTTGGCGACACCAGCGGCTTCCGATTCAGTGGCACTGAAGGGAAGGTTCATTCCAACATAACCGGCCGCAGTCAGAGCAGCCGTTTTCTTAATAAAGTCGCGACGAGATACAGACATTCGTGTCCCCCTTTAATTTATTTGGCTGCGAAGCTGTGGGCGCTGTGACATTCCCAGCAGTTCATACCCGAACGATGATCACCCATCTTGTCGGCGTGGCAGGCGTTACAGCTCAGCAGGTCCGGGGTCTTCTTCAGGTTTTCGAAAGTACCGTGGCACTGGAAGCAACGGACATTGCCCAGGCCGTGAGTGTTGTCAAACCACTCTTGATATACCTTGGGGGTTGTCTGCTGGTGGCAGTCACGGCATGCAACCAACTTGTCCTGCTCGCTCAGAGCCGGGTGGCCGCTTTCAGCCGACGACCCAGACTGCCCGGCGGTACAGGCCACCAAAGCTACCAGGGCGGCCAGAACCGCCACAATCAACAGTTTTTTCTTCACTCCACACCTCCTACTCGAGATTAATAAAGAAACCACTCTCTCAGTGCCATGGCCTACACGCCAGAACACCATCCGTTGTTGGGTGCACCCCTCTCAAGGCACTACTCCAACCCCCATTACCATTCCAAGAGGTATACCAAGAATTCCCGGTTTGTTAAGTGAGTTTGTAACCTACTGCTTTTTCTTGAGAACTTGGCACCTTTCGATCCTCTCGAGCCCCTTTTCCGGAGAAATTAGCGTTTCCATGTGGTAACGCACCCTTCGAATCCGATACTTTTCCGTAACGGATTCTACTCCTTTTTTTCTACTCTTGACCGAGGTCAGACTTTTTTTTTCGACCCCCAACCGAAATTCGCAGCAAACGTTACCAACCGGAAACAAAACAATGACCAAAACGGTCAAAAATCCATATGGTAGGCTTTACAAAAGGCCGACAGGAGAGTCTATGGATATCACCGTTATCGGAGCAACGGGAGGCTGTGGTCGCGAGATCGCCTGCCGGATTGTACGGGACCGGCTCCTTGAATCGCGGGAGATTCTACAACTGATCTCCAGCAACCCCCAGTCCCGTCATCCGCACCTGCTGCACGGCCTCCGCGCCGACCTGCAGGATGCCCACGCCGAAATCATGCCGGAGATCGACGTCACCGACGACGATCAGGCGATCATCGGCGACGTGGTGGTCTTTGCCGCCGGCGTTACCGTCAGCACCGACCCGACAGAGATGTCCAGTTCCAGCCGCGACAAGCTGGCGCAGGTCAACCGACCGGTCTTTGAACGCTTTGCCCGGGCGATCGCACGCACCCGGCCCAATAACCCACCGACGGTGATTATCGTCACCAACCCGGTTGAACTGGGGGTCCATATCTTCTGCCAGTACCTGCCCCGCGAGTATGTCATCGGCATGGGCGCTTTTTCCGATTCTCTCCGATTTCGCGGGGAGATCGCTCACGATCTTGGAATCCGGCGGCAGCGGGTCCATGGCTATGTTCTTGGAGAACATGGAGCCAATATGGTTCCCCTGTGGTCCACCGTGCGAGTCCAGGGGATGAGCCAGCTGGAATGGAGCCAGGCCAAAAAGCACCTTCGCCGCGGGCTGGCCACCACCGATTTCACCGACCGCCTGATCGAAGAACAACAGCGGTTGGCCGGCATTATCCTGGCCGACAACGACCAGGGCCCGGGCCGCTTGCTTGAAGAGGCCAATCGACTTCCACCCGATCTGCGCGTGGTACTCAAACCGTTCGCGATTCATTTCACCCAGGCCAAGACAATCAACGCAACCGCCGACACCACACTGGAACTGATGACGGCGATCATCGAAGGGCGACCGATCGAAATTGCGGCCCAGTACCAGCATCAGGGTGAATCGGATATCTACGGCCCCTTTGGCAACCGGGTCATTATTGCAGGCACCGTAAACCGTCTGTTGCCGATCGAGGGATATACGGCAGAAGAGATGGAGCAGATCCAGCGAGCCGCCCAGAATATCGGGGCCAAGATCAAGGAGTGGACGGCTGATGACGACTAAACTGACACCCTGGCTGTTCCGCATCCGGGTCGAGGACCGGCCCGGCATCATGGCGGCCATAGCAGCCACCTTTTCCCGGCGGGGGATTCAGGTAGAAAGCTTTCACGGATACGGCGCGCCCCTGACCTTGGGGCAGGAAAATCCGGAGGGACTGGTTCTGGCCAGTTTCAAGGCTTACGACTACCGAATGAACAGTCTGCAGCGGGTCCTGTCCCGTTTACAGCAAGTGAAACAGGTGGAGGTCTTTAACCTGGTGAACTGCCTCGACATGCTGAAAACTGTCACAGTGCGCTATAACGGGAAACCGGAACAGATTCAACCTTTGATCAAACCGACCGGTGTGAGCTTCTCCTTTCTGGAGACCCGAGGGCTTCCGCCGGTCCTGGTACTGCACGGCAATCTCTGCACCGTCGACAAGGCCCTGTCACTGATCGAAAAGGAAGGGCTGGTCGCCACAAGTGAATATGTCCTGATGCCGCCGGACAGGTAAGCCGGCATACACGAGAGCACCCTACTTGCTCGAAGGACTTGGAGGCTTGTATGCGATTTACCATTGAATCCGATGAACGACGCCAGTGCCTGATCATTCAAATCACCGGTCCTTTTTCCTTCAAAGACTATACCCATGTCGCCAGAAAGGCGGCTGGGGTTCTGGAAGGAAAATCCTGGGACAGACTGGCAGTGGACAACAGCCAGGCCCAGCA
>JANQIN010000067.1 GCA_028282145.1 Thermodesulfobacteriota bacterium | reverse complement strand
GGATGCCAAACTGATCCTGGCCTCCCACCTTGGACGCCCGAAAGGGGAACGTAATGAAAAGTACAGCTTGCGCCCCGTGGCCAATGAATTGGGCCGGCTGCTGTATCAACCTGTTGCCCTCGCGTCCGATTGCGTTGGGCCGGCGGTTCAGGCGGAGGTCGAACGAATGCAGGCCGGTGAGGTATTGCTCCTGGAGAACGTCCGCTTTTACAAGGGAGAAACCGACAACGATCCCGGGTTTGCCAAACAGCTTTCCGAACTGGCTGAAATCTACGTCAACGATGCCTTCGGCACCGCCCATCGTGCTCACGCATCGACTGAAGGCATCACTCGGCACCTTGAGACTGCTGTTGCAGGCTTCCTGCTCGAACGAGAGATTAAATATTTTGATCAGGTTCTCAGCGATCCACCCCACCCCTTTGTAGTCGTTCTTGGCGGCGCCAAAGCCAGCGACAAGATTCCGGTGATTCGCAACCTGCTGCCCAAAGTCGATTCGATCCTGATCGGTGGTGGTATGGCCTATACTTTTATCCAGGCCAGGGGCGGCTACGTCGCTTCGTCGCTGGTGGAAGCCGAGCGGATCGATCTGGCCCGGGAACTGTTGACCGAAGCCGAGAAACGCGGCGTCAAGATGATGCTGCCCACCGACCACATCCTGGCAAAAGAGTTTAAACCGGATGCCGAAAGCCAGGTTTTTGATGGAGACCACTTCCCGGACGGTTGGATGGGGTTGGATATCGGCCCCGATACGGCCAAGGCCTATGCCGAAGCGTTGAACCAGGCCGCCCTGGTGGTATGGAACGGCCCCATGGGTGTGTTCGAATTCGACCGTTTTGCTCAAGGCACCTTTGCTGTAGCACAAGCTCTGGCCGATTCGGGTGCCATGTCGATCGTCGGTGGTGGTGATTCTATGGCAGCCGTCGAAAAATCCGGGCTTAACGACAAAATGACTCACATCTCCACCGGTGGCGGTGCATCCCTCGAATTCCTCGAAGGGAAAACCCTTCCCGGCGTTGCAGCCCTGAACAACGAGGAGTGATCTATGCGTCGACCCTTGATTGCCGGTAACTGGAAACTGAATAAAAATCAGGAGGAAACGGCTGCTTTTGCCCGTGAACTTCTCTTCGACCTGGGAGATGAATTCCCCGAGGTCATGATTGCCCCGGTCTTTACTTCTCTGGCGGAAGCCAAGCAGGCCTTTGCCAACAGTCCGGTTCGTCTGGGTGCCCAGAACTGCTATGCCGAAACCGGTGGCGCCTTCACCGGCGAAATCTCCGCTGAGATGCTTAAAGAGGCCGGTTGCGACTACGTTATCCTGGGCCATTCGGAACGGCGCGAGATCTTTGGTGAAGACGACACCTTGATTCGCCGAAAGATTCTGGCGGCGCTGCAAGCGCGCCTTCTGCCAATCCTTTGTATCGGGGAGTCCTTAGAGCACCGTGAGTCGGGACAGACCGAAGTCGTTCTTCAAAAGCAGCTGCAGGGGGCCCTGGCTGAGTTCACCCCGGAACAGGTTGAACATCTGACCCTTGCGTATGAACCGATCTGGGCCATCGGCACCGGCAAAACGGCCACCCCGGAGATGGCCCAGGAGACTCATGCGTTTATCCGCAACTGGCTCGATCAGCACTTTGGCGATATTGAAGCACAGAAAGTTCGCATCCTCTATGGCGGCAGCGTGAAACCCGGCAATGTCGATGCTCTGATGGCACAGCCTGACATCGATGGGGCCCTGGTCGGTGGCGCCAGTCTTCAGTCCAAGGATTTTCTGCGTTTGATCCGTTTTGAACAAGGCTGATTTGCGGGCGGAAAATTTGATTTTTCGAGTGGATTTTCACTTTTCTTCCCGGTGGGATTTATGGTAATGTTCCGGGTCTTGTGAACGACACTCAACCGAAAGGTGATTAACAGCAATGTATACCTTGCTTCTCGCTGTTCATGTACTGGTCAGTTTCGCTCTGATCATTATCGTACTGCTGCAGATGGGTAAAGGCGCTTCCATCGGGGCGTCCTTCGGTGCCGGCGCTGCCGGAACCCAGTTCGGCCCAACCGGCGGTGGCGGTTCCGCAATCGGCAAGATTACTGCTGCTGCTGCTGTGATCTTCATGCTGACCAGTCTGAGCCTGGCGATCATGCAGAAGTCCAATGCCGGTGGCTCTCTTCCGAGCCAGTCCGGTGCTCCGACTGCCCCTGTGACCCCGGAAAAAGCCGAATAATTTTAGTCGGTACCGTCTTGACAGGTGCCTTTAAAAACCTTATATAAAGTACCCCGTGCCGAAGTGGTGGAACTGGTAGACACGCCATCTTGAGGGGGTGGTGACCAACTGGTCGTGCGAGTTCGAGTCTCGCCTTCGGCACCAATTAATCAATAAGCCTGCTCACGAAAGTGAGTGGGCTTTTTTGATTATAGCTCTAATGTCCGAGACTCGAAGCGAGGTGAAGCGCAGACTTAATGTCTGATGAATCGCCATGGATGGCGACGAAAGCGAGCCGAGGGGAGCCTACGCAGTGAAGGACTGGATGTCCTGAACGTAGGAGGAGAGTCTCGCCTTCGGCACCAATCAAATCAAGACCATGTCGGTCAACTTTACACAAATCCCTACGGTGGTGGCCTTGAAAGGGCCTGCCCTGCCCTAGACACAGCCTTCTTTTACAATAAAAAGCCTCCGTAAGCACATCCGTCCGTTTCTTTGACCTGATTTATTGTTGTCGGAACATCTTACAGCAGCACAGTTTTAAATGACAGATCAAGGATATTTTCAGTGTTTTCAGGTGGTTAGAAACATGGCCCACATTCTGCAATCTCTGTCATTTGAAATAGGAAAAACGAACTTTAACCATCATCAATTCGACTGGAGGGAAAAATGAAAAAGCTTCTCGTTGTAATGGCTGCCTTAATGGCCTTCGCCACACCCAGCTTCGCGGCTTCCTTCGCTGATGTTACTTTTGTCATCGACCAATCCGGCAGTATGGGTGGTGAGTTCGCTTGGATTGGCAACAGCCTGAGCACCATTGATACCGAAATTCAGAACGCCGGGATCACCACTAATTATGGTGTTGCCGGCTACGAAAACCTTGCCGGTTCCGCCGATGCCCGGAATGCCTGGGTCGACCTCCCCAGCGGGATTGGTAATGTGGTTACCGAAGTGAACAACGTCAATCTTTACGGCGGATTTGAGCGGCACTACCATGCTGTTGAATGGGCCGGTGACAACTTCAGCTGGACCGGCGGTAACTACGCCAAGGTGATGATTCTGGTGACAGACGAACCCGGGAACTCCTTGTCTTCTTTCAGCTATGGCGGCCTCCTCGGCGAAGCGGCTCTGGGGCAGTATGTCAGTGACAACAACATTCTCCTGAACGTCATTACCCAGCGCTCCAATTGGAGCCTGTGGGATAGTGTCGCTCTGGGCGGGACTGCAGGCCTTTTTGATCTGGACTTCCTGCGGACCAACGCAACTGCGTTCACCCAGGATTTCACCAGCCGGAAGATTCAGGAAATCATCAACACCAACCCGGTTCCTGAGCCGAGCACCTTCCTGCTGCTTGGTGGCGGCGTTGCTGCTCTGGCCTTCTATCGCCGTAAGAAGATGGCCTAAAACCTCATTTCTTCACAACCTCAAAAGCCCCGGCTTGTGCCGGGGCTTTTTTGTGTAGAATCGCTCTTCCTGAATTTATAATAATGCTCTCGTGAAGAATCCGTATGAATCAATTGCCCTCTTCGTCCCTTAAACTGGGGTATAAATGCAAGGAGCGGTTATTATGAACTGCGATATCTGTGGTGAGCTAGTGCCGGAGGAGGACTCTTTTATCGTCCTGCCTGAACAGATTGTCCAGGCCAGGGATAAGGGCTACATCCCTGCCAGACTGCCCGATTCCTGGAAGACGGATGACGTTACATCTGCACAAAAGATCGAAGCCCAATGGCACCTGGTCGTCGACGAAAATGCCTTGGTTGACTGGCTTTTGTGTCCATCCTGCCACCTTGAGCTGATTCAGCACCAGAAAGCACAAAGCTCCGTTTCATTGTAAAACCCGTTTGGGTCACCAAAAAGAACGGCGCTTCTATCGGGTGTCAGCTGGCATCAGCCCGGCCCCTGCAAATGACAGTGTTGAACTTGTTAGATAAAAGCAGCGCCTTCTCTGGCAGGTCTTTTTCCTTGTGATAGGCTTTTTTTAATCGCAAGGAGGACATCCATGACAACCCGACAGGAATACCAGAAAAAGATCGAAGAACAAATTGCAACCTGGCGTTCTGAACTGGAATCGCTGCAATCCCGGGCCAAAGAGACCACGGCAGAAAAAAGAGAAGAGTTTACCGAGGCTGTCGAAAAACTGAAAACACGCAAGCAGGAGCTGAAGGTTCGTTACTCCGAGTTGAAGGAAGCCAGCGATGGTGCCTGGACTGATTTAAAAACCGGACTGGACATGGCAGTAGAAAGCCTGGGGGAAGCCATTCGTTCCGCCAAGGATCGGTTCCATCACCAGTAACCGTACCTTCGTTCCAATCCCATAAAAAAGGTCCTGCTGCTCATGGCGGCAGGACCTTTTTATCATTGGAAGGTCACAGTTTATTTCTTTACTTTAAAGCCGACGATCGCTTCGGGAGCGATCACGCGGAAAGTAAACGACTCGGTCATAAAGAGCCGGATTTCTTCGGCAGTGTGGTTCTGATACCCGATGGCAAAATCCTGCCCCACAGTCAACTCCAGATCCCCGCCCCGATTGGCGATCAGGACAGCGTCCTTAACGACCTCGGAATAGATAACCTTGCCGGCGCTCTGAGCTTCGATAATGGAGCGCAGAGTTCCTCCGGGTGTACTGCGGGCCAGAAACTTCCAGACCTCAGGCGATACGATCAGGTCGGCGCCTCCTTCCACCCCTTCTTTCAGCAGACGAGCCTGGGCTTCGGAGACACCGTCAACCAGAGCATCCATGTCCAGAGTCAGAGGGATTTCCTTTCCTTTCGTCTCAGCATGGATGCCTTGAATGCAGGCCTGGTCAAACCCTTCAAAGATCGCCTTCTCTTCGAAAGCAGCCATCTGTCGGGTTGCTTCCACCAGGGAATCGAGCTGGATGTCCTTGGCCCCTCGCTCGATATTATCCAGTTCCCATTGCTGAAGCGTAAAGCTGACACGTGCTTCAATCAGCGGTTGAACCTGGTGAATCCCGAATTGAACGCCACCGGCTTTTTGCTTGTTAGGCACCGACAATCGTCCCAGATTAACGCAGGCGTGCTCCAAGCCAAACGGGCCAGCCACATCAACAACCTTGCGACCGGAAAGGTTAGCCACAAGAGTCTCACGAGCCATGGCGTCAATCTCTTCCCAGGCCCGGGTACTGATCGGTGCTAAATCACGACGTAGTATGTCCATCTAAGCCTCCAAAGTGCGTTTTGTTATTTCAGGCTGCCGATCCCAAGGCCGGACGGGGACACTTCCGCCCCTTCATCGGCTGAAGGAGCTCCCAGAAACTCTTCCTCAACCTCCTGAGCTCCTTCGGCATAAAACTTGGATTCGTTGGGATCCAGTTCATGCAACAGGCGCAGGAACTCTCCTGCGTGAACCTTTTCCTCGTTGGCAATGTCATACAACACTTGTTGTGCCAGAGCGTTGTCTGTGGATTCAGCCAACTGTTCGTAAAGTTGAATTGCTTCGTACTCGGCCGACACCATAAAACGAATGGCGCGGACCAACTCTTCGTGGGTAATTTTCCGATCATGCTTCAGACAGCTGAAAGGATGACCAAACTCGGGCATGGAATTCCTCCTCGGAACAGATGATTCATCGGGTACAGGTCGGCCGAAGCCAAGGGGTTGAAATGACACAAGTGTACCAGAGATTTTTTCAGCTGCTGGTGAGACAAAAAGAAAAGCGGCCCCGAAAAGAACCGCTTTGTCATGGTATGAAATGAAAATCTGAAGAGGGTTGGTCAACAGCTCAGTAAGGGCTCATGCCCACCGGGAGCGGCCACGGAACCGTAAGAATAATGACCTTCGTAAAAGGCCTTTCGATCGAGAATTCGTTTCACTTGAACCCGCTGGAATGGTTTTCCATGTGCGGTGGTATGCCCTTCTTCATTGAGGCGGTCAGCGATCTCCTGCAGGGTCAGGCTGAGGTTGTCCTCTTCAACCGTTGCCAGATCAAAAACCCGACGCACGACCGGTGCTTTTTCCGGATCAACGATCAGCGCGTTGGTTTCCTTGCAGACCTTGTAACCAAAGGGAGGCCTCCCTCCGGCATACCCTCCGCCGGAGGCCTTGCGAATTCGCCCTCGGCGCATACGTAGCGCGCCTGAAAGCTGTTCGTACTGAACCAGGAGGTCGATCATTCCCTCAATCCAGTACCAGGAATTATCTTTGGCCTGGGAGTCATAAATCGAATAGCTGGGTTGGGCAATGGCTCGAACGTCTACCTCAGCGCGACGGAATTCGCGATGAATCAGAACCTTCGCGATATCGGACCGCCAGAGCCGACTGGTATTGAAGGCCACGACAAACTCAATTTCCTGTTCGCGCAGATCTGCCAGAAGGTCTTGCAGGCCAGGCCTCAACATGATGCGATCGGATTCACCGGATCGGTCATCGTTCGGTTCACAATCGGTATAGATCCGAACCAGTTCATGACCATGCGTCTCGCAGTAGGATTCGATGTTCTGTTGTTGCCCCTGGTGAGAAGCGGAATCAGGTCCACCGTGGCGAATGTAGCCAAATACACGTGCCATGATCACCTCCAACGGTAACGCAAATCAGGCTTACCGTAACAGCCTTGAACCAATAAGTTCAAGACATTTCATAGAAAAACCCCATTCAGGGGCAGGGCTCTATTCAATCCAGGAGATATCGCCGGCACCCTCACGCAGGACAGTCACTTCATCGTCCACCAAGCTGATCACGGAAGAAGGATCACCGAACAGATGCCCTCCATCCACAACCATATCTACCCGGTTTCCCAGGAAAAGGTTCAGCTCATCAGGATCGTTAGGAGTTTCTTCGCCACTGAAGTTGGCACTGGTGGTCACAATCGGATGGCCCAGTTCGTTAACGATTGCCAGCGTAATCGGATTGTCGGGAATTCGAATCCCGACGGTTTTCTGTCGAGTCAACAGCAGGTCAGGGACGGTACGAGTCGCTTCCAAAACGAATGTGTACGGCCCCGGAAGGTGCCGCCGCATAATCTTAAATGCAAAGTTGGAGATTTTGGCATAATTGGTGATATCTGCGAGATCGGAGCAGATAAAGGAAAACGGTTTTTTATCATCCCGGCCTTTGATCTGATAGATCTTTTTCACCGAAGCCTTACTGAAGATATTACATCCCAGACCGTAAATGGTGTCTGTGGGATAGATAATGACGCCACCCTGCTTCAGGCAATCGACAACTTGACGGATCAGTCGGGGTTGTGGGTTGTCCGGATTGACGCGCAACAGCATGACAAAATCTCCCTGAAGGAAAAAATCACAACAGATATTTCAACGACGGTACCTTTTTCAGTTCGCTATAAATATCCAACAACTGCTGGTAATTTTGCAACTGTACAATCACCGAAACCGATTGAAAGTTCCCTTTACTGCTTGGGCGGACCTTCACGGCATTCTGAGAAACAGGAACGATCCGGCCGACGGCTTTCTCCACACCTTCGACAAAGGCCTCTCCCACATCGCCGATGGCTTTGAACGCATGATCGCAGGGGAAATCAAAAAGTTCTTCCGGATTCGGATGGGTCATCTCAAGCGCTCTCTACTCCCGTATGTCCGAAACCGCCTGCATTGCGGGTCGTTTCGTCAAGAGAGTCGACAACCTTCAGTGTCACCTGGGGAACGGGTGCAATGACCATTTGGGCAATCCGATCTCCATGTTGAAAAGTGACCGCCTCCTGGCCCTGATTGATGACGATCACACCAATTTCTCCACGGTAATCGGCATCGATAGTACCGGGGCTATTGACCAGGGAAATCCCTTTTTTAAGGGCCAGCCCGGAACGAGGTCGCACCTGTCCTTCATATCCGACAGGGATGGCCATGGCGATGCCGGTGGGAACCAGCCTTCTCTCACCCGGAGCAAGGGTCATCGGCTTTTCAAGAGCCGCATACATGTCCATGCCGGCAGCATGTTCGGTCATATACTCGGGAGCACGGGCCCCCTCACGCAAAATCTGAATCGGTACGTTTAAAACCATTATCCGTTTCCAAAGATCCCTGAGATTTCGTTCTGCAGGCCTTCCACAGGCCCAAGGACCTGCAGATTAACCTTACCGGGGTTCAGCAGTTTCTCCGAAAGTCGGGCGACCAGTTCAACAGACACCTGATCGATCTCCTTCAGGATTTCGTCCATCGAGATCTGTCGCCCGAGGAGAATCTCATTCTTGGCCAGCCGACACATCCGGTTGTCGCTGCTCTCGAGAGACAGGAGAAGGTTCCCTTTGAGCTGTTCCTTGGCTGCTTTCAGCTCTTTCCCAGAGACAGGCTGGTGAGCGAGTTTTTCAAATTGATTGCGGATCACTCCAAGGACAACAGGGACGGCAGTCGCATCCGCTCCCGCATAAACCGCCAGAGACCCGCAATCCACATGGTTATTGAGGTAACTGTAGACCGAATAAGACAGGCCACGCTTTTCCCGTACTTCCTGAAAAAGACGGCTACTCATACTTCCACCCAGGATCAGGTTCAACAGGTAGAGTCCGAACCGATCCGGATGCGCGTGAGGCAACGCCGGAACCCCGAGACAGAAATGCGCCTGTTCCAGAGGTCTGCAGGTGATCGTGTCCCCGGGGGCAGCCTTGGGGGAAGTCAGCTCTTCTTGGGCCTCACCTGGGAGGAGTTGATTCAATTGCTCATCGACCAGCTCAACGAAACGGTCGTGGTCCACATCTCCGGCTGCGGCAATAATCAGGCGTTTGCCACAGTAGCGCTCCTGTACAAAACGGCAGACATCGTCCCGAGTCAGGTGCTGAATCGAATCCCGGGTACCGATAATCGGTGCGCCTACCGGATGCCCTTTCCATAGTGACATCGACAGCATATCGTGGATGAAGTCGTCCGGTGTGTCCTCAATCATCCCGATCTCTTGCAAAATGACCCGCCTCTCCTTCTCGATTTCATCGGGAGCATACAGGCTGTTTTGGAACACATCGGCTAGAAGTTCGGTCGCCTCGGCGATTTTATCCCCCATCACCTTGGCGTAATAACACGTATATTCGCGACCGGTAAAAGCGTTGAGAATGCCACCGACCATGTCGATCGCCAGGGAGATATCCTGGGAAGAACGACGGGCCGTCCCTTTAAAGAGCATATGCTCGACAAAGTGTGACAGCCCGTTCTGTTCCGCTCGTTCATGTCTGGAGCCGCTATCGACCCAGAAACCGACCGACACGGAGTGAACATGCGGGATCCGCTCCGTAAGGAGGCGAATCCCGTTGTCCAATGTGGAGATTTGCAACATACAGATTATTCGTCTTCGGGCAGGCTCTGTCCCAGTGCTTCCTTCCGCGACAGCTTGATCTTACCCTGCTTGTCGACACCGATGCACTTGACGAGAACCTTGTCCCCTTCGTTGAGGATATCGGTCACCTGCTTGACCCGGGTGGTGTCCAGTTCCGAAATATGTACCAGACCGTCGGTGCCGGAGAAGATCTCGACAAAGGCACCGAACTCCATAATCTTCTTCACGGTACCTTCGTACAGCTTGCCGACTTCAGCTTCCTGCGTCAGGTCACGGATCATCTTGATCGCCGCCTTGGCAGCGTCGCCATCCTCAGAAGCGATATTGATCTTGCCGTCGTCCTCGATATCGATGGCACACCCGGTGGCTTCGATGATGCCACGGATGTTCTTGCCACCGGTACCGATAACGGTACGGACCTGATCCGGCTTGACTCGAATGGTTGTGATCCGGGGTGCATACTTGGACAGGTCATCGGCCGGAGTGTCGATGGCTTTGGCCATCTCGCCCAGGATGTGAACGCGACCGTCTTTGGCCTGATTCAGAGCCGTCGTCATGATCTCCTTGGTCACGCCCTTGATCTTGATGTCCATCTGCAAAGCGGTGATACCGTCGGCAGAACCGGTGACCTTGAAGTCCATGTCGCCCAGATGATCCTCGTCACCCAGGATGTCGGACAAAACGGCAACCTTGTCATCTTCCTTGATCAGACCCATGGCGATACCGGCCAGAGGTTTGGTCACCGGAACACCGGCCTGCATCAGAGCCATGGAGCCGGAGCAGACGGTGGCCATGGAGGAAGAACCGTTGGATTCGAGAACTTCGGACACCACGCGAATGGTGTAAGGGAAGTCTTCGTGAGGCGGCAGGACCTTGGCGATCGACCGCTCGGCCAGGTGGCCGTGACCGATCTCGCGGCGGCCGGGAAACAGACGCATGCTGGTCTCGCCGACGCAGAACGGAGGGAAGTTGTAGTGCAGCATGAACTTCTTGAACTCCATCCCCTGTACGTTGTCCATCCGTTGCTCATCGGTGGAGGTACCGAGGGCCACAGCCGCCAGTGCCTGGGTCTCACCACGGGTAAAGAGGGAAGAACCGTGAGCCCGGGGAAGAACTTCTACTTCGCAACTGATGGGGCGGATGTCAGCTTCCTTCCGGCCATCGATACGAACCCGCTCATTGACCACCATCTGGCGGACAACCTTCTTCTGAATCTTGCCCAGTTGCTCGGAGACCTCGTCTTCACGGCCTTCGTATTCTTCGGCCAGGGCTTCCTTGATTTCGGTCTTCAGAGCGTCAACAGCGGCATAGCGTTCCTGCTTGATCTTGATGCAGGCCGCTTCCTTCATCTTGGCAGAGGCCATATCGGCGACCTTGGCAGCCAGTTCAGCGTCCTCTTCCGCCGGGATGAATTCACGCTTGGTCACGCCGACCAGTTCGCGCAGTTTGATCTGCAGATCGATCAGGGGCTGCAGGGCTTCGTGACCGAAGAAGATCGCGTCAAGAACCTCCTGCTCAGACAGGAAGTCCATTTCGCCTTCGACCATAACCACGGCGTCCTTGGTGCCGGCCATGATGATGTCGAGATCCGAGGTTTCCTGCTGTTCCAGGGTCGGGTTGGCGATGTGCTTGCCGTCGATACGGCCAACGCGGACAGCACCAACAGGACCGTCGAACGGGATATCGGAGACCTCAACAGCGGCCGAAGCAGCGACCATCGCCAGGGTGTCGGGATCGTTGACCTTGTCGGCCGAGATCACGGTGGGGATAATCTGGGTTTCGTACAGGTACCCCTTGGGGAACATGGGGCGCATGGGGCGGTCGATAAGACGGCAGATCAGGGTCTCCCGCTCGGTCGCGCCACGCTCACGGCGGAAAAAGGATCCGGGGATTTTACCAGCAGCGTAAAACTTCTCACCATAGTTGACGGTCAGGGGAAAGAAATCCTGCCCTTCACGCATCTTGGTTTGGGAAACAACGGTACACAGTACCTTGGTTTCGCCGTAGGTCACCACAACCGCACCGTCGGCCTGACGGGCCATCTTACCGGTTTCGATTGTCAGCGGTTGACCGTTAAAGTCGATTTCAACCTTGTTAAAAGCCATAGTGTGACTCCTTCGTTCCAGAACCCGTGTTCTGGACAACAGACGTTAAACAAAAGGAAGGAGGTTGGCCTGAGACAAAACCCATGTCTCCCATGGATCCTCTCTCCGGACAGCCTCCCTCACTGCTTGGACCAATACAACGATAGCATGCTTCCTTCGGGAAGCATGCTATCGAAAGTGTTCTTAGCGACGGATACCCAGCGCCTTGATAAGGGTGCGGTAACGCTCAACATCGATCTTTTTCAGATAGTCGAGCAACCGGCGACGCTGGCCGACGATCTTCAGCAGACCGCGACGAGAGTGATGGTCCTTCTTGTGGGTCTTGAAGTGGTCGGTCAGATAGGTGATCCGCTCGGACAGCAGAGCGATCTGAACTTCGGCCGAGCCGGTGTCACCTTCGTGACGCTTGAACTTTTCGATAATTTCCTGTTTACGTTCGGTTGGCAGCACGGTGCCTTCTCCTTTTCTTCCGAGTGTGTTAAGTCAAAAGTAAATTGTCCGCCACTCGGGGCAGACAACAGGGATTTCTATCACAGAACATCCACCCTGTAAAGCGCATAATGGCGCAATTTTCCGCTTTTTACGGGGAGTTGAACACCCGCAGGAGTTCAAAATCACCCCGTTGTTTTCCCCCACGGTTCTTCCGTACCCGAGCCATGGCGATCAAACGTTCACCGAATCGCAGCCGACAGGTTACCCCCTCGGGCATCTGCCCTTCCCCCTTGACCTCGGAGAAGGAAGGTGCAATGCCGTGAAGAAGTCTTCTATAGGCCTCTTCATCCAGATCGATCCCAGGATGCTCCTGCAAAGCTTGGTCAGGGGAACGGATCGGCAGGCGCCCTGCTTCAGCTTCGGCTTCCAGTTGCTCAAGGGTGATGCAGTCTTCCAGCTTGAATGACCCGACCCGTGTCCGTTCAAGAGCTGCCAGATGAGCTCCGCAGCCGAGTCGCTGCCCAAGATCGTGCCCCAGAGTGCGAATGTAGGTTCCGGTCGAACAATCGACCGCCACTTCGACTTCGGCGGTCTCAGGAAGAGAGCAGGACAGCATTTGAAACCGTTGGATGTTAACCTGACGGGCCTTGCGCTCCACTTCGACGCCTTGTCGGGCCAGCTTATAGAGGGGAACCCCATCCTTTTTCAGGGCGCTGTACATGGGAGGAAGCTGTTCGATTTCACCCGTCAGTGCCGCTATCTCCTGACGAACCCGGTCACAGGTAATCCCTGCAACAGGACGGGTTTCCAGAACCGCCCCTTCCCGGTCCTGGGTATCGGTGATGGCACCCAGGGCGACCCGGGCCTTGTAGGCTTTATCCGCCTGCAGGAGAAATTGCAGGACCTTCGTCCCTTCATTGACCGCTATCAGAAGAACACCGGTCGCCATGGGATCCAGAGTTCCGGCATGACCGACCTTCTTGGTCTTGCAAAGGCGTCGAACCCGTCGCACGACGTCATGGGAGGTCAGCCCTTCAGGTTTATGAATCAGCAGCAGACCATCCATGTTCAGTCAGCGAGAAGACGTCCCAAAAGATCATAAACCTGCGTTCTGACGGTATCGATCGTTCCTTCGACAATCGCGCCGGCGGCATTGCGATGGCCACCGCCACCCAGGTCGCGGGCGACCTGCCCTACGTCATAGTTACCTTGGGACCGGAAACCGACCTTATAGGCTTCCTCGTCCACCTGCCGGAAAAAGACGGCAACCTCCACACCCCGAAGACCCCGAGGATAATTGATAAAGCCGTCTGTGTCCGCAGGCGTGGCACCGACCTGTTCCATCATCTGAAGGGACATGGTAACGGAAGCAAACCGGCCGTGATCGGCCACATCCAGAGTTTCCAGTACCTCCGCAAGAAGGCGAAGACGTGGGAGACGATTGGACTCATAAAGATTGTGGGACACATCCCAGGTATTGACACCCAGGTCCACCAGTTCGCCGGCAACCTTAAAGGCTTCCGGGTTGGCGTTGGAATAGCGGAAGGAACCGGTATCGGAAAGGATCGCGGTATAGACACACGTGGCCACATCCTGGCTGATAGTCCAGCCTGCATCCTTTAGCAGGCGATAAACAAGAATCCCAGTGGCACAGGCCGCCGTATCGACCCAGTAGATCGACCCGAAATCTTCCGAATGGGGATGGTGGTCGATATTCACCAGATCGCCGTAATCCGGCCCTTCCGGCAGGGCGGCCCGACGCAGTTCACCGGCATCCAGCACAAAAGTGGCATCAAACTGTTCAGTCTTTTGGAGCTCTGTCACCAGGGATTCTGCACCGGGGAGAAAATCGAAGGGCAGTACAGCACCGTCAGCGTTGTAAGCCACCGCCTCTTTCCCCTGCTCCCGAAGGGCCAGAGCCAATGCAAGGGTGGAGGCTAATGCATCCCCATCCGGGGAGCGATGGGCCGTTACCAGGAACCGCTGCCCACGTTCAATCGTCTGAAGAATCTTCGGAATCATTGTTTTCCATTTCGCGGGCTTGCCGCAGCAGCTCGTCAATGCGTCGTCCCTGGGCCTGAGAACCGTCGTAGATAAACCGCAGATCGGGCACCTTGCGGACCTGGAGTTCATCTCCGATCGCCCGTCGCAAGAACGGGGTGGCACGCTTCAGCCCGACCTGAGCCTCCTTCTGATCGTTTTCGTCTCCAAGAACAGTGTAATAAACCCGGGCCAGTTGCAGATCGCGTGTCACTTCCACACCGGCAAAGGTCACAGACAGCAGGGAGGGATCTTTTACCCCGCCCAATAGGATTTCACTCAGGACATGGTGGATCTGTTCCGCCAGCCGTTGGGGCCGAAAACTCATAACGCCTCAAATCATCCGTTGTAATGGAGCCATTCCACCCAGGAATCTTGGATCTCCATCTCTCCGGTCCGGAGAATTTCGTCTTCTACTTTATCAAAGATAGGTTGAAGGTGGGGCTGGGAAGTCCCCACCAGGGTGATCCCGAGGTACGCCGATTGCCAGTTGTCCTGGGCACCTACTTCGGCGGCAGAAACTGGAAAACGGTTTCTCACCCGGTCAAGAACAGACCGGACACGACTGCGCTTCTCCTTCAGAGATCCACAGCCATGCAGGTAGAGTTCAATTTGCAAAACACCGACAATCACGATTTCCCCGCAAAGAAGAACCGCCCCTGGTCCAGGGGCGGCGGATTCTCATGTTACAGGGACTGCTGGACCTCTTCCATCGTGTAGGCCTCGATGATATCGCCGATTTTGATATCGTTATAGTTCTCCAGCCCCATACCGCACTCGTAGCCGGTAGCCACTTCTTTGGCGTCATCTTTGAAGCGTTTGAGACTGTTGAGCTTGCCCTCGTAAATCACCACGTTGTCCCGCACCAGGCGGATTTCGGCGTTGCGGACCATCTTCCCGTCCAGAACATAACAACCGGCGATGGTGCCGACTCGGGAAACGGAGAAAGTTTCGCGAACCTCGGCACGTCCCAGGTGCTGCTCCCGGAAGGTCGGAGCCAGCAGGCCGGACATGGCGTCCCGCACGTCGTTGACGGCATCATAGATCACCGAGTAAAGCCGCAGGTCGACACCTTCCGAGTCGGCCATCGTGCTGGCCTTGGCTTCGGGGCGAACGTTAAAGCCCAAGATAAAGGCATCGGACGCTGCCGCCAGGGTAACATCGGATTCGTTGATACCACCGACCGCCGTATGAATCACGCTCAGGCGGACCTGATCGGTAGACAGCTTCTCCAGAGAATCCCGAATCGCTTCGATCGAGCCTTGAACATCGGCCTTGACAATAACCTTGAGTTCCTGGAATTCGCCTTCCTGGATCTTGGCAAAAAGTTGATCCAGAGAGACCTTGCTGCTTTTGGCCAATTCGGCTTCGCGCTGTTTGTGCTGTCGATGCTGAGCAACCTCTTTGGCCTGCTTCTCGTTCTCGACGGCATGGAGCATCTCACCGGCGTTGGGGACACCGGCAAGACCGGTCACCTCCACCGGGAAGGACGGACCGGCCTCTTCCACAGGATTACCGCGGTCATCGATCATGGAGCGAACGCGCCCGGAATGCAATCCGGAAACGACGGCATCACCGACCTTCAAGGTTCCTTCCTGGACCAGAACGGTGGCCACGGGGCCACGCCCCTTATCCAAACGGGACTCAACAATGGTGCCCTTGGCCCGCTTGTCGGCAACAGCCTTCAGTTCGAGGACCTCCGCCTGGAGCAGAACCATTTCCAGCAGCTGATCCAGATTGGTATGAGCCTTGGCGGAGACTTCGCAGAAGATGGTGTCCCCGCCCCACTCTTCAGGAACCATCTCGAACTCAGTCAGCTCCTGTTTGACCCGGTCCGGATTGGCTTCGGGCTTATCGATCTTGTTGACCGCGACGATCATCGGAACGCCAGCAGCCTTGGAGTGGTTGATCGCTTCCTTGGTCTGAGGCATGACACCATCATCGGCAGCAACCACCAGGATAACAATATCGGTCACCTGCGCACCGCGAGCACGCATGGCGGTAAACGCTTCGTGGCCCGGGGTATCGAGGAAGGTGATCTTTTTGCCATGCAGCTCAACATCGTAGGCACCGATATGCTGGGTAATGCCACCGGCCTCACCCTCGGTTACCCGGGCCTCACGGATGGCATCCAGCAGACTGGTTTTACCGTGGTCGACGTGACCCATGATCGTCACAACCGGCGGACGCTCTTCAAGGTTCCCTTCGACCTCTTCCTCTTCGCTGGCCACCAGTTTCTCGTCGGTCGCCTCAAGGATCGTGTCTTCGTCGAAGGCCACGTTTTCTACTTCGTAGTTGTATTCCGAAGCCAGAATCGATGCCGTATCAAAGTCCAGCGGATGGTTGATGGTCACCATCGACCCCTGACGCATCAGCTCAGCAATCAGTTCATTGGCCTTGATACCCATCCGCTTGGCCAGTTCACCGACGGTAATGGTGTCACTGATACGGATAAGACGCTTGATTGCCTTGGTAATAACGGCCTCCTGCTTGGCAGGCTGTGCCTTCTGCCCCTTCTTTTTGGGCTTCCGCATGCGGGGAGAATGTTCGGGCTCGAACAGGTCGACCGCTTTCCCGCGACGGGAAACTTTGGTGTGCTTCCCTCCGCGTCCGTCCTCC
>JANQIN010000054.1 GCA_028282145.1 Thermodesulfobacteriota bacterium | reverse complement strand
ACAGGAACCGGGGACTCTGCTTTCTCAAATCGACAGACATGTCAAGATCGTCACCGATGAGCGTGACAGTTGTCGCCTTAAGGATAAAAATGGGCACTGCCAGGAAGATGATTATGTCTTCAGCCTCGCTGAGCAATACTTTCCGGTGGTGGATGGTGAGCCCAGAACCGAAAATGTCGAACTGCGTGCCGGGCATTCCGAGATCGTCGGCGACTATCAGGTCGTTCCCCATAAACTGATCGATCTGCTGCAGCAGCGGGGGGTTATGCGCCAAACCGCAGCTCAACACCGTCCAGAGCTGAAGAAACTGCTGGCGCAGCTTTACAATGTTCCCGCGGAAGTGCCTCGATAAGACGTGCAGGTAAAGAGAACCCGGAATGGGTTTGTGAAGGCGGGGCTGCGACCGCAAAAAAAGCAATGGCTGCCCTACAGGAAGAACTCTACCCCCTGCTCCGTAAAGTTCAAAAACTCCAAAGCCGCTCTTTAGCCGGGTGGCTTTGAAGTTTGCAGCAGAAAGCAAATAATGATTACTCTTCGTATCACTATAATTCTAGCTCTCCTGTGTACCCTGCTGACCGGCTGTGCTCTGGTAAAGCTGCAGAATGAAAATCAGATGATGCAGGTGGCAACGGTTATTGTAGGGCGGGTTCTTGCCAGAGACCTCGGTAGTGGACCGATTGTTGTGGCAGCTCGCTCCATCGGCACTGAACAGGTCATCGTCCACCATACGGTACTCCATGATTCCGGAGAGTATGAACTGGCGGTCCCGCAGGGGGAGTACCATGTTTTTGCTTACCGGGACAGCAACAGCAACCTCGTTTATGACACGGGTGAAGCCGCCGGACAGCATGGAACACCCAAACAGGTAAAAGCCCCTGCCGTAGGTGTCGTCTACGACATCGACCTGATCATCCCTCAGGGAAAGAAGCCCATCGCCCTACCCGAAGGGACAACCATTTCATCAAATAAACCTCCGGAACTTCTCAGCCGTCAGGCCGGTGACATCACCACTCTGGCTGATCCGCGTTTTGCCAAGGAGAATGGTAAAAAAGGTTTCTGGGAACCAAGGACGTTATTTGAGGAGATGGGGGGAAACATCTATTTCCTCGAGGAATACGACCCGGAGAAGATTCCGATCCTGTTCATCCATGGTGCCAACGGGACCCCTCTGGATTGGGAGTATTTTATCCGTCATATTGACCGTACCCGTTTTCAACCCTGGGTATTCTTTTATCCCAGTGGATTACGCATCAACAGCATGGCTCATCTCTTGTTCTGGAAGTTGAGCAATCTTCAAACCAAATACCAATTCAACACCATCTACTTTACGGCCCACAGCATGGGCGGACTGGTGGCCCGGTCGTTCCTGGTCGACTTCAGTCCACATTTTCCTTATGTGAAACTGTTTGTGTCTCTGGCGACCCCCTGGGGTGGTGACCAGATGGCGGAGTTGGGGGTCAAACGATCTCCAGTGGTAATCCCCAGTTGGCGAGATATGCAGCCACAGAGCAACTTTATCCAGTCGCTCTACCGAAAAAAACTCCCGGAACAAACGCGTTTCTACCTGTTTTATGGTCACAGGGGAAACCGCAACCCGTTCAGCACCAACAATGACGGGACAATCGCCCTTACCAGCCTGCTGGATCACCGCCCCCAGTCCGAAGCCTGGATGAATTACGCCTTTAACGAAGATCATGTCAGCATCCTCACCAGCAAAGAAGTGTTTGAACAATACGCTTCCATTCTTGATAAGTTCGGGACAAGCGAGGACGCCTTGGTCCGCCAGGCAGGTGGTTACCTCAAGGTCCATTTCACCTATGACTTCGATTTCGACGGAATTCGCCCAAGGCCGTTTCTGGTCCTGCGACCTGCCGGGAGAGAGGAGGGGGAGATCGTCACCTACCTTAGCGAAGAGGACAATGGACAGGTCATCGGCCCCTTTCCGCCCGGTCATTACTTAGCTGGCCTTTTCACTCTGGCCGCCAAAACCAAGCCTGCGGCGATCTCTCTGTCGGTGGAAGAAAAGAAAACCCATCGACTCGACTATTGCTTTGTCCCGGATGGGGTCATCCGCGGGGGAGTGACCACTCCCATAAAACCAGAAGACAAAGTTCTGGGAATGCCCGATTACACCTACCGGGAAAGCGACCGGCACATCCATATCCAGTCCCTCCATCTCGTCGGCGAGGGTGTTCAGCGGACAATCCGTCAGGTGAAAGGCCGTGGGGTAGAAAACCACAACTGTCTGATCTACCGAAAGGACTTCTGCTATAACAACTGGTTCGGATTCTTTGGCCTGCCTGAGGGCAACTACACCCTTACAATCAAGGCTCGAGGGTATAAGTCTCACGTGAAACGGTATACCATCAAACCGGGGCTTCCGACGTATTTCCGGATAACTGAGCTAACGCCGGAATAATTCAAAACCACGCAGATAGAGCTACCAAATCACAATTTGAGACGTCATCGCAGAAAGAAGGTGTCTGTTCGAAGGCTTTTTAGTCTTCGCTCGACTCAAAAGGTAGTACCAGTCGTGCGTCTACACCGCCCTCGGATCGGTTTACTAACAACACCTCGCCTTGATGAACCGCAGCGACTTCCTGAACAAAGTTCAACCCCAGTCCGGTGCTTTTCTTCCCCGTATCGGGACGCTGCAGAGAGTAGAACTTTTCAAACAGGCGATCCTGCGCATAGTCGGGGATGCCGGTACCCTGGTCGGTCACCCGGATCACGACCTTCCCCTCCTGCTGAAATGCAGTCATTTGGACCTCTCCCCCTTCCGGGCTGAACTCGATCGCATTCTGCACCAGATTGGCCACCGCCTGGTGGAGCAGGAAACTGTTGCCGATCACCTGGAGATCAGCGGGGACATCGGCCGAAAGCAGAAGGTCCCGGGAGGCCAGCAACGGCTCCTTGCTTTCCAGAATTGTCTGTATCAGGGATAGGAGATCGACCGGGACCATCTCCGGGGTCAACCGCCGGTTTTCCAGCGCCGCCAGTTCCAGCATGGTATCGACGATACGACCGATACGCGCCCCTTCGGTACGGATGTTCTCCAGGAACCGCTTCTGCTGTTCGGGCGGCATCTCCTCCTGGAGGAGTTCTGCTGCGCCGCGAATCGCCGACAGGGGCGATTTGATCTCATGGGTCAGATTCTGAACGTACTCTTCTACATATTGCTTCCCCTCCAAGCGCTCCTGCATCCGCTGCAGCGCTTCGCCCAGATCGGCAATCTCGGAGTTACCGAGATCGGGGAACGGGGGACGCAGATCCTTCCGGATGCCGTCGGCATAGTCGGTCAGCCGCTCAATCGGCCGGGTCAACCAGTAGGAGAAGAGGAGGCTCAGCAGCACCGCCGCGGCGAGGGAACCTGCGCCGGTATTGATAATCAGTGGCCGGGCAAGCCGGATAAAGCTGTTGATACTGGCGGTCGGCTTGATCAGGGTCAGGGAACCGATGATCTCCCCCTTCACCCGGATCGGAGCCGCCACATACAACGCCGAGCTGTCCTGATCCTCCGGGTCCTCCCGCGTGGTCCGGGCACCGTACTCGCCGCGGAGGGTCAGTGCGACATCCCGCCAATCGGAATAATCTTCGCCGACGTCGGACGGTGTGCGGGAATCGAAGATCAGCACCCCCTTCCGATCGGCCACATAGGCGTTGAGATCGACCCGAGTTTTGAGGACGTTGTAAATCTGGATGTTCAGGTCGCCCGACTGGGTTTCAGAAAAGACCCGCCGCAGCTCTTCGGTGGAGAAGGAGCCGGCCTCCATCTGGTGACCGATCTGCTGCGCCAGCAGATGAGCATGATCGACCAGCGGCTCTTCAGCCCCCTCCAGATACCGGAGACGCAACGTATCCAGCATCCAGTAGATCGGGTAAGAGAAGCCGAGACAGAAGATGACAAAGTAGCCGATAAAGATGCGGTGTCCGAGCTTCATTCAAGCTCCCGCAGAGAATAGCCGAGCCCCCGATGGGTCACAATCGGGTCGAGCTCCTCGTTGACCTCCCGCAGCTTGGCGCGGAGGTTTTTGATATGGGCATCGACGGTGCGGTCCATGCTGGATTCAGGAGAGTCCCACACCATCGTCATCAATTGATCGCGGGAAAAGACCTGCCCCGGACGGGCAATCAGAGTTTTCAGCAAAAGGTATTCGTAACGGGGAAGGTCGAGCAGGGTATTGCAGAAGCGGATCTGGCAGCGGTTCTCGTCAACCTGAAAGGGGCCTTCCAGAGCACTGGGCCCTCCCTGCACCACCTCCCCCTGGGTTCGACGCAATACCGCCTTCACCCGGGCCGACAGCTCCCGGGGACTGAACGGCTTGGTCACATAGTCGTCGGCTCCGACCTCCAGTCCCACCACCCGGTCGATCTCGCCGTCCCGGGCGGTCAGAAAGATAATCGGTACCGCATGGCTTTGCCGCAGCCGCTTGCAGAGTTCCATCCCGTTGATATCGGGCAGGCCGATATCGAGAACGATCAGGGACACCTCCTCCCGCTCCAGTGTCGCCTCCACCTCCGTACCGCCGTCAAGGGAGAGGGTGCGAAATCCGTCCGATTCCAGGGCGTACTGGAGGGTATCGGCGATAGCCGGTTCATCTTCCACAATCAGGATGGTTTCCTTGCTCATGCAGATCCCTTTGCCTTAGAGTTTGCGGTGTTTCCGGTGAAAGACGGCCCACCACCCGACCAGCGGTGTCAGGCCCAGGACAAGTACCGTGAGACTGTGCTCCACCAGCTGGGGTCCAAACCGTTGATGCGCACCGTTCAACCAGGGGACCCCCAGGGTCAGCCCCAGATAGGTGCCGACCACCAGCCAGGGACGCAACCTCCTCAGACGATCGGGAAGGTCCCCCTCCCGTTCCCGGTGGATCAACCAGCGCTGTACGATAAAGCCCACTAAGCTTAGCAGCAACCAAAGCGCAGATAAATAGAGGATTATCCCCATGAACCGATGCGCTCGTTCCGGGGTCAACCAGCCACCGTAAATTCCGGCCTCGTACAGCGGGATGGACAGCAGGATCCGGACCGTGTTCACCAGGATCGTTCCGCCGTAGGCCAGGACCGGCGTCAGCAGCAGCCAGAGCCCGCGGTCAGTCGCCCGGGGGAAGCGATGCAGGTGCAGCACTACCGTCAGCACCAGCAGGAGGATCAGAAAATTCACCCCGGCACAGGCCGGGGCGATCACAAAGTCTCCCATCGGTTCGGTCCAGCCCACCCCCTTAAGGTACTGGAAGTCGCTGCTGCGAAACTGGTTCACCAAGGTCGCCGTCGGTGCCAGAATCCAGTTCAGCTGTTCCGCATCGGCCTGACGGTAGAAGGCTTTGAGGCCCCAGGCCAACGCCAGAACCGGGAGATACCATAGTCCCCCCCAGAGGAACGTTCGGTTCATACGCTCTACCATTCTCTACTTCTTTGGGACCCTTCGAATCCACACTACCAGGGCTCTGCGGAAGCCCGGCGTTAAACCCGTCAGTGCCAAGGCCACCAGGATCAGCAGGGTCAGCTCCGGTTCCGGCACGCTGTGCGCATTCCCCACAGCGAGATTGGAGACCCCCTCCGGCAACGGCAGCGGCTGTTTGACATCCTTCCCGTCGCCGGTGGTGTTTCGCACCACATCGTGTACCGCCACAAAGGAGGTGTGGTCGGTCAGCAGGTTGTAAGTCAGTCCCAGAGTGACGATTTCGGCTTTGCGATCGGCGTCACGCCGGTCCCCGTCAAAGTCGGAGATTCGTGCCAGCCGGGTCCGGGCCCAGAGGTAGCGCAGCGCCCTGTTGGAGGCGTTGTTGTCCAGATCCCGGATCGGCAGACTCTGGGAGAACGCACCCTGGCCGCTCACACCGGTCACCTTCACCTCCCCCTGCACCGGACCGCGCCATTTACCGAAAAGGACCAGGGGGCGGTCGGCGAAAAGGTCGGGCATCTGTGGCGGTTCCAGATCGTAGGTTTCAAAGCCGTCGAATGCGACCTGGATATCGGTCAGTACCGGCGAAGAGATATAGTCACGGAACCGGTCGGCCGTCTCCGACGCCTCGCTTGGAGAGGTCACCACAAACGGTTCCCCCTGGCCGGACTTAGCCATCCCTTCGATCAGGTACCGGTTGACGCTGGAGCCGATACCGAAGGCAAAGAGGTTGGCGGTATTGAGCTCTTCCCGGATCAGATCGAACACCTCTCGTTCGGCGCCGATATAACCGTCAGTCACCATAATCATGCTGCGGGAACGTCCCTCTGCCCCAGGAAGGTTGTACGCCCGATGAAGGGCCTGATACAGTCGAGTCCCTCCACCGCCCCGTTGTCGGTTGAGAAAGCGGATCGCCTCATCGATATTGGTCTGGTTCGCCGGAAGGGACGCTGGAGCCATCAGTTTGGAGGCCCCCGCGAAGAGGATGACATTGAAGCTGTCTTCGGGTCGGAGATTACCGATCAGGTCCCGCAGCAGGTCTTTGGCGGTGTTCAGCGGAAAGCCGCTCATCGAACCGGACACATCGACCACAAAGATGTATTCCCGTGGCGGGATATCAACGGTCTTCACCCGCTTGGGCGGTTGCATCATCATCAGGAAGAAGTTTTCGTCCTTACCGGGGTAGAGCATCATACCGGTCTGAACCTTCTGCCCCTCCAGTCGGTATCGGAGGATGAAATCTTTGTTGCCGCTGCCTGCCTGACCCTCATCCAACCACACCTCGGCGGTGGCCGGATTGAGCCAGTCGATCTGAGCCTGATGGCTTTCACATTTCAACGCCTGCAACGGCAGGCCGGTGGAGACCCGGGCCTTCAGATCGAACGTATACGTCGGCGCCTCCTTTTCCTGCAGGTAGGGTGATTGTATCCAGTTGTCCCGCCGGGCGGCACCGGACTCCGGTTTCTCCGAATAGCGCGGACCGACCACCGTCGGGTAGACAAACTCATAGGTCCCCTCGGTGGGGACAATAAGCTCGCTGTAATGCAGTTCCACCTTGATCAGGTCGCCGGGCAGGATATTGGCCACATCCATACTGAAGACGTTGGGCCGCTGCTGCTCCAGCAGGGCCGCGCTCTTTCCGGCCTTTTTCGCCGTATCGAAGGTTTGCTTGGCCTCCTCCCGTTCCTTGATCTCCGCCCGGATTACCCGCTCGCCCACGGTCAGGGTCATCCCGTGTACCGCGGCGCGGGTCGACGCCGGAAAGACATATTTGGCATGGATCGGTCGCGTCCCCGTATTCTGGTAGGCCTGGGTCACAGTGACGTCGGCAATCACGCCGGTGATGTTCACCTCCGCCCGGGTATCCTTCAAGGGCAGCTCATCCAGGTTCTCGTCACCGTTCTGAATCCAGAAGTAGGGGGACAGGGTCTTCTCGCGGGAAGGGCCTGCGGATGCCCCAACGTCCGCACGAACACTGCTGCACAGTGCCAGCCCGGGGACAATCAGCAGTACCGCCATCAGAGCCAATATCAATCTCATCGTTTTCTCCTGCCAGGGGTTTGAGTTTCAATGCAGAAGAAAGGTAGCCTTTCGAAAAGAACTCTCTTTGAAGTGAACGAGAAATCGGGGTGAAAAATAGTTCACAGAAGAGACGCCCGGAACAATCTGAATCGGCTAGAATGAGGAAAACGTCTTGTGAGGTATCTGATGTCCGATAAGAAACGCCCCGACCCCGATGAGCTGGTCGCCGCCATGCGCGCCGAACAGAAGGAACGTGAAGCCGGTTACCGCGAACGCGCGCTGAAGTTGTTTCCTCATGTCTGCGCCCGCTGCGGTCGGGAACATGAGGGAAAGAATCTGCGTGAGCTCACGGTTCACCACAAAGACCACAACCACGACAACAATCCACCCGATGGCAGCAACTGGGAGCTGCTCTGCCTCTACTGTCACGAACATGAACATACCCGTGGGGTACAGGAACAACGGGAAGAGGCCACGGAAGGTCGAGATGCCAAACCGACTCTCAGCCATTCCCCCTTTGCAGGCCTCGCGAACAAATTGGACCGGGAGTAAAAGACCCGCCCTCCTTGAACCTCCTTTTTCTTGCATTGACGATTGTGCCGCCGTAGAATCAGCCCGTCTCTGGAATTTAATGGATCTCTTCTTCATCCAACACCGAATCGATCACTGAAGTACATGCGAAATCCCGTCAGATCTTTCTGACGCCCTTGTGGAGTTACGGTACCAAACCCCTAACCTGGAGCTTGCCATGTCTGCTGTTGCCTGCCGGACCCAAAAAGAAAAAAACCTTTTTGTCATTTCGGCGATTCTGTCGACCCTGTTCTGGATCATTCTGGTCGTTTCCATCGTCGGCATCTTTTACGGTGCAATGATCGGCTTCTTCCTTTTGGTCGCGCATGCCTTGTTTATTGCTCACGTACGGGGACACGCCGTCAAGCTGTCCGAAGAGCAATTACCAGACCTCTACACCAAGATTGTTTCCGCCTGCGAAACCCTTGGTGTTGAGAACGTCCCGGATGCTTATGTCATGCAGGCCGGCGGAATGCTGAATGCCTTTGCTACCAAATTTATTGGACGTAACTATGTCATCATCTATGCAGATCTGATCGAGGCCTGTGGGGAGGACGAAAAAGCCGTCGATATGATCATCGGTCACGAAATCGGCCACCTGGCTTTGGGGCACCTGAAATGGCTGATGTTTCTCGCGCCTGCCCGTATCTTTCCCTGGCTTGGCGCGGCCTATTCCCGTGCCTGCGAATATTCCTGTGACCGCTGCGGGATGGAGGTGGTTCAGGACCTCAATGCCGCCGCCCGCGGACTTGTTGTTCTGGCGGCTGGCGGTAAATTGGCGCCCCAAGTCAATATGAAGGCGTTTACAGCCCAGATGAATGAGAATAAAGGATTTTGGGGTTCCATCTATGAGCTGAACTCGACCCATCCTTATTTGCCCAAGCGAATCGCCGCACTGGTCAATGCAAAACAACCGGGAAGCATCTCCATCCCCGGTCGAAATGTCTTTGCCTATCCGCTGGCCCCCTTCCTCGGCGTTGGTGGGGGTGGTGCTGCCTCCGGAATCTATGTCATTGCCATTATAGGGATTATTGCCGCCATCGCGATCCCGCAGTTTGCCGCCTATCGGGCCAAAGCGGCTCAAATGCACAGCCAGAGCTCAATGCCGCAGGTGGAGCAGCTCGAAGAAACCATGGCCTCTCCTGTCGAGGATTTATTAAACGCCGGTTTTGACCGAGCCCGTACCTACCAGGCCCAAAATGGCGCTTTCCCCTGCAATGACCAACAGTTGGCACTCCCCGAATTTCAACAGTTTGCTGTAGAGCGTGGGTGGGAGTATGAGATTAACTGCGATGCCAACTATCTCGCCTACTTTTTCCCAAAAAACGGACAGACCCATTACATGGCTGTCTTTTTGGAAACTGGAGAGATGAAAGAAGGCGTTCTAACACAAGAGTAATGCCAAGGATCAACACCCAAGGCGCCCTGACCTGGGGCGCCTTTTTTTGTTGACCCGACAACAGCTTCACAGTTTAGGCTCCTTTTTGCGCGCACAACTCGAACACCAAAAAGGAGAACGCCATGTCGAAGATGATCAGCAAAAACGAATGGATCGCCCTCTTTCAGGAAGTTGGCCTGAGCGAAGACCAGATGCAGCAGTGGCATACGTTGTTTGAGCAACGTCATCCCAACGGCCATCAGGTCTTTCTGGAAGGGTTGGGGATCTCCCCAACGGAGATCAAGGAGATGCGTCAGCGATTCGCCTGATCAGGAATTCTATCGATGAAAACGTACCGTATTACAGAACTGGGCCGGCAGTTTGACCTCTGCCGGTCCACCCTGCTTCACTACGACCGGATTGGGCTTCTCAGCCCGTCCAGTCGTCAGGACAACGGTTATCGCGTCTACACCGAAAGCGATCGGGAACGTCTGGACCGGATCTGTGTCTACCGCGACGCCGGGTTGAGCCTGGAGGAGATCACCCGGTTGTTGGACAGTCCCGACAGCCAGCACCGAACCATCCTGGAAGACCGATTACAGCAACAGAGGGAAGAGATTCGCCGCCTCCAGGCTCGCCAGCGGGAATTGTCACGTCTGGTTCAAGGAGTTGTCGGAACGGCACCGACCACCACCATGGACAAGGAAACCTGGGTCAATATCCTCCGCTCCAGCGGGATGGATGAGGCCGACATGCGCCGCTGGCATGCCGAGTTTGAACAGCAGGCCCCGGAGGCGCACCACGAATTCCTTTTGTCTATCGGTATCCCCGAACGGGAAGCGCTGGTCATCCGTAAGAACCCCATCAATCTCGACGAGGAACGAAAGATGGATTACTTCTACGAACTCTACGAGGGGATGCCTCGCCAGGGACCGGGCTCCGAAGCCGACCTGAGGCATGCCCTTTCCATGCTGCCCGGACTGTCGAAGCACCCCAGGGTGCTCGATATCGGCTGTGGCACCGGTGCGCAGACCGTTCAGCTGGCCAGAGCTCTGCCGGGTGCGTCTATTAAGGCTGTCGATAACTACGCCCCATTTCTGGAAATTCTGCAGGAAAGAGCCTCTTCCCTCGGATATGAGAACCGGATCGCCACCTGCGAGGCATCCATGATGGAGCTTCCCTTTGAAGAGGGCTCTATCGACCTGATCTGGTCCGAAGGAGCCATTTATCTCATGGGGTTTGAGAAAGGGCTCACCGACTGGAAACGGCTCCTCAAGCCGGGTGGTCTTGTCGCTGTCACCGAAGTCACCTGGCTGGTGGACAGCCCGCCGGAAGAGATCAAAGTCTTCTGGGACAGCGCCTGCCCGGCGATGACCGATATCGCCTCCAACTGTGCAGCGGCAGAGAACGCAGGCTATCAGGTTATCGGCACCTTTCCCATGCCGTCCGACACCTGGGAGACCGAATTCTATCGACCGATGGAGGCCCGTCTGGCGGAACTTCGCAAGCAGAACGCAGGCAATGCAGAAGCCATCGCGATCTACGATGAGCATGACAAGGAGATCGACCTTTTCCGTCGGCATAACGCCGAATACGGGTATGTCTTCTACCTGCTGCAGAAAGCCGATTAAGTCACACCCCGGAACAAGTGGTCCTGAAGAATGAAGGCCCCGGCGAACTGCCGGGGCCTTTTGCCTATCTGCCGCTTCGGTATAGGTTCGCAACAGCCAGCATCAGAAGGGTTCCACCAAGGAACGTACTCATCGTGACTCTTTCCGAAAACAACGCCCAGGCCAAAACGGTTGCCACCAGAGGTTCAAGCATCGTGAGAATCGCTGCAGTGGACGCCTGAATCAGAGTCACCCCGGCGAAAAACAGAATATAGCCCAGAGCGGATGGAACCAGACCCAGATAAGCCAACCAGATCACGACGTTCGTGGAAGAGGTGCCGATCACGTCCAGAGGCGCCACGGGAGCCAATAAAAGAGCGCCGACAGCAAACGAAACCGCCGTGGTTTGCATCGGGTGGCATCGTCCGGCCAACCCTCGTCCAAGCAGCACCATCAGCGCATAACCCAGAGCCGCCAACAGGCTCAATCCCACGCCACCTATAAGCGCCGATGGAGTCAATCTGTCACCCGGAAAACCGACGAGCAGAGCTGTCCCCAGTACGGCACAGCCAAGAGAGAGCATCGTCGAAAGAGTGATTCGCTCCCCGAGAAAGACGCCGGCCCCGAGAGCCACCAGAACCGGTGCCACACACAAGGCAATCAAGGTGGGAATCATCACCCCCGCATGATGCACTGCCGAGAAATAAGCGACCTGATAGATCGCCAACATCCCACCAATAAGAGCCATGAGGCCATAATCCCGGGCTCTGGCTTTCAAGTTTTCACGCTGTACAACCAGAACACATCCGAGAGCGACTGCGGGAAACGCAATCGCTAAGCGTGAGAACCCTATCGTCAGGGGGGAGATTTCCGACCCGTTATAGATCTGCTGCGCGGCGACACCAATGGTGCCCCACAGGAGTCCGGAGAGAGAGACAGAGAAAATACCCCGCCGTGTCACGGCGGATGAACAGGAGTTGGACATCGCTTTTTCCTTCCCGAAAAGAGTTGCAGACTGTTGAGGAAGGAAAAAGGCGCACGACGCCCTGGCACGCGGTCTGTGCCGAATTTACATCAGGGGTCCTTCCTCACCTTAGCGGAGGGAAGAAACGGGAGGAGGGGTTTGAAAAAACATGTGAATGTCCTTCGTTGATTTGTTCGGTTTGATCGTACCTGCCCGCATACCTGCACGCAAGAGTTTTCATCGCAAGAATCGGGTGGCCTTCCTTCCGAAGACCACCTATCCTGACCTCACTTCAACCGAAAAGAGGTCAGAATGTCACAAATCAATACCACCATGGGGCCTGTCGAATGGTCCCTGCTGATCGTTCTTTCCCTCCTCTGGGGCGGATCGTTTTTCTTTGTCGGGGTAGCCATCAAGGTCCTCCCGCCTTTCACGATCGTCCTTCTGCGGGTCGGACTGGCGGCATTGACACTCCATCTGGTTCTGCGCTTCAAACAGGTGCGGTTCCCTAAGGAGAGACAGATTCTGGCGGCCTTTCTGGGGATGGGCCTGCTGAACAATGTGATCCCCTTCACTCTGATCGTCTGGGGACAGTCCCATATCGCCAGCGGACTGGCCTCCATCCTCAACGCCACCACCCCGATCTTTACTCTTCTGGTAGCCCACACCTTTACCCAGGACGAAAAGCTCTCCCCCGGTCGTCTCTTGGGTATCTCTCTCGGCTTCTTCGGGGTGGTGGTCATTATCGGGATGGACAGTCTGGGCGGTCTCGGCACAGATACCCTGGCCCAGCTGGCTGTCCTGGGTGCAGCGCTATCCTATGCCTTTGCAGGAGTGTTCGGTCGGCGTTTTCATAAGCTCGGCGTTCCTCCCATGATCACCGCGACCGGCCAGGTCACCGCCTCCACCCTGGTGCTGCTTCCTGTTGTGCTGCTGGTCGATCAACCCTGGAACCTGCCCCTCCCCGGTGGAGAGGCCTGGGCCGCCATCGTCGCTTTGGCCATTTTCTCCACAGCGTTGGCCTATATTCTTTACTTTCGCATTCTGGCCACCGCAGGTGCCACCAACCTGCTTTTGGTCACCTTCCTGATTCCTGTCACCGCTATCCTTCTCGGAGCAGTCTTTCTGGGGGAACAACTGACACCTAAAGACTATTGTGGCATGGTCCTGATTGGGCTGGGTCTGATCGCTATTGACGGGCGGGTAGTAAAAAGGCTCGATTTCTCTTTCTCCAGAAAGACCCTTTGAAACCGCGGCAACACAGAATCGGTACACCCTTTGCAAATTTAAATGAACTCCGGCTCATCTCTCTCTCGAACGAACCACGCTCGCGGGCCGGACGAGTGGTTGAAGGAGTGCACCATCATGACCCTTCGTACTGTGGCCGCCTGTTCTTTCGCCCTGTTGTCCCTCCCCCTTTGGGTGTCCCTTGCTCTGGGTGAGCCCCTTGTGGGCCGTATTTTCGATCAATTCACCGGGAAACCAATCGTCGGTGCTTTGATTACCAACGGTCTCCACAGCGCTGAAACCGATTCCGAGGGGCACTTCTCACTTCCATCCAGCGATCCGGATCGACAAATCGTGGTCCGTGCCTCCG
>JANQIN010000038.1 GCA_028282145.1 Thermodesulfobacteriota bacterium | reverse complement strand
GGCTGGTTGGTTCGCAGACGTTGGGTGGTCGGAATCCCCCGGGGGCCGTATTTGACACCGGCAGCTTCCAGATTGAGCCCGTCCACATTGGGTCGGCGGCCGGTTGCCACCAGCAGGGCATCGGCTTCCAGAACCTCTTCCGGCCCTTCTCCGCTGGCGGGGATAACGGTCAGGCGGATGGTCTGCCCAACCTGCTCGACCTTGACTGCTTTGGTGTCGAAGCGGATGGTCATTCCTTCCCCCTCAAGACGCTGCTGCACCACCGCCGCCATGTCCGCATCTTCAGGACCCATGATCTGGCCGTTGTATTCCACCACCGTCACGGCGGTTCCCAGGCGTTGGAACGCCTGCGCCATCTCGATGCCGATGGGACCGCCCCCCAGAACCAGCAGCCTACTGGGAAGTTCCCGCTGTTTGAACAAGGTTTCGTTGGTCCAGTAGTTGACGTTTTCCAGCCCTTCGATCGGCGGCAGCGCCGGTCGCGAACCGGTCGCGATGACCCAGTTTTTGGCGCTGATCCGACGGCCGTTGACGCTGACCACATGGTCGTCTTCGAACAGGGGTTGGCCGAAGACCGTTTCCGCCCCCAGTTTGCAGAACCGCTCCGGCGAGTCATGAGGCTGAATCTTGGCGATAACGGCGGCGACACGATCCATCACCTGTCCCAGATCGACCTGGGGCAGAGCGAGGGCCGGCAGGCCGAATTCCTCCGCGCGGCTCGCCAGGTTCCATACTTCGGCACTGCGGATCAGGGTCTTGGAAGGGACGCACCCGAAATGAAGGCAGTCGCCTCCGAGTTTGTCCTCTTTTTCAATCAGGATGGTTTTTGCACCGAACTGCGCGGCACCCGAGGCGACGGTCAGTCCCGCTGCGCCGCCTCCCAGAATACCCACATCGTAATCAAAAGAACTCATTCGTAGCCTCCTCGGTCAAACACCGAAAAAGAAGATCATAGACAAAATGAGTAATGATTTTATCACGCTACGAGAGATCCGCCACAAGAAGATCCGGCACCGGCGGTGCAGGCAAAGCAATGGTCGCCGGTGCAGATCGGCTGGTCTTCCAGGTCGTTCAGTTTCAGGTCTGCCAGACTTTTGCCTTTTGTCCGGGTCGGCAGGTTCAGGACCTGGTTGAAGTCACAGTCGGCCAGCGTGCCGTCCCAGCCGATGCTGAGCTGGTGGCGGCACATCACCCCTTCCAGGGTCGCGGCGTTGAAGTTGTCGCGGAGCAGTTCTTCGTAAGCCGCCAGCTCCCCTTTGGCCTGCAGACGGTCGCGGAAACGGCCGATGGCCATATTGCTGAGGGTCAGCAGGTGGGTGAATTCAATCCCGTGCTGCTGACGGAGTTGGGTTCGGTAATCGGCCTCCAGGGCGTCCTGGCCGGGCGGCAGGAAAGGACCGGCCGGGTTGTAGACCAGGTTCAGAGGCAGGTCGCTTTGTTTACCGTAGCCCAGTTCATTGAGACGCCGGATTGCATCGACGCTGGCCCGGTAGGTCCCCTCTCCGCGCTGGGCATCCACATTATCGTTGAGGTAACAGGGCAGCGAGGCGACCAGTTGAACCTGGTTCTCTCGGAAGAAGCCGGGAAGGGATTGAAATCCGGGTTGAAGAAGAATGCTCAGATTCGTTCGAACCTGTACCGGGTGTCCGGCCGCGCGGAGGGCGGTGACGAAACGGGTAAAGTCCGGATTCATCTCCGGGGCGCCACCGGTCAGGTCGACCTGGCATCCGGGAGCCTGGGCGGCCAGGGTAAGAATCTGCTCCATTGTTTCCCAGCTCATACATTCGGTGCGAGCCGGCGAAGCCTGGACATGGCAGTGGCTGCAGGCGAGATTGCAGCGGTAACCCAGGTTGATCTGCAGAGTGTGAATTTTCTGGCGTTGAAGTGAGGGGATATTGTGGTCGAGCAGGGTTTGGGCGAATCGGTTCATAGGTCCTTCCTCGGAAAGTTAGATCCCGAAGTATACCTCAGGTTGGCAGATCGCCCTAGGGGGAATTAGAGACCGGTCGGTCAGGTCTGTCTTCCGACGGGAATTCGCAAAGATGGATGAATGTCTCTTGACCTTGCAAATGAAATTAATATTTGATAAATTAGCCTATCTTAATTTTTCTTTTATTGCCCCCAAAAAACAGATGATTTCGTCCTTACGGCAAGGTGTCTTTGCCATGGAGGTTTCGGTGACTTGCATTCGTACAGGTATGGCTTCGGCTATCCTGATTTCGGCCCTTCTGGGTGCCCTGTCCCCTACGGTGGCCGACCCAGCGTCTCCCGACCTGTTCAATCTGACCCTGGAACAACTGATGGATATCCGTGTCACCTCGGTTTCCAAAACCGAGCAGGAGGTCCATCGGGCGGCTGCAGCGGTCTTTGTCCTGACCCGGGAGGACATTCGACGGTCGGGTGCCACCTCTCTGCCGGAGCTGTTACGGCGGGTTCCGGGAGTTCATGTGGCACGGATCGACAGCAACAAATGGTCGGTCAGTGTACGGGGCTTCAGCGGGATGTTCTCCAACAAGCTCCTGGTATTGATCGATGGGCGGACGGTTTACAATCCGTTTTTCGGCGGGGTGTTCTGGCAGGCTCAAGATATCGTGCTGGAGGATATTGAAAGGATTGAAGTTATCCGCGGTCCGGGAGCGGCCCTTTGGGGCGCCAATGCGGTCAATGGCGTGATCAACGTGATAACCCGCTCCGCCAAAGAAACACAAGGCGGTCTGGTGTCGGCAGGGGCCGGGACCTTCGATCAGGGGATTGGCGTTGCCCGTTACGGCTGGAGCCCGACAGAGGAGACAGCCATTCGCGTCTATGGAAAAGGAACCCGGCGGGCCGAACTGGAACGACCGGATGGCACAGACGCTGAAGACGATTGGATCTCATTGCTGGCCGGTTTCCGACTAGACACCGAAGATGTCTGGGGCGGTAATCTGAGCGTTCAGGGGGAGATCAAGGACGCCGATGCGGGGAGCATCCGCCCGATTATCGAGGGAACGCCACCGGCGCAGACCGATCAGGTGACCCAATCCGATATCCTGAACGGCCACCTTCTGGCGCGCTGGAGTGACAACACCACCCAGATTCAACTCTATTACGATCGGCTATCTTACGACGAACCCAAGTTCGCCGTATTGAGCTATGACACGATCGATCTGGATCTGCAGCACAAGTTCTCCCTGGGAGAGCGGCATTTCTTTCTGGTCGGCGGGGGGTATCGGTTTATTCACGATCATACCGAGGAGACCGAAACGATCGAAGTGACCGATGAGGTTCGCACCACCCACCAGTTCAATCTGTTCCTGCAGGACACGATTACCCTAGCCCCCGACCGGTGGCAACTGATCCTGGGGACCAAGGTCGAGGACAGCAACCAGAGCGATGTCGCCTGGCAACCTTCGGTCCGTGTACTGTATACGCCCAACCCGGACCATACTCTCTGGGGTGCTGTCTCCAGGGCGGTCCGTCTGCCGACCCGCGCCGAAACGGATCTGAGTTTCAACGCGACCGTCCGTAATATCGGGATTCCCCTCCTGATCAAAAGCGCCGGCAATAACGCTGTCGAAAGTGAAAAACTGCTGGCCTACGAGGCCGGTTACCGGTGGAAAGTGACCCCGGATGTGGCGCTTGACTTGGCGGCGTTTTACCACCGGTATTCCGATCTGATCAGCGGCGAAACCGGCTCTCCCGTCATGATGGGCGGTTATGCCATCAGTATCACCGCCTTTGCCAACGGGATCAAGGGGCGCATCTACGGGTTCGAAGGGGTGCTGAACTGGAAGCCGACCGCCCGCCTGCGACTGGAGGCGACCTACGCGTTTATGGAAACCGATATGAAGTCCACGGAGGCCGGGCAGACCGGCGAGGCCAATTACGACGGGACGTCGCCGCGGCATCAGTTTGGTTTTCGATCGCTCTGGAACCTGACCGATACCGTTGAGCTGGATACGTTTCTTCACTTCACCGACGAGATCCACTTCCGCTCCGGTTCTGTATCGACCTGCTGGAATCTGGATCTGCGACTGGGCTGGCGTCCCCGGGAAGGGCTGGAGCTTTCGGCTATCGGGCAAAATCTGCTGCATTCACAACAGCAGGAGTTTGATGTGATCCGTTATCCGGACTATCCGGCGGAGATCCCCCGAGGGATCTTTGGAAAGGTAACCTGGGAGTTTTAGGATCTGTATGCGGCGTTTGTTGCTTGGCAGCATTTTAGGTGTATTTCTCACGCTGGGGGTGGCCCCCGGTCTGGGGTTTGCCGATCAGCCGGTCGACGAGTACCGGGTGAAAGCTGCCTTTCTGTATAATTTTGCCCGCTTTACCCGATGGGAAGCCACCTCGAAAAACCGCGAGATGACACCCCTCGTCATCGGTGTTCTGGGTGACAACCCTTTCCGGGGCAGTCTTCGGAGGCTGGAGGCCAAGACGATACGAAACCGCCCCATCAAGGTCCGCTTTTTCGACAATCTCCACGTTGCCCATGAGTGTGACCTGTTGTTTGTCAGTGCCAGTGAAGAAAAGAACCTCTCCTTTGTTCTCGATCTGTTTGATAAACAACCGACGCTTCTGGTCAGTGATATCCCCGATTTTGCCGAAGAAGGCGGCCACATCGGTTTGGTTTCCCGCGGGAACAAAATTCGATTCCGGGTCAATATGCGAAGCCTGAAAGACGCCCGAATCACGTTGAGCTCCAAGCTTCTGAGATTGGCCGAGAAAGTGGAGGGGCTATGAATTTCCCGGATCGTGCCCTTCCTCTTAAATCGATAAGTGTCAGGCTGAAGCTGATTATTCTGACGATCTGCGGCGTAGCCCTATTGCTGTTTTCGGTGACGGCAACCGTCTATGACGTTTACCAGGCACGCCAAGACCTTCAGCAGAAAGTGCTGACCATGACCGATATCGTGGCCAACCAGAGTACCGCCGCACTGATTTTTCAAGATACGGCGGCCGCGATAGAAAATCTCAACTCCCTTCAGGCTGCGCCCGAGGTGCTGGTTGCGACCCTTCGTCTGCCGGACGACTCGGAACTGGCAACCTATCGCCGCTCGCCAAATCTGATGCCCCTGGTCTGTGAAAACTGCGATACCGACGGGATTCACTGGGTGGACGGACATCTCATCAGTGTCAAAACCGTGGTTCTGGGTGGCCAGGTTGCCGGGAAGTTGATGATCCAGGTCAGCCTGGTGCGACTGAACCAGCAGACCCGGACCTATATCCTGCTGGGGCTGTTGCTTCTGGCAGGGGCTATGGGTGTGGCCCTGGCCCTGGCGCTCTGGTTGCAGCGTTCGATCACTCAGCCGGTGGAGGACCTGGCAGAGGGAATGCAGGAGGTCGCGCGAACCGGTGATTATTCCATACGCGTCGTTCCCCAGACCGAAGATGAGATGGGTCGTTTAACCGACGGCTTCAATACGATGCTCGGACGGATCGAATCTCAGGAGAAGGCGCTGGCGCGTCATCACGAAGAGCTGGAGATGCTGGTGGAACAACGAACTCAGCAGCTCAAGGAGTCGATGGACAAGGTGGAAAAACTCGCCTTCTTCGACGAATTGACCGGACTGGCCAATCGCATTCTGTTCAAAGAACGGGTCGATCTGACTCTGGGGCATGCCCGGCAGCAGAAAGACAGTTTTGCCATTTTGTTCCTGGACCTGGATCGCTTCAAAAGGATTAACGATTCTTTCGGTCATCATATCGGGGATCTGCTGTTACAGAAGGTTGCCCAGCGGCTCTTGTACTGTCTTCGTAAGACGGACATGGTGTCTCTGCGGGAAGAAGAGGCGCTGGAACACTGTATCTCCCGTCAGGGTGGAGATGAATTCACCCTGCTGTTGTCCGAGCTGAAGTCCCCGGAGGATGCCGCACGTGTCGCTCAACGGATCATCAAGGCGATTTCGCAACCGATTCATTTGGAGGGGTATGAGCTGGTGTCGACGACCAGTATCGGAATTGCGGTCTATCCGGAAGACGGCACCACAGTCGATCAGTTGCTCAAAAATGCCGATGCTGCCATGTACCATGCGAAGATGGAGGGACGAAACAACTTCCAGTTCTTCCGGGATGCGATGCACGAATCTTCCATGCGTCGCCTGGAGGTGGAAACCGAGCTTCGCCAGGCGCTGGAGCAAAAACAGCTGCGCGTCGTCTTTCAGCCGTTGATCGATCTGGCGACGGAGTCGGTTTACGGTGCAGAGGCCCTGGTTCGCTGGACCCATCCTCACCTGGGCGAGATTTCTCCCCTGGAATTCATTCCCGTAGCCGAGGAATGTGACCTGATCGGCCCTTTGACAGGCTATGTTCTGGACCAGGTGGGTGCTCTTCTGGCGCGATGGCGCTCTGCAGGATTATCTCTGGTCCGGGTCTCGGTGAACATCTCCGGCGCCCGCTTTGGGCAGCAGCGGTTGGTTGAAATGACCCGTCAGACCATCCGGAAACATCAATTGGTCCCGCGACAGCTCATCCTGGAATTGACCGAAAACACCCTGATGCAGAACCGTCAGGAGACTCTGGATGTATTGATGGCACTTGAACGGGTCGGCGTGGGTATCGCCATCGACGATTTCGGGACGGGATATTCCTCTTTGGCCTATCTGAAATCTTTTCCGATCCATGCGTTGAAGATCGATAAATCCTTTGTCGACAATGTGACCGGCGACCCCAACGATGCGGCGATCACCCGGGCGATTGTTGCCATGGCAAAAAGCCTCGATCTGGAGGTTGTGGCGGAAGGAGTTGAAACCGCAGAGCAACGGGATTACCTGTTCAATCTCGGTTGCCACAGGTTTCAAGGGTACCTTTTCGGCCGACCCATGCCTTCCGAAGCGTTCGAAGTCCTTCTACGAACGCAGGTCTTTGCAAACGAGGAAGAAACCGGTTCCTGATTGCCGCTCGCAGTGCGCAACGCCCCGAATTTTTTCCTGATATCGGTTCCCGTCTTACAGGGGTATCTGTTCAGCCCACCCGTCCCGGAAAAGGCTTTTATCCCTCTGCTGCTCCAGCAGTAAGGGGGTGAGCGTATCGGCGATATTGACAAGTGAGAACGGCCTTCATATGATGGTATCACGCCCCTAAGGGGCGATTTTTTCGCCCTGATTTCGGGCGATTCTGTCGTGAAGGATGAAATTATGGCTCTGATGCCGATATTAACTTATCCGGATTCCCGCTTGAGGGAGAAAGCCGAACCGGTCGATCCGACCCGGGAAGATCTTGAAACCCTGGTGACGGATATGGCCGAGACCATGTACCACGCTGTCGGCGTGGGACTCGCCGCTACCCAGGTCGGTGTGACCAAACGGGTTGTGGTCATCGACTGCGATCCCGGCGGTGAAGAGTCCCGCCTGATCCCTCTGATCAATCCGGAGATTCTCTCGGGCGAGGGGGACAGCTTCGAAGAAGAAGGCTGTCTCTCGGTGCCGGGTTATGCCGCCAAAGTGAAACGTTTTACTCGCGTCAGGGCCCGGTGGCAGGATCTACAGGGTGTGGCTCATGAAGTGGAAACGGACGGCCTCTTCGCCATCGCTATTCAGCACGAAATCGATCATCTCGACGGCAAACTGTTTGTGGACTACCTCTCACCACTGAAACGGGAGTTGTTTCGCAAAAGATATAAGAAGATGCATGCTCAGGAGACCGAATGACCCCCGATCAGATTCGTACTGTCTTTATGGGGACCCCCGATTTTGCCACCGCAACGCTCCAAGGGCTGATCGAAAAAGGGTGCGAGATTGTCGGGGTTTATACCCAGCCGGATCGACCCAAAGGGCGCGGTAAGAAGCTGACCCCCCCCCCGGTAAAAGAGTTGGCTCTGGGAGCAGGAATTCCGGTGTTTCAGCCCCAGAAGTTGCGAGATCCTGCAGCGGTTGAGGAGTTAAAGGCGCTGGCCCCCGATCTGATCGTCGTGGTGGCTTACGGCCAGATTCTGCCGCAGGCAGTATTGGATATTCCCAAATACGGGTGCATTAACGTCCATGCCTCACTCTTGCCCAAATACCGGGGCGCTGCTCCGATCAACAAGTGTATCGTCGACGGTGAGACCGAAACCGGGGTGACGACCATGTTGATGGACATCGGGCTGGATACCGGGGATATGTTGGTGAAAAAGTCGCTTGCCATCGGACCGGATGAAACGGCGGGTGAGTTACACGATCGACTGATGGTCATTGGCCGCGAGGCGATGGACGAAACAATCGACCGGATCTGCGACGGGACTCTGGTGGCCGAGCCGCAGGACGACAGTCTCAGCAACTACGCCCCGCTGATGAAGAAAGAGGACGGACGGATTGACTGGACCCGTGCGGCGAGCGAGGTTCATAATCAGGTACGCGGGCTGGCACCCTGGCCTTCGGCCTTCACCAGCCTGGGCGGGGAAACACTGAAAATCGCAGGGACTCGTCCCGTAGAGGAGTCCGGTGAGGCCGGAACTGTTCTGGCCGCCGATGCCAAAGGGGTCCTGGTCGCCTGTGGTGATGGCGCCCTGTTGATTGGATTATTGCAGTTGCCCGGCAAACGGATGATGCCTGCCGCGGATTTCCTCCGGGGGAACGATCTCCCGTCGGGGACGGCATTGGGCTGAAAGCCCGTATCGGGAAAAGGGGAGATTGAACTCTCCCAACATCCGCCGCTCATCAAAGCGCTGGATACTGGGGACGGGGTGTCAGGAGAGAGGCGACCCGTAAACCCATGCACCATGTAAGGAGTGTAAAAGATCATGCTGAACACAGCACGTACCGTTGGATTGATGACCCTGCTGACCCTGCTTCTGGTCTGGGCCGGTAACGCTATCGGTGGCCAGGGTGGGATGGTTTTCGCCCTGTTGATGGCGGGGGTGATGAACTTCGGCAGCTACTGGTTTTCCGACAAGATCGTTCTCAAGATGTATCGCGGGAAAGAGATTCACAGCGGGCCTCTGTACGAGGTTACCGCCGAGCTCTGCCAGCGTGGCAATCTGCCGATGCCCAAGGTTTATAGTCTGCCGCAGGATACACCGAACGCCTTCGCTACGGGACGTAACCCGCAAAATGCGGCGGTTGCCGCAACCGAAGGCCTGATTCGCATACTGACCCGCGAAGAGCTGAGCGGTGTCATGGCCCACGAAATGGCCCATGTGAAACATCGAGATATCCTGATCGGCTCTATCGCCGCCACCTTTGCCGGCGCGATTTCCATGCTGGCCCATATGGCTCAGTTCGCCATGATCTTCGGTGGCGGCCGGGACGACGAGGACAGCAACCCTCTGGCGTTGATTGCGGTCATGATCCTGGCACCGATGGCAGCGATGCTGGTGCAGATGGCTGTTTCCCGGTCCCGTGAGTATGCGGCCGATGCCGGCGGTGCAGCTCTGTGCGGCAACCCGCTGTACCTGTCCAGCGCCCTCCGAAAGCTGGAGATGGCCAACAAACAGATGCCGATGCACAATGTCAATGAGGCAACGGCCCATATGTTTATTGTCAGCCCTCTGAGTGGAAAGAAGCTGGCCTCCCTTTTTTCGACCCATCCGCCCATGGAAGAGCGCATTCGACGGCTGGAAAGTGGAATACACACGGGTTAATAATGAAAGAGGTTCTTCGGAGCCCCGACAGTTAAATGACCGGCCCATCCCTGGGCCGGTCATTTTTGTTCGGCAGAAATACAGCCTTGCTTCATTGCCACACAAAGAAACGATCTTTCTTTTTGTGGCTCGCCCATCCCTGGGTTCGGACCTTTTCTGTTGGTCGATCTCGCGATCCCGGGTATCTTCAGGACTATGATGAAAAAGAACGATCCACGATACCTTGCCTTTGATCTACTGCAACGGATTGAGGAAGGGGCTTTCAGCGACCTGGCTCTGGACGGTGTTTTACAACGGGAGCAGGGAATGGACCCGCGAGACCGGGGTCTGCTGACCGAGCTGGTCTACGGTTCGCTGCGACTGCAGGCTCGGCTTGATTATGCGTTGAATCAGATCTCTTCCCAGCCGATGACCCGGGTCGAGTCGCGGGTGCGGATTCTTCTGCGGCTTGGCGCCTATCAGTTGCTGCAGCTCGATCGCGTTCCGACCCGAGCTGCGGTTCATACGACGGTGGAACTGGCCAAGGCGGTCAAGCTCGATCGCGCCAGCGGATTTATCAACGGCGTTTTGCGGAATCTCGACCGCAAGCGCGATGAGATCCGCTGGCCCACTCTGGAAGCGAAACCTCTCGATTACCTGATGCACTGGTTGTCGGTCCCGCGGTGGCTCAGTAAACGCTGGATTCGGGAGCTGGGGGTGGAGGAGGCTGCCGAGTTGGGTGAGGTTCTGTTGGTGCCCGCGCCGTTGAGCGTACGTGTCAATACACTCAAGACCGGTGTCGAAAAAGCCTGCGCTCAACTGGCAGAGGCCGGTCTTCAGGTCCGTGGAACCGTTTACGCCCCCGAAGGGCTTATCATCGATGGGGCCGCTCCTGGCAGTTTGCCCGGAGAGCCGGAAGGCGAAATCCAGCGGCAGGATCAGGCCAGCATACTGATGGCCCACCTGCTTGGAGCCTGCCCTGGAGAACAGATCCTCGATACCTGCGCTGCTCCTGGCAGCAAAACTCTGCATCTGTGTGCGTTGACTGAAAATCAGGCTCAGGTGACCGCTGTGGATGTGATTCCGCGGCGGGCGGAACTGATCCGCAGCGCCGGAATGCGGCTCGGGGCAGAAAATCTGACAGTTCACGTTGCCGATATGACCCGGCCACCGTCCTTTGCTGAAAAGGAATCCTTCGACCGGATTCTGGTCGATGCCCCCTGCAGCGGCATGGGCGTTCTTCGCCGCAACCCGGAGACGCGCTGGCGAAGGTTCGTCTCCGATATCGAGGGCCTGGTCCAATTGCAACGGGGGATCCTGACCCAGGCGGTGCGGCTGCTCAAGCCGGGCGGTACGTTACTTTACTCCACCTGCACACCAACGGTCGAAGAGACCGACGAAAACGTCGCCTGGTTACTGGAAACCTTTCCTGAACTTGGATTGCAGCCGCTGCAGGATCAGGTCCCCGAAGCCTGGTTGCCGTTGATCGAAAAGACCGGTTTTTTTCGCAGCTGGCCGCACCGTCATGACGGCATGGACGGTTTTTTTGCCGCCCGCTTCATCCGTCAGGGATAAGGCAGGCTTTATCCTTCGGCCTAAATCTGCTACCTATAGGGTGACTCATATCATATAAGCCATCCGCATGTTGCTGTTGCTGCAGGAGTGAAGTGATGATCAAGATTGCCCCGTCCATTCTGTCGGCGGACTTTTCCCGCCTGGGCGAAGAGGTGCAGGCGCTGGAGGCCGGAGGGACCGATTATGTCCATATCGACGTGATGGACGGTCAGTTTGTCCCCAATATTACGATTGGCCCCCTGGTGGTCGATGCGGTCCGCAAGATCACCCGTCTGCCTCTGGATGTCCACCTGATGATTGTGGACCCGGATCGCTATATCCCGGAATTCGCCAAGGCCGGAGCAGATATTCTGACAGTACATCAGGAGGCCTCTACGCATCTTCATCGTACCGTTCAATTGATCAAGAGCCTGGGGAAAAAAGCCGGGGTCTCCCTCAATCCGGCGACACCCGCCTCGACCCTGGAGGTGATCCTCGACGAACTGGACCTGGTCTTGGTGATGTCGGTTAATCCGGGCTTCGGGGGACAGTCGTTTATTGAGAATGCCCTTCCAAAGGTCGAGCAACTTCGCTCCATGATCGACCAGCGTGGCCTCTCGGTCGAGCTTCAGGTCGATGGGGGTGTGAAGCCGGACAATATTGGCCGTATCGCCGCAGCGGGAGCCGATGTCTTTGTCGCTGGAAGTGCCGTTTTCTCCACCAGGGATTACGGTGCCACCATTACCGAGTTGCGGACCAATGCGGAGGCGGCTCTGTCGTGATTGCGGATGGGGAGCAGGTGCGCAGGGCTCTGAAGGGCTGCACAGCCAAACGTCTCCCTCTTGAGGGGATGCGACCGGCAGCGGTGTTGATACCCCTTTTCTTCAAGAACCAGAGTCCGCATCTGCTTTTTACCCGACGTTCCGATGACCTGGAGCATCACAGTGGAGAGATTTCTTTCCCTGGCGGCATGGTCGAACCGGAAGACCAGGATCTTTCGGTGACGGCTTTACGGGAGACGGAAGAGGAGATGGGGATCGCTCCCGAGGATGTCCAGCTTCTGGGAGAACTGGATGATTTCGTCTCTATCCATGGTTATCGGGTCACCCCTTTTGTTGGGATTTATTCGTGGCCCTACCCCTATCGGGTTGCGACCGAGGAGATTGCAGAGATTCTGGAGGTCCCGCTGGGTCATTTTCTGAACCCGGATATCCACCGCAAAGAGGATTGGCGTCACAAGGGTCGGACCTACCCGATTCACTTTTATCGTTATGAAAACCAGGATATCTGGGGACTGACCGCGGCTATTTTGCGCCAGTTCATCAAACGCATAACCACCGCATAGTCATTGCCGAAGAAGGGTTTTATCAATACACTGACCCGCAGATCCCGGGAGATGTCTCATGCCTCAACTGCGTAACCTGAGCCTGTTTACCAAAACGACCCTGGCGACAGCCCTTATTCTGGTTCTGTTTTTCGGGGTGATGGCGTTCTGGACCTACCAGCAGAAGCGTCAAGATATGTTGGAAGAAGCGGTGACCCGGGCTCGCCTGATTGCCAGTGAAACGGTTCAAACCCGGGAATACCTCTCCAAACATCTCCGACTGGGCCAGGTCCGGTTGTCCGACGAAAGATATGCCCTGATTCCGATTGTTGCTTCCAACCGGGTGGGACAGCTCGTTGCCCAGGAAGGGGGCTTTCGCCTGCGGCAGATTTCGGATCGTTTTCGAAACCCCGACAATGCGCCGGATGGATTTGAAAAGGCGGTTCTCGCCTCTTTTGCCGAGAACCCCTATATGCGGGAAAGCTATGCGTTGACCGAAGAGGATGACGTCCCTACCTTGAGATATCTACAACCTTTCCGGGCCGACGAGAGCTGCCTTGTCTGTCATGGCCGACCGGAGGACGCCCCTGATTTTATCCGCGCCCGTTTTTCGGTAGAGACCGACCAGGCCTACAATTATTCGATCGGGGAGATCATCGGTGCCGTCTCGATCAGTCTCCCCTTGACCCGCCTTCAGAACCAGCTCCAGTTATCCCTTCAAGGGGATTTTCTCTATCTCGGTGGAGTTTTCCTCGGCCTGATTCTCTGCCTTGGTCTTTTGATCCGGGCCAATGTCACCCGCCCCCTGACCGCACTGTCTGCGGCGATGAATCGCGTGATTCGGACAGGCCATTTCGATGAGAGGTTGCCTGGACGGGGAGACGATGAGATCGGTCGGGTGATTGAAGGATTCAACCAGGTGGTCGAACGTGTGGGCGATGGAATTCGTCAACTGGAAGCTTCGGAACATCGGTTTCGTGCTTTGACCGACAATGTAAGGGATGGGATGGTGAGTTTCCTGCCGGACGGAAAAGTGATCCTTTTCAATCACCGGGCAGAAGCGATTTTCGGCTACAGCCGGTCCGAAGTGTTGGGGATGGATATCGCTCGCCTCATTGCTCCGATGCAGGAAACCGGTGCTGAAACTCTGGTCCGGTTTTTGGAGGAAACATTGGAGAGCCGGGATGGGGGCTTGCTGACTCTGAAAGGTTTGCGTCGTGATCTGGAACCGCTGGCGCTGGAGGTCTCCCTCTCGAGGGCTTCCTCCGATGGGCACACCTTTTTCACGGTGATGGTGCGCCCCAAGGAAGGCCCGACGGATTAATTATCGGGGGAAGTACCGAGCAGTT
>JANQIN010000032.1 GCA_028282145.1 Thermodesulfobacteriota bacterium | reverse complement strand
CGATGCCATTGGCCGCCTTTCCGACCATGTTGGCCGTAGCCGGGGCGATGACAAAAATATCCGCCCGATCCGCCAGAGAGATATGGTCCACATCGGCTTCCTGAAGGAGATCCCACATATCGGTATGCACCGGGTTACAGGAGAGCGTTTGAAAGGTCATGGGAGTAACGAACTCACGGGCGTTCTTGGTCATCACCACGTGAACATCGGCCTCCGCCTTCTTGAACAGGCGGACCAGAGCAGCCACCTTGTAGACCGCAATTCCCCCACAAACCCCCAGTACGATTGTCTTGTTTTTCAGCATCGTTTCCTATCCCGTGATAAAGGGGTTGACCAGCTTTTCCCGACCGATGGTCGTATCCGGACCATGGCCCGGGTGAACTTCCGTGGTTTCGTCCAGCGGTAACAGGGATTCCCGAATCGACTGGATCAGACGATCATGATCTCCCAGCGGGAGGTCCGTTCGACCGACGGAACCCGCAAAGAGAGTGTCCCCGCAAAAAAGGTGACCACCTCCATAGAAGCAGACACCTCCGGGAGAATGTCCCGGGGTATGCATCACCTTCAGAGTTTCCTGTCCAAAGGCCAGCTCCTCCCCGTCTTCCAGAAAACGGTCGGGGGTGGGTGCCTGGGTGGTATTCAGACCATAGAGGGCCGCATGCTCCCGGGATCGTTCCAGGACCGGCAGATCGGCACGATGTAACAGAAAAGGCGCACCGGTCGCTTCCACCAGCGCCTTGATCCCGCCCTGATGGTCAAAATGGCCGTGCGTATTGAGGATCATCTTGACCACCAAGTCGTTCTGTTGAAGGAAGGCCAGAATCCGCTCGGCATCGTCCCCGGCATCAATCACCACCGCTTCCCGGGTCGCAGAGCAGGAAACGATATAACAGTTGACCTGGAGCGGTCCGACAATGAGCGCATCGACGTTCATTCCTTGTCCTTTTCGGTCGTATTGAAGAGATCGGTGTTCACCCCTTGAAGCTGCTCCGCCAGAGTAAAGCCCAAAGGTTTATCCGCTCGTTTTTTCTTTCCGCCGGCCTTTTGGGGTGCCGGGGCGGGTTTATCCACCGGTTTGGAAGCCGTTTCCACCGGGGTCTGCTTCTCTACAATCGATTGACCTGCAGAGTCCCCTTTGTAGAAATATCGATCGTAGAGTCGATGGTAACTGGACCAGTCACCTTCCATCTCGGTCTCCCTGTCGAGGTGAGTCCGGACACCGTTGATTTTTGAGTCCAGGTCATCCAGGAAATTGAGGATGACCGCTTCGAGAGTTTTGGGGCGTTTGGGTGAGCCGTAATCGTACTGACCGTGGTGAGACAGCATCAGATGTACCAGAAGCGTTTCCAGCTTGGGGGGAAACCCTTCGACCTGTCGAATCTTGTCTTGCACCATCTGGGCGCCGATCACAATGTGTCCCAACAACTTTCCTTCGTCGGTATAATCGAAAGAACGGGCATAATCCAGTTCACGGGTCTTCCCGATATCGTGCAGCAGGGCCCCAACGAGTAACAGGTCCCGGTTCAGCCCAGGGTAACGTCGGCTGACATCGTCGACCAGACCGGCGATAGCCAGAGAATGCTCCAGCAATCCCCCCAGATAGACATGGTGCATCGTCTTGGCGGCGGGAGCCTGCCGGTAGGCGGTCATAAACGCTGCATCCTCCAGGAACTTTCCCATCAGGGACTTCAAGTAAGGGTCGGCGATAGAAGCCACCTGCTGCTGCAATTCGGCCAGCATCTCTTCCTGTGAACGGCCGCAGACCGGTAGAAAATCCTCCAGACTCACCTCTCCTTCGGGGACCTGATCGGCCTCCTGTACAACCAGTTGCATCTTGCCGAGATAAACATTGGCCTTACCCCGGATATGGAGAAAGTCGTCTTTCTGAATCCTGTCGGACAGCTCTTCCACCCGCTCCCAGACGCGTGCCTCGATCTCACCCGTTCGGTCCATCAGCTTCAGGGTCAGATAAGGTTTGCCGTTTTTTGCAAGCGCTGTAATCTTCTGTCGCACCAGAAACAGGGTATCAATCAGATCCCGTTCCTGAATATCACAAACGAACTGTGTCTTCACGGATAACTCCTGTTTACCCATCGTTCACGGAGCCCCGGGCGGCAATCCAACCTGCCACCCGAAGTCCGTCCAGGGCTGCACTCATAATACCACCCGCATAGCCGGCCCCCTCTCCTGTGGGGTAAAGTCCCGGATGGGACAGGGATTGGCCATCCTCGCCCCGCAGAATACGTAAAGGGGCCGAGGTGCGGGTTTCCACACCGGCAAGGGTCGCTTCAGCGCTGACAAACCCCTTCATCCGCTGGTTGAAACGTGGTAAGGCACGTTCCAGGTGGTCGGAAACCATTGTGGGCAGACAGTGCCTCAGATCGGCTTCGCGCCAACGAGGTCGCACGGAAGAACGCACTCTGCTGCCCTTTTGTCCAAGGAAGTCGAGAACCCCCTGCACCGGGACAACATAGCCCCCGCCTCCAGCCTCAAAAGCCGCTCGTTCCCACTGTTGTTGAAATAGCACACCGCCCAACGGCCCCGGTTCGGGGAAGTCCGACGGCCGCACGGCAACAACCAGGGCACTGTTCGAGAGCTCGTCGGCCCGGTGGAGCCGGCTCATCCCATTGACCACCACCGTATCGGGCTCCGAGGATGACAGAATAACCTCTCCCCCCGGACACATGCAAAAGGAATAGACGCCGCGAGCCGATTGGGGGTCATTCCATGCCAGGCTGTAATCGGCGGCAGGAAGTTTTGGGTGGGCCGGAAAGCCGTACTGAATGCGGTTGATCAGTTCCGCCGGATGTTCGATCCGGGTTCCGACGGCGAACGGTTTTGCCTCCATACGCACGCCCTGTCTTGCCAATTGCCCATAGGTATCTCTGGCACTGTGCCCGGGGGCGAGCACCATGGCGTCGCAGGAAACCTCTTCTCCCGTATGCAACAGACCTCCAACAACCTTCCCACCATGGACCAGCAGATCCTCAAGACGGGTCTCAAATCGAATTCGAACCCCGAGAGACTCAAGTCTCTGACGCAACCGAATCAGCACGAGACGGAGTCGATCGGTCCCGATATGCGGTTTGGCATCATATAAAATCTGCTCGGGGGCACCGCAGTTGACCAGTTCCTGCAGTACGAACCGATTCCACGGGTTTTTCACCCGGGTGGTCAGTTTCCCATCGGAAA
>JANQIN010000021.1 GCA_028282145.1 Thermodesulfobacteriota bacterium | reverse complement strand
TGGTCGCAACGATCAGATGGACGTTGACTTTCTGGTTCTTGGTCCCGCCGACCCTGCGAAATTCCCGTTCCTGGATCACCCGTAGCAGCTTCACCTGCATCATCGGAGGCAGTTCTCCAATCTCATCTAAAAAGATAGTGCCGCTGTCGGCCACCTCAAACAGACCGGCCTTTTGCTGAAAGGCCCCGGTGAAAGAGCCTTTCTCATGGCCGAAGAGTTCGGACTCCAGCAGGTTTTCCGGAATAGCGCCACAATTAACCGCAACAAACGGGCGATCCTTGAACTCGCCATTAAAATGAACCGCCCTTGCCACGAGCTCTTTCCCGGTTCCACTTTCACCGGTAATCAGAATATTCACCCGGCTGCCTGAGACCTTCTTCACCAATTCAAAGATCTGCTGCATCGCCCGGCTTTTCCCAATCAGATTTCCGAACGAATAACGCTGTCCAAGCTCCTTCTTGAGTGCCTTGTTCTCTTTCTGCAGCGCCTTTCGTTCGAGGGCGTTTTTAACGATCAGGCGGATCTCGTCGTTTTTAAATGGTTTGGTGATATAATCGTAAGCACCTTGTCGCATCGCGAGAACGGCATCCTCGGTCGAAGAAAAGGCAGTGATCATAATAACAACGGTTTCGGGGCATTGCTCCTTGATGCGTTGTAGAAGCTCCATTCCGTCCAGGCGTGGCATCTTCATATCACTGATAACCAGATCGAAATCCTGCTCTTGCAAACGGTTGAATGCCTGAAGCCCATCGGAAACCGCTTCGACCTGATAGCCCTCGTCGTGCAGCATAATCGTGAGGACTTCACGCATGCTTTCTTCATCATCAACCACAAGTATGCGCGTTTGGCGTGTCATCAACTCTTCCATGGGCCTACCCCTTAAAGGATTTCCTTCCCTTTACCGGGAAGATACTGGCAATTGTATAACAAAACGGGCACCACCCTCATCGGTATTTTCAACCCGAATCTGGCCGTTATGGGCTTCAACAATAGCATGGGTCGTGGCAAGTCCTAACCCGGTTCCCTTGTCTTTTGTTGTAAAAAAGGGATCGAAAACATGAGAGAGATCTTTTTCCGCAATCCCCGACCCGGAATCTTCAATCCGAATCTCTCCGCTGGAATCTCCCAATATCCGAATTCGCCCTCCCTTGGAAACCGCATCACGCGCATTGACCAATAGGTTCCACAATGCCTGCCGAATCTGTGACGGGTCAACAAGAAGTTCTGGAAGTTCTTCAAAATCTGCCACAAGCTCAATATCATGTAATCGGGCTTCAGCTTGGGTCAGATCGGTAAGGTCGTTAAGAATCTTCTGCATATCGGTTTTAACGATATGAGGATCGGCCGGACGGGCGTAGTTCAAAAAATCTCCGAGAAGAGCACTGAGGCGATCCGCTTCCCGTTCAACGATGTTCATCAGCCGACGGCCTTGATCCGAAATATCTTCTCTTTCCAGGAGAAGCTGAACAGACCCACTGATGGACGCCAAGGGATTTCGAATCTCATGGGCCATTCCACGGGCCATTCGACCGATCGCTGCCAGTCGGTCAACCCTGCGAACTCTCTCTTCAAGCGCTTTGAATTCGGTCAGATCCTGAAAGGTCACCAGCGTCCCCGCGGGCTGACGGTCCATATGCTGAATCTGGGTTGTTGCATACCCCAGAATCCGCTCATCTCCGTCCCCAAGCTCCATGACCGTCTCTCCCCGAACCACGTCCATACCCCCTTTGACAAAGAGTTCCATCTCCGGGAAGAAGTGGTGAACTTTCTTATTGTACACCTGCTCAAAATCGAGTCCGGTAATCCTCATCGCAGCCCTGTTGAAGGTCTTGATATGCTTATCCAGACCGACCATCATCAGACCACTTCCGATATTGGCAAGAATCGTCCGGTTGAACTCTTCCAGTTCCTGGTAGTCGACTGCCTTCTGCTCCAACTCCACCAGACTGGCCCGCCATCGCTCAGCAAGGGAACTGGCAAGATGCGCGGCCAGGAAAAAGGCCACCGTATGAATCAGGGCTGGCAGAAAAATGTGGCCAAGCGGTTCCCCTTCCCCCTGAAGGTAATGTTGCAAAACCACGACTCCCACATAGAGAAGAGTTGCCAGCAGGGTCACAATAAATGTATGTCGCCGGCTCAAAAACAGGCTGGCGCTGATAATGACAAGCAGGTAAACAAAGGTAAACAGACTCTCCTGCCCTCCTGTCAATCCGACCAGGATCGTCGCCAGGAAAAGATCCCAGAAAATCTGGAACTCTGCCAAGTAGCGGACATATATTCCGTTGCGCAAGCAGATAGCCGCACCGAGGGCCTGAAGGTAGGAAAGTCCGATAAGCAGATAAAGGGTATTGAGAAGGAGAGTCGAATGGGGGCGGTCTTCCCAGAACTGATAGAAGACCGCCCCCAGAAGGATCAGGCTCATGCCGCCGACGCGGGCGGATAGATACCAAGAGAGGTGGGCCCGTGAAGACCCCGTGTTTTGATCGGATGTCACCATAAAGGTGGCAGCTTAGCCTGCCACCGTCCCGGCAATCTTAAAGATCGGCAGATACATGGCGATAACGAGCCCACCAACGGTGGTCCCAAGGAATAGCATCAAAAGCGGTTCCATCATTGAGGTCAGATTCTTCACCGCATCATCGACCTCATCGTCGTAAAAGTCGGCGATCTTGTTCAGCATAGTATCCAGAGAGCCAGACTGCTCGCCGACAGCAATCATCTGGCAAACCATGGAGGGAAAGACACCGGATCGTTCCATCGGTTCCGCAATGGTTTTGCCCTCGGAAATCGATTGACGCGTATCGAAAATGGCGGCCTCGACCGTTTTGTTCCCCGCCGTTTTGGCGACAATTTCCAGACCATCCAGAATCGGCACCCCACTGGAAACCAGGGTCCCCAGAGTCCGGGTGAATTTGGCGACGGCAACCTTGCGGATCAAGGTACCAATAACAGGAGCATGAAGGGCGTACTTATCAATAAAAGCCCGGCCCTTCTCCGTGCGATAGGTGTATTTGATCGAAACAACCAGAACAGCTATCGCAATCAAAATAACCAGAATATAGTCGGTTACGAAATTACTCAGGTTAATGACAATTTGGGTCGGTGCCGGGAGAGCACCGCCAAAATCTTTAAACATTTTCTCAAAAGCCGGGATAACAAAAACCAGGATAACCGCAATAACGCAAAAGGCGATCCCGACGATGGTAGCAGGATAAGTCATGGCGCTTTTGACCTGCTTCTTCAATTTCAACGCCTTTTCCTGGTAGGCCGCGACACGGTTCAAAATCGTATCGAGGATACCACCGACCTCACCTGCAGCCACCAGATTGACATAGAGATCGTTGAAAACGTGCGGATGTTTACCCAGAGCATCGGCAAAGGTACTTCCAGACTCGACAGATTCCTTAACATTCACCAGAACTTTTTTAAACGTCTTGTTTTCCTGCTGTCCCGAAAGCAGTTCCAAACACTGGACCAGGGGAAGGCCGGCATCGATCATGGTGGCAAATTGCCGGGTGAAGACGACCACATCCTTCTGGGTGACCTTTGGTTCCATCCCAGGGATATTGATCTCCATATCAAGGCCCTTACCGGCCTCCTTGATGGAGTTGGGTGTTATGCCTTGCCGTCTGAGTTGGGCTGTAACAGCAGCTTCACTCGGAGCCTCCATTTCACCCTTTTGCTTCCCACCGTTTTTAGTACGACCAGACCATTTGTACTTGGGCATAGGTTTTAAGTCCTCTTAAAAAGCAGCACAGTACTAGGCACCGGGACCAACAGCATTAGCCACCTGAACCTGGCGTCGCAGAGCTGCATCTGGGCTGGCGATCATTTGACGCAACTCGTCGAGATCATGAGATCGAGCAAGAGCGTCTTCCAGCGTAATCATCTTTCTGTGATACAGCATGAACAGAGACTGATTCATTGTCTGCATACCGTATTTTTCCTGTCCCATCTGCATCTGGGAATAAATCTGATGAACCTTGTCTTCACGAATCAGATTCCGGATAGCAGCATTCGGTACCATAACCTCCAACGCCATAACTCGACCACGCCCTCCGACTCTTGGCATCAGTGCCTGAGACAGAATTCCTTCGAGCACAAAGGAGAGCTGAGTCCGGACCTGCATCTGCTGGTTTTCGGGGAAGACGTCGATAATTCGGTTAATCGACTGTGCACAGCTGTTGGTGTGCAGCGTAGCGAAGCAAAGGTGACCGGTTTCAGCAATCGTCAACGCCGCTTCGATCGTTTCAATGTCCCGGAGCTCACCCAGAAGGACGACATCGGGGTCCTGACGAAGTATGTATTTAAGTGCTTTCTTGAACGAAGCTGTATCGGCGCCGACTTCGCGCTGGTTTACCAGACAACTTTTGTGGGGATGCAGATATTCGATCGGATCTTCAATGGTAATGATATGATCGTGACGGGATTGGTTGATGGCATCAATAATCGAGGCCAGGGTAGTGGATTTACCCGAACCGGTGGGGCCGGTGACCAGAACAAGCCCGCGCGGCTTCTCCGACAAGGATCGCACGACAGGAGGGAGCCCGAGCTCTTCGAAACTCAGAATTTTAAAGGGAATCAGTCGGAAGGCACCGGCAACAGCACCTCTCTGGATAAAAAGGTTTCCACGAAAGCGGCTCAGCCCTTTGACGCCGAAAGAAAGATCCAATTCGTTTTCTTCTTCAAACTTCTTCTTCTGGGCATCGGTCAGAACACTGTAACAAAGTTGCTTGGTCAGTGTTCCATTCAGCGGCTCAAGATCCATAGGGACCATCTGTCCGTCAACACGCAATTGAGGGGGCGACCCGGTAGTCAGATGGAGGTCCGAGGCCCCCTGCTCTACCATGGTCTTAAGGAGTTGATGCATGTTCGCCATATTGCTCGCTCCCAATGACAAATCACGGCTCATCGCCGATTGAACGTGGGCATCTGTAGGCGGGATAAGTCGCTGCCGATCAGTCGTCTGCGATGGTCACTCGAAGAGCCTCTTCGAGCGTCAGGACCCCTTCCTCCATCTTGGTGATCGCGGATTGGCGCATGGTCTTTACGCCCAGTCGCATCGACTCCCGTTTAATCTCAGCGCTGTTGGCCCCAGCAAGAACCAGCTCACGAATCTCTTCCAGCATCGGCATAACTTGGTACAGTCCAACACGGCCCTTATACCCGGTCTCGTGACAGTTGGTGCAGCCGCCCCCTTTATAGGCCTTGAACGTGTCGACCTTGTCCGCCGGGACTCCCGCATCCAGCAAGGCCTGCTTTGGGACCGGATCGACTTCTTTGCACTCGGGGCAGATACGACGGGCCAGACGCTGTGCTGAAATCAGATTGACCGCCGATGCCACCAAAAACGGCTCCACCCCCATATTCAGAAGCCGGTTGACCGTACTCGGAGCATCATTGGTGTGCAGTGTTGATAAAACCAAGTGACCGGTCAGGGCTGCCTTGATTCCGATTTCCGCCGTTTCAAAATCACGGATTTCCCCGATCATGATGATGTCGGGGTCTTGCCGAAGAAACGCTCTCAATGCTGCTGCAAAATTAAGGCCAATTTCTTCATGCATCTGCACCTGGTTGATCCCGGCAAAGTTAAATTCCACCGGATCTTCCGCGGTACTGATATTCTCCGACGACTTGTTGAGCTCCGAAAGAGCCGAATAGAGGGAGACGGTTTTGCCGGAACCGGTGGGTCCGGTAACCAGCACCATACCGAACGGCTTGTGAATCGCCTCCTTGAACCAGACGAGAGCCTGCTCCTCGTACCCCAGTTTGGTCATATCAAGCTGCAGATTACTTTTATCGAGCAGGCGTAGAACAACTTTTTCACCAAAGAGAGTCGGCAGGCAATTGACTCGGTAATCCATGTCTTTGCCGCCACCGAGTTTGATTTTGATCCGGCCGTCCTGTGGCAAACGCCGCTCGGCGATATCCATTTCGGACATGATCTTCAGGCGGGAGATGATGGCGTTTTTCAGTCGCATCGGCGGCTTCATCATCTCGTGCAGGACGCCGTCAATCCGATAACGGACCCGAAACGTCCTTTCGTACGGCTCGATGTGGATATCCGACGCACCTTTTTTGATGGCGTCGGTCAGGATCATATTGACCAGTTTGACGACCGGAGCGTCCTCAGAAGCTCTCTGAAGGTCGCTGATATCGATATCCTCTTCGTCCTCAACAATCTCCAGATCAAAATCATCCAGATCGTCCATGACATCGGCCAAAGATGCACTTTGGTCGTAATATTTGTCGATCCCCTCCTTGATCGCCGCCTCACTGGCCACAACCACCTCGACATTCAGTCCGGTCATGAACTTGATATCGTCGATGGCGAAGATATTGGAGGGGTCGCTCATGGCGACAATCAGAGTAGAGCCAGCCCGATTGATCGGAATGATCTGATACTTCTGTGCGACGTCCATGGGGATCTGGGTGATCACCGCCGAGTCGACATCGAACTCTGAAAGGTTGATGGCAGGAACGCCATAATGTTTGGAAAGGAAGGCAGAAAGTTCTTCTTCGCCGATATAACCGAGCTTTGTGAGAGCGGCCCCGAGGCGGGTACCGTTGGCCCGGGAGTCTTCTACCGCTCGGATCAACTGTTTTTCGTCGATCAGGTCGTTGCGGACGAGGAGTTCACCTAGACGATCTGCGCTCATGCTCTACCTTGTCGGGAAAAGCACGTCTCCATCTCCCCTGGAGACAGCTACGCACCTGGTCTTCATCGTTCACTGTCAATCAACGGTTCGGCAACTCTCCAGAATGCGGCGCATCAGGCCCTCGGGCGCAGGGCTTCCGGTCCAAATCCGGAAGGCTTCTTCCCCCTGCCCTGCAAGCATCCCCATTCCATCACAGGCAACGAGACCCTGATCCCGGGCTTGTTGCACCATCGGGGTTACCGTTGGCGAGTATAACATATCGAAAAAGCAGGCACTAGCCGAAACTTCTTCCCACGGGAAAGGAAGAATCTGATCCGAGTGGAGACCCGCCGAGAGAGAACTCACTATCAGATTGACCTGCGGAGCCACTCCCCTCAACATGGCCTCTTCCAAAGGGATTGCCAACCAGCGGGTATCCGGATAAAGAACCGCAAAATCCTTCACCAGAGATTCGGCTTTGGCAAGGGTTCTGTTGGCGACCGTGATCTCGGAAGCGCCTCTCTCTGCCAGCGCAACCAAACCGGCCCGACCGGCTCCGCCAGCCCCCAGCATCAGTACCTTTTTCGCTTCAGGGTGTATGCCCAGATCCAGGTCAAGGGAGGACAAGAAACCTAACCAATCCGTGTTATAGCCGACAAGGCGTCCCTCTCGAACCACCACCGTATTGACCGCACCGATCGCCCTGGCTCGCGGCTCAACGTCATCCAGCAGCGGAAGGACGGCTTCTTTGTGAGGGACCGTAACGTTAATTCCGGAGATTCCCATGGGCACCAGCGCCGCAACAGCAGGCTCGAGATTTTCCGGCAGGACATGGAAAGGAACATAAATGCCCTCAATCCCTGATTCCCGGAAGGCCGCATTCTGCATTGCCGGGGACAGGGAGTGCGCTACAGGATGGCCGAAAATACCAAACACAGGTGTGGTTCCCTGCACCATGTCAGTCCGCCTCTCTTTCCGAAAATTCGATGACCTCCCGGCCGTTCAATACCGACTTTGCCTTTTCAACATCTGCTCGAATCGCCCGGGTCAGAGCCTCGGAGGAGGCAAACGTCCTCTCCTCCCGAAGCCTTTCGAAGAAATGCAGACGCAACTTCTGTCCGTAGAGATCGCCGGAAAAATCCAGCAGGTGGACTTCGACCCCGGTCGCCTGTCCTCCATAAGTCGGCTTGCAACCCACATTGGTCACTCCGTCATACCAGCGTCCGTCCAGGAGGGTCTTGACGGCATAGACCCCGGTCGCAGGCAACAGTTCCTTCTCGGTTGTCAAATTGGCCGTCGGATAACCCAGTTCACGCCCCCGTTTATCTCCGTCAATGACCGTTCCGGCGAGACTGTAATGACGTCCGAGCATAGAAACCGCCCCGGCCACATCTCCGGCACACAGAGACTGTCGTATTCGCGTAGAACTGCACGCTGCAGCACCCTCAAGCACCGGCTCTATCGCCTGCACGGTAAAGCCGAACTCACGCCCCATTTTGCGGAGGAACGCGACATCTCCTTCGCGGCCTCTTCCAAACGCATAATCCGCCCCGACAACCAGGTGATGAAGAGCCAGGCGGCCAACCAGAATATCACGCACAAACGCGTCTGCTCTCATCGCCGCCGACTCGTGGGTAAATGGCGGACAAAGCATCAGAGAGATTCCTGACGCCGCAATCAGATATTCTTTTTCGGCGGTTGTAGTGATCAGACAGGGAGCTTTATCAGGTCTTAAGACTTTTAGCGGGTGGGGACAGAAGGTATAAACCGCCGGTGTACCGTTACAGGTACGGGCTCTGGAAACAACATTTCGAAATACCGAACGGTGCCCCAGGTGTACGCCATCAAAGTTGCCGATGGTCAGAACCGTCCGTTCCGGTGGAGACGTCAACTCATCCCACTGGTGAATGATCTGCATACCAATAAAGCCTATCGTCTTCTGCGTTGCGACCTGCGGCGACCGGTGGTTCGCACAGGGGAGTTTTCCGATTCAATATCTTGGATTCGAAAGGTGATTTCCCGACGGTTCAGGTCCACACCTTCAACGATAATAGCGACTTTGTCTCCCAATTGGAACCGTCGGCGACGCCTTTCCCCGGTAAAGCAATGACCTTCCGGGTCAAAGCTGTAAAAATCATCCGTCAAAGAGACCAGGGGGACAAGTCCCTCGACCGGAAGGCCTTTGAGCTCAACGAAAAAGCCGAAACTGGCCACATGATGAATAATCCCCTCAAAAGCCTCTCCGACCTGCTCCTGCATGAACTGACACTTCTTGAGCTGTACAATCTCCCGCTCTGCCTCCATGGCGCGCCGTTCACGAACCGACGCCAACTGTCCCTCCCCTTCCAGACACAGAGACCTTTCTGCTCGCCCCTCCATCACCGCCCGCAGGGTGCGGTGTACCAGCAGGTCCGGATAACGGCGGATCGGGGAGGTAAAGTGGCAGTACTGCTCCAGCGCCAGCCCGAAGTGGCCGTTGGCTTCCGGCTGATAAACTGCCTGAGCCATGGACCGCAATAACAGACGGTGCAATCCCGACTCGGTTGACTTCCCCTTAATATGGCCGAGGAAATCAGCCAACGCCCCATGCAGACCATCCGGGTGGGCAAGATTGATCCCCTCATTGAAATAGGCAATCGATTGCTGAAACTCCTGCAGTTTATCGGCCGGAGGCGGGTCATGCACTCGAGAGAGGAAGGCCCGCCCCTGAGAGGAAAGCAACTCTGCCACAGCCCGGTTGGCGGCCAGCATACACTCCTCGATCAACCGATGCGCCAGGGTTCTCTTCGCGGTCACCAGGTTTTCCGGCCGACCCTGCAGGTCCAGGATGATCTCCGGCTCGGGAAGGTCAAAATCAAGGCCGCCCCGGGCAAGCCTCAACGCATACATCTTCCGGGAGAGTTCGGCCAAGGGGCGAAGCTGCCCCAAAGGTTCTTCTTCGGGGGCTGACGTCGACTTAAGGAAGGCCGCGACCTCCGTATAGGTGAGTCGAGCCCGGCTTCGGATCACCCCGGGATAGACGCTGGAACCGGTTACTCGGCTGTCCTCGTCAAGGAGAAGTTCCGCACACAAAACAGCCCGATCTTCCTCAGGTCGCAGAGAGCAGAGGTCATTGCTCAGCCGCTCCGGCAACATCGGAATACAGTACCCGGGGAAATAAACACTGGTCCCCCGCTCCCGGGCTTCCTGATCCAGGAGGGAACCCGGCGCGACAAAATGGCTGACGTCCGCTATGGCAACATAGAGGCGCCCTCCACTCTTCCGGGGGAGAAAGCAGACCGCATCGTCAAAATCCTTGGCCGTCTCCCCATCGATGGTCACAAAGGGGAGATGGCGCAGATCCTGTCTCTCGTCATTCGGATCGATCGAACCCGGGAGGCGATCCGCTTCCTGAAGAACCTCCGGAGGGAATTCATGGGGCAACCCATATTTGAACACGAGACTGCGTATTTCCGTTTCCTGCTGATCCGGAGGGCCGAAAACCTCCACCACCTCTCCCCGGAGCGGTCCGGAAAAGGGGTAGGTCGTTTCCAAACTGACGGCGGCAAGGTGACCCTCATACGTGCGCGTCTCGTCGGGGTTTTCGACCCGGACATCCGGGTAACGCGGGTCCTGGGGGATCAGCCGCCCGTCGGCGGAGAGCAAGCCGGCAAGATGAGCCACACGGCGTTCCAGTACCTGCAGGATTCGCGCTTCCCATCGTGGGCCTCTTCGTCGAAGATGGGCCAGAACATAGTCCCCATGAATCGCGGCTCCCATGGCGCGAGGTCCCAAAACACCGAGTTTTTCTCCCGGATTATCCGGGTGACGCAGGCTCCCTTTACCGCCGGACCGTACATGAACCAGACCATCCACGACCGAAGGGTGCTCCCAGACCACTTTCCCGCCGCGGACCATGCGCAGACCTCCGGCCTCTGCCAAACGACGCGCCAATTGGTGTAGATACGCTTTTTCCGAAGAGGACAGTTGCCACCGCCGGGCCAGTGCCCCCAGGCTCAGGCCTTTGCTGCCGGCTCTCTGAACGGCCTGGATCAACTTGGGAAGTTCAATACTCATAAAAACCAGGTTCTCGTACGCTGTGGCACGTCATGGACCAAACGGGGTCTCAGGAAAGGTCATAATCACGTATCTTGTACTGAAGAGATCGCAGGCTGATCTCCAACAGTTCCGCCGCCCGGGTGCGATTGCCTCCGGTGGCGTCAAGCGCTCGACGGATAAAGTCGATTTCCAGCTGTCGTGTGGCCTCCTTGAGGGAAAAAGAACGGTCCTCCGCCCCGGGTACCTCATTCCGTCGCGTCTGCTGCCGGGGCAGATCCGACAACGTCAGAGTCTCCCCGGTCCGGAAGAGAACCAGCTTTTCCACTGTATTCTGAAGTTCCCGGGCGTTGCCAGGCCAATTCTGCGTGTCCAACCAATGCAGCACCTCATCGGAAAAGACGATCGGCGCCTGACCGGAACGTTTGGCATACATGTCGGCAAACTTTCGGGCCAGTGCCGGGATATCGGCCCGCCTCTCGCGAAGAGGCGGGAGGTAGAGCTCCACAGTGTTCAGACGGTAGAGAAGATCTTCCCGGAAACGACCTTTCTGAACTTCCTGCTGAAGATCCCGCGAGGTCGCTGCGAGTATCCGGACATCGACATTTCGGGCTCTGGAATCTCCAACCCTCCGGATTTCCGATTCTTGAAGAACCCTTAGCAACTTGGGCTGAAGATCCAACGGTAATTCACCGATCTCATCCAGGAAGAGCGTTCCTCCATGGGCCATGGAGAACAGACCTTCACGATTTCGATCGGCACCGGTAAAGGCTCCCCGGACATGGCCAAAGAGTTCGCTCTCCATGAGGTGGGGAGAGATGGCGCCGCAATTCACCGCGATCCAGTCACCGGAAGAGCGTGGGCTTTGCTCATGGACAGCCCTGGCGACAACCTCTTTTCCGGTGCCGGTTTCTCCGGTAATCAGGACCGGCAACGGTGAGTCTGCCACCTTTGATACGGCCCCCATCACCTGCTGCATCACCGGACTCACCGCAATGACACCATGAATTTCCGGGTCTGTGGTACCGGTCTTCTGCCTCAGATACCGATTCTCCTGCAGCAGGCCCCGCCTTTCTTCGGCCTTGCGCAAAGCCAAAACCACTTCATCGGGCTGGAACGGTTTGGAGATATAATCGTATGCCCCGAGCTTCAGGCATTGAACAGCCTGATCAATCGAACCATAAGCACTCATCATGATCACCGTCACCCCGGGCTGGTTCTCCAATAAATGGGGCAAAAGCGTCAAGCCGTCCATTCTCGGCATGCGTATATCACAGAGAATCACCGGGAACCAATTGGTTTCCTGGCAACGCAAAGCCTCCTCGGCATTTGCCGCCTCTTCAACAGGATAGCCGGCCTTCCCAAGGACAAGGCGAAGCATGTGGCGCATCCCGGGTTCATCGTCGACCACCAGAACGCGAGGTTGGGTTTCGTTAGTCACTCTCTTCTCCGGCAATGAGGAAGATCAGTTCGAAGCAGGCGCCTTCTCCAGGATTGGACTCAACCTCAATCCGCCCGCCCATCTCTTCCATCGTGCGCTGACAGACGGCAAGACCGAGCCCACGTCCTTCACCGGGTCCCTTGGTCGTAAAGAAAGGGTCAAACAGATGGCCGATGATCTCTTTTGCCACACCAGGACCGTTGTCGATGACTGCCAGGCAGACCTCGGAGTTGCTGGCACGTCCTTCCAGCCGAATCGCCCCGTCGCTTTCAAGGGCATCTCTGGCATTCAGCAGAAGGTTAACTGCCACCTGCAGCAACTTATGTCGGCAGGCCCGCACCTTCGGAAGATCATCGGGAAGGTTTCTTTCAACATGAATCCCTTTTAATGCGCCCTGTTTCTGAAGCAGGTCACACGCCTCCAACAGGATTTCACCGGGGTCCAGAATCTCATCGCATAGCTCTGCCGGGCGGGCATAGTCCAAAAGGTCCTTCACCAGGCGATCGATACGGGACAGCTCTTCCAGAGAACGTTGAACCAGCTCCTGCTCTTCCTCAGGGAGAACATTCCCTTTCAGCAGATTGAGGTAGCCGATGGTCGCCCCAAGCGGATTGCCTATTTCATGGGCCATCCCGGCGGCAAGGTGACCGACAGACGCCATCTTTTCGGACCGAACCACCTCGGCCTGAGCCGTCTCCAGGGACGCGTTGGAAAGCTGAAGTTGTTCGATGGTTTCACGAGTTCGAGCCTGTTCACGAGCCAAAGCCATGGTCATATCGTTGAAAGCCATAGTCAGGTCGGCAATTTCCTGCGGCCCCTTCGTACTCAGTTGTTCGGGAAGGCGGTTTTGCGTGATACGCCGGGTCGCTTTCCGCAAGACCTGAACCGGCCCGATAACCGTCTTCCCCAACACCATGAGCCCGACAAACAATAAAGTTGAACCGAAGACAAAGCCGAAAAGCACCATCATATTAATGGCATACCAGGGCTCGGGCCAAGCCTTATCCATAGCTAGAGTCATCTGATACACATGAACGACTCCCCCCTTCGAGCTTGTCGGGACAGTTAAACGGAGATTGCCCTGGGGACCAGGCCATAAAGGAAGAAGCCGATGGGCCGGACGAAAATCAATCTGTGTTTGACGGGTCAGGCGGGCCCGACGTACTGCCGGCAAATCTACAAAAATCGAATTGTCCCCCAAGAGGATCTGTGGGTCTCCGGGCTTTCCGAACAGATAAAGCTTCTGCAAGCGTCCTCCCCAATCCAGACTATTGAGGGTACGGTAAAAGTCAAGGCCACCGGAAAGTTGTACTCTGTCACCTGAGGGAGGTTCCCACTGACTGACCAGTAATTCCAACAGAGTGCTCGCATGAAGAATTCGCAGACGAACAAGCTCTTTCTCGGCA
>JANQIN010000260.1 GCA_028282145.1 Thermodesulfobacteriota bacterium | reverse complement strand
CTCCAGGATCGGTTGCTCGGGGAAGTCACCTCGCTGGGTATAGACCACCGCCGTGTTATTGGCGATCGTCTCCGAGACAATTCCGTAGCCCGGTTTGGTCACAACCACATCGACCGCCGCTACGAGGTCCGGATATTCGACCAACCCCCGCGGCACATGACAGTAGTTGGAAGGCGCCTCTTTCAGCGGAGTCTCTCCCAAAATCAACCAGTCTTTCCGGGGCTCCAGCGGCGCCAGATTCAGTCCATCGAGCCCGAACCCTCCAAACGACAGCAGGGCCAGGCGCCGATCGCCCGGCAACCCCAACCGCTCGCACACCTCGTAACGACCCAGCCGGGCCACACGGGCGATCATCGGTACATTTTCGATCGTCTTGAAAGGCTCACAAGGGCCATAAAAGGGGAGCCGCAGAAACAGATCGGCGCGTTGATAATCCCGCATCTGAGCTTCGACGACATCCTCATAACCGCCCAGATGCCGATTGAAATGCCGGTAGATCCAATCCCAGCTGAAGTTCGCCAGACCGACACCGGAGACTCCGGCTCGCTCCGCCGCCAGAAAGGCGGCTGCCGGGATATCCCCCACCACCAGCCGTACTTCATTTCGTCGCAGGGATTCCGCCTCCGAAAAGGCGCGGGATTCTATCTCCGGTTGCAGGTCCCGGCATTGGGCAAGGGTCTCCCGCTCCAGCATCACCAGACTGTCCTGTTGCAGCACCCCGACATCCAGGGCCAGAGCCCGCACCGAAACCCCGGGGTCCAGGTGGCTGGCCAGAAACCAGGCGTGGGCGGTCGTCACCACCTCCAGCCGCAGTTGCGGTGCCATCTGTCGCAAGGTGTTGATCACCTGACAGGTACGGCTGGCATGCCCCAGCCCGTGTCCACTGATGTAAAATCGAATATCGGCCATCGTCCCCCGCGTGCGTAAACCCGTATACCTTTTTCCCTCTCGCACCGCAACCGGAAACCATCGAAACACGCCCTTTCCAAAATCAAGCAAAAACCCACGAGTTTAGGTGCCAATTTTTCTTGACAGCCCCAGTGGGGTTCACTACCATTCAATCAATCATTCCGTGGAGGATTTTCATGAAACTTTCTACCAAGAGCCGCTATGGGGTTCGTGCCCTTTTCGACATGGCCTATCATGCCGGAACACTCCCCGCCCAGATCAAGGACATCTCTCGCCGTCAGCGGATTTCGCCCCGCTACCTGGAGCAGATTTTTCAAGACCTCAAAAAGGCCGGACTGCTGAAAAGCCGTCGCGGTCCCAAAGGGGGCTACTACCTGGCCAAGGCCGCGGATGAAATCACTGTTCGCGACATCGTTCTGGCTGCGGAAGGTGAACTGCAACTGGTGGACTGTCGTAAACAGAACCGGGGGGGAAAGCCTAAAACCGAAACGGAAGCCGAAGACACCTGCTGTGAATTCGGTAACTCCTGTGTGACCCAGATCCTCTGGGCGGAAGCCAGTAAAAAGTTGAGCGACTACTTTGGTTCGATCACCCTCAAAGACCTCTGCCATCGCGGCAAGGAACTGGGCTTGGAGAAGGAACTGGACCATCGCTTCATGTATTTCATCTGATCGGATTTCAAGATCTCTGGTGGACGGGAGGAATCATGTCCGTAGCGTTAAGCGACAACACCCTTGAGCAGATCGGCAATACACCATTGGTCAAGGTGACCTCTGTGAAGGGGGGGGCGACTCTGTGGGGCAAGCTCGAAGCAGCCAACCCCGGCGGAAGCGTCAAGGATCGCATCGCCAAAGCGATGATCGAAAAAGCGGAAGAGACCGGGCGGATCAAACCGGGCGACCTGATCGTCGAGCCGACCAGCGGGAATACCGGCATTGGCCTGTCCCTGGTTGCGGCCGTCAAAGGCTACCGCCTGGTTCTGACCATGCCCGACACCATGTCGATGGAACGGCGACGCCTGCTGGGTGCTTATGGCGCCGAGCTGGTACTGACACCCGGTGCCCAGGGGATGCGCGGAGCAATTGAGAAGGCCGAACAACTGGTGGCCAAATACAACGGTTACATGCCGCAACAGTTCCGCAACACCGCCAACCCGAAGATTCACGAAGAGACCACCGGCCCCGAAATCGTCGAAGCCCTGGACGGCAAGGTCGATGCGTTTGTCGCCGGTGTCGGTACCGGTGGGACCATTACCGGTGTCGGCCGGGTTCTCAAGAAGAGCAACCCCGATGCACGCATCTTTGCCGTGGAGCCGGAAGATTCTCCGGTCCTGTCCGGCGGGGACCCCGGCCCTCATAAGATTCAGGGGATTGGTGCCGGATTTGTGCCGGACATCCTCGATACCGATATCTTCAGTGAAATCATCCAGGTCTCCAACGAGGACGCCACGGCCACGGCCCGGGCCCTCGCCCGGGAGGAAGGTATCTTCGTCGGCATCTCCGCCGGTGCCAACGTCTTTGCCGCCCGTCAGGTGGCGGCCCGGATGAAAGCGGGGCAGAATGTT
>JANQIN010000243.1 GCA_028282145.1 Thermodesulfobacteriota bacterium | reverse complement strand
AGTTGGAAAGGAACGGCCACAATCTGACAATCACCTACAGTACCGGTGGCGATCAGGTCACTATTGTCGATTGGTATGTCTCGACAGCGCATAGGCCCGCACAGTTCACCTTCGAAACCGGAGAAAGCCTCACCGGTGCCGAACTGATTGCCAACGCAGTTGTCACGGTGAACGGCACTGCCGGGGATGACTTATTGTGGGGCAACTCCGTTTCGGATCTTATCAATGCCGGTGCAGGAAACGATATCCTTGTCGGTATCGATGGCGACGATACGCTGATCGGTGGCACCGGTAACGACGATCTTACCGGTGGAGAAGGGGACGATACCTATCAATTCAGTCTTGGAGATGGTTTGGACACGATCGATAATTACCACGAAGGCGGGTCGGATAAGATAGTTTTCGATGCGACGGTTCAGCAAGCAGTGATCGGACTTTACAAAAATGGGGATCATCTCGAAATTGGATACAGTGGAGCCGACTCGGTCCGGGTCTCCAACCACTTTTTCCACACCCCATATCAGGTGGACCAGATGGTGTTGGACGACGGTTCGACCATGACCTCCGCCGACATCAACAGCATCATCGATCAGATGGCGGCTTATGCCTCGGCCAACGGTATCAGTCTGAACAGTGTCAACGATGTCCGAAACAATGAGGATCTGATGGCGATTATCGCCACCGGGTGGACGCCGGCGGCGTAAATTCAAAAGCAGATGCTGAAAGGAAGAGGCAGGCCAATCGGCCTGCCTCTTTTTATTGGGGGGACAGGATGTCTTGGACCAGTGCAATCTGCTTCTTAAGGCAGTCTTTAAGAGCATAATTGGCTTCGATCGATTTCCGGGCTGCCTTTCGAAGGGGCAGAAGCTCGTCCTTCTCCTGCAAGGCTCGAACAACCGTTTTGGCCAAATCTTCCGGGGAGAAGAAGTCAAAAAGTAAGCCGTTCTCTTCGTGCTGAATGACCTCCGTGACAGGTTCCGTTGAAGAGCCGAGAAGCAGCCCTTCGCAGCTCATCGATTCCAATACCGACCAGCTGAGGACAAAGGGGCGGCTCAAATAGACATGGGCATGAGACGCCTGGTACACCGTCTTTAAAGCACCGTAGGGGAGGCTGCCGACAAAATGAAGGCGCTGAAGGTCCTCCTTCGACAACAGGGGCGCGATCTTTTTGAGCATCAGCTCCTTCCAGGTGCCCCCCTGGGCCGGTGGAGGGCCGTAACAGCTCTGGTCCTTTCCTACGATAAGGATCTGAGCCTTGGGCCTCTCAGCCAGTATCCTGGGAACGGCCTCCATGAATTGGGGGAACCCTCGATAAGGCTCCATCCCCCGAGCAATATAGGTCACCAGCTCATCGTCCGGTTGAAATCGGCTTTTGAGATGTTGATTCAATTTCTGAAGAGCCTGCTCCCTGGGCAGGGGGGTGAAGTAGTCGATATCCACCCCGTCATGTACCACCTCGATCTTCTCCCTGAACATGGCAGGGAACTGTTTGGCTTGCCAATGCGTTGGCGTGTATCCCCGGTCGCAATAAATCAAATCTTCCTGGATGTCCGAATTCCGGACGCGCAAAGGGAGTTTGGCTTGCGGGCTGAGGGGCGCAGAGTCACCAAATTGCGCGTTGGCTCCCTCCGGGTCGTAAAACCATTCAAAAAAGCTCAGGCAGGCGGCTTTGGGGAAGATCTCCCGGATAAAGAGCGAACTCCCCCATCCGGAGTGGGCAATCATCAGATCGGGCGTGAAGCCTTCCTTTTTGAGCGATAACGCACGATGGAATGCGGCCTCACCGATTTTATATTTGGCATCGAGGATCTGGGTCAGAGGATGCAGACGATCGCTGTGCTTTGCCGGATCTTCAAAGGTGGCCTTTTGTACCCCTGAGATCTCCCATTCGGGGCGGGGATTGCTACAGAGAAAAACAACACGATTCTTCGGGTTGCTTGCCAGCGCCTCGGATAGATGGCGGAACTGTGCAGGAAAATTGGGGTGGATAAAGAGAATGTTCACGTGCCCTCCAACGGTTGCATGTCATGGCAATTCCAGATGGCTTCTGTTTTACAGAACGGGCCCGCCAATGTCCAGTAATGACTGTCAGCCCATCATCTGGATATGTCGCCACAGGTTGTAAGCACCCATCAGGGCGACCATCAGACCGGCGCCACGGAGCATCCAGAGGCGGGTATTGGTGCCGAGCCATTGGGCGGCGCGACCGAAGAGGATGAGGGAAGGGGCGGTGCCGAGGCCGAAGGCGACCATGACCAGCATTCCTTTGACCGGCGCGGCGGTCTGGGCCGCGGTGATCAGCATGGCGTAGAGGAAGCCGCAGGGGAGAAGGCCGAAGATAAAACCCAGTGGTAGTGCAGAAAGAGCCGGAGGCAGAGTGTTGAGGCGCTTGACGGCACCGGTCATCATCTGCATCGGTCCGGGGAACTCCAGCTTCATCACATTAAGCCGCGAAAAAAGCCCGGCGGTCCCCAGCCCCAGTAGAATGACGAAGATATCCGACCCGATCAACACCCATCGGGAAAAGGCGAGAAACCCCTCCCGGTAGGCCAGTACCGACCCGATCGCTCCGACGATCAATCCGATCAGACTGTAGGTACTGATCCGGCCCAGGTTATACAGCAGGTGAAAAGGCAGGCCGCCCTGGCGCCCGTTGGGGGACAGGGAGCAGGCGGCAACGATGCCGCCGCACATCCCGATGCAGTGGCCGGAGCCGAGAAAGCCGGTGACCAGGGCCATGGAGTACAGAGGATCAATCATCGGTCTTTTTCTTTCCCTCGTTCTTCACCTCTTGGGGGAGATCGTCGTCATCCAGCATGCGGTATTTGGCACGCTCGGTATCGTCAAACTCCCCTTTGCGCACGGCCCAGACAAAGAACAACCAGACTCCGGCGCCCAGGAAAAGGGACAGGATAATCAGGATCAGGGTCGAACTCAACATGAAGTCCTCCGGGGCAATGCCCGCTTCAGGCGCAAGGAGTTTCCGACGACGCAGATGGAGCTGAGTGCCATGGCACCGGCGGCATGGATCGGTGCCAGATTACCACTGATCGCCAAGGGGATGGCGGTGAGGTTGTAGATGAACGCCCAGAACAGGTTCTGTCGGATGATCCGCAGGGCCTTCTGGGCGAGTTGAACGGCATCGGCAACCCGCCCCAATTCCGGTTTGGTCAGAACGAGGTCAGAGGTTTCCAGGGCGATATCGGTTCCGCCGGCCATAGCACAACCCACGCTGGCTGTGGAAAGAGCAGGAGCATCGTTGATACCGTCCCCGACCATGATCACCTTACGACCGTTTTTTTCTTGGGTCTCAATCCACCGGGCCTTCTGCTCGGGAGAGAGTCCTCCCTCAATCTGACCGATCCCCAGAGGTTTTCCGATTCTCTCACCTGTGGTTTGTCGGTCGCCGGTCAGGAGGGCCGTGTTCAGGCCGGATTTTTGAAGTCGACGAAGGCAGTCTGTTGCGCCTGGCCGGATCAGATCGTTCAAGATGATGGCACCAAGATAGATCTCGTTTTGCGCGATATGGACTTCGGTCGCATCGGTGGCAAGGTCGTGCTGAGGCAATTCGATCCCCGCTTCCTGCAGAAAGAGAGCCGAGCCGACCCGGAGAACACCGCGATCGGTGCGTTTTTCGACACCACGCCCGGGCATCACCGTCCCCCCTTGTGTGGGAGGTATCTTCACGCCCCGTTCTCGTGCCGCCGACAGAATTCCCTGGGCAAGGGGGTGACTGGCTCCCCATTCCGCCTCAGCCGCTGTCTGTAACAGAAAGGATTCGCTGACACCCAAAGGGTGTATGGATACGACCTGCGGTTTTCCTCGGGTCAGAGTTCCGGTTTTATCGAAGGCGGCAGTGGTTAACCGGCCCGTTTTTTCCAGAATGTCGCCGCCCCGAAAAAGAATCCCGTTTTCGGCGGCCGCTCCAGTGGCCACCAGAACGGCCGTGGGTGTGGCAAGACCGAGGGCACAAGGGCAGGCGACCACCAGAACCGCCACGGCGCGTAGAACAGCCAGGGTGGGATCGGCTGTTGTTCCCCAATAGAGGGCCGTGGCACAGGCAACCAGAAGAACGCAGGGGACAAACCAGGCGGCGACCTGATCGGCCATCCGCTGTACCGGAGCCTGTCGGGCCTGAGCTTCTTCCACCAGACGGGACACGCGGGCGATAAACGATTCGGTGGCCGGGTGTGTAACACAAAGGGTCACCGCCGACGCCAAGTTCATCGTGCCGGAAAGAACCTCTTCGCCCGTATTCCGTGTTACCGGAAGAGGTTCGCCAGTGACTGCCGCTTCATCAATCTCTGTCGGCCCGGTCTCCAAGGTTCCATCCACGGGGAAACGTTCCCCCGGGGAGATCAAAAGCCGGTCGCCGATCTGGACCTGGCTGGTGTCGATTTCTTCTGTCGCGCTGCCGATCCAGCGCTTGCACCGGGAAGGGGCAAGGCGTAGCAGGCGATCAACACCGGCACCCGCCTGCCGGCGCGCCGCACCTTCAAAGAGGCGACCGGCCAGAATCAGGGTGACGATCATGGCAGCCGTATCGAAGAAGACTTCGCCTCCGGCGATCAGTGCATAGACACTGTAGCCGTAGGCTGCCAACACTCCCAGACCGATCAGCAGGTCCATATTGGGGGCCCGGTTTCGTACCGATCGCCAGGCGCCGGTCAGAAATGGCCAGCCTGCGTAAAAGACCACCGGGGTGGTGACGCCACCGGCAAACCATTGGATGATGGTCTGGGCTTTGGGGTCCATTCCCTGGAAATATCCCGCATAGAGGGCAAGGCTGTAGCCCATCAGCTGCATCGAAAGAAAGACAGCCGTGCCGAAACGGGTCAACAGCGACCGACGCTCCCGGTCGGCAGCCAGTTGGGCGTTGTCGGCGGAGTAAGGGCGGGGCAGGTAACCGATGCCGGCGATGGCATCAAAGAGCTCCGAGGGGCGGACCCTGGCAGGGTCGAACTGGACCCGGGCCCGATGGGTACCGTAGTTGACGCGGGCTTCGTGAACCCCGTCGAGGCTGGAGAGGTACTTTTCATTTAACCAGACACAGCTGGCGCAATGTATTCCTTCCAACAGCAGGCTGATCTCGGCTCCGCCTGTCGTTGGGAAAACGTAGGCCTGCAGGGCGGCATCGTCGTAAAGGTTTTCGTACGCTCCCTGGGGGAGGCCGGTTTCCGACCAGTCGCGACGCTGGTAGAAGTCACCGAGACCCGAGCCGGTAATGATCCGGTAAGCTCCCTGGCAGCCGTGGCAGCAGAAGCGATGATCCTTCCCCTGAATATGATCGACGACCAGGTCGGCCTCCGGAATAGGGAGTCCGCAATGATCGCAGGGATCTTGTACCGACATCCCTAAAGGTTCACCAGAAGTGTTTTGGACAGACCGGCTCCTTCCCGATTGGCCTGCAGTTGAATCGTGATTTGCCCCGAGAGGTTGGCAGGAATTTTCAGAATAAAGGTTTGATCCCCCGTGGCCGCCAGGGTTTGGCGAATCGGTTCTCCTTTGCCCGGGTAAATGACGGCGTTGAGAGTCAGTCCCGGCACCGATTGCCCTTGCTTATCGGTAACCCCGGTCACCAGTTGCCGTCCGGACAGGACAGAGTTCATGGTCCAGCCGAGAGCTTCCGCAGCCTGCTTTTCCAGCTGGGTCTCGTTGTACCGAAGCCCGTGGCTGTAATATTTATCATTGGTGACCGCACTGACGCCTTGGTTGGCCTGACGGATCGACCAGAAGGTCAGCCCCAGAAAAAGGACGATCAGGCCGACAATGATCATGGGCCAGAGTTGGATCGATCGGGTTCTCGTCATCAGTTCTCCTTGGTGGGCGGCAGGGTAACCTCCGCCTTGGCCAGGGGTTCTTTTCCTTGGTCGCGTAGCAGCAGTTCGGTTTGTATCATCGGTTGCCCGGCAGGAGCCAGAATCAGAAAATCGATTCGTTTTCGCTCGCCGCCTTCCAGGGAGATTTCGGTGACCGGACCGTTCAACTGAAACCCCTCCTCGGCTTCGATAGAGACCCGAATCGGTTGGGTGGTCTGGTTCTTCGTGTAGCCGGTGAAGAAGATCGCCGTTTCTCCGGAATCCAGAACACGGGGTGCGACCGTGGCCAGCCGTTGCACCTTAAGCGTGGCGATCGGGCGGTGCCAGACAGAGTAGAGAATCCCGCCTGAAAGAACCAGAAACACCATCGTTAATAGCAGGACCCGGATATTCAACAGAGCCGCAGGGCCTTTCCCTTCGGTGCCGAAGGTATAGCGAATGATTCCCTTCTGTTGTCGCCGGGCCATCACCTCACGGCAGGCATCGAGACAACGGCCGCAGTTAATACATTCAATCTGGAAACCGCGCCGGATGTCAATGCCGGTAGGGCAGGTGCGTACGCAGGCACCACATTTGATGCAACGTTCCGCTTCGTCCGGGTGGAATCGAAGGGTCAGCGTGCCGGGATCGACCAGTGCCGTCTGGAAACGGCCGTAGGGGCAGAACTCCTTACAGAAGGTTCGTCGCAGAAAAGCCAGGTCGACCCACACCAATCCACCGACGATGGCGATGGAGATTGCGGCGGGGAACCCGATGTCTCCCTGCAGCAAGCGAGGGAAGAACTCCACCGGCGGAATACAGTACCAGACCAGGTTGGCCCCGA
>JANQIN010000197.1 GCA_028282145.1 Thermodesulfobacteriota bacterium | reverse complement strand
CAAGCTGTTTCAGGACCGGTGCCAGGTCATGCAGGCCGCCGACCGGTACAGGACCGGTCGATTCCAGAAGAGCGACCGCCTCTTCCACTTCGGCAGGTTCGAAACGCCCTGGCCGAAGTGGAAGAGGCGGTCGCTCTTCTGGAATCGACCGGTCCTGTACCGGTCGGCGGCCTGCATGACCTGGCACCGGTCCTGAAACAGCTTGGAAAGCCGGGGAGCTTCGTCAGTCCGGAGCTGCTGCTGCAGGTTCGCTCCAGTGTGGAAGCGGCCCAGGCCTGCCGACGGTTCTTCCAGAGCGGGCCTGCCGACGCACGATTGGTGACACTGAGCCAATCGCTGGAACCGTTGAGGGAGTTGGGCGGGGAGCTGGCCTCCGCCATCAGCGAACGGGGCGATATCCTGGACAGCGCCAGCTTCGAACTGGGCGATATCCGCCAGGGTATCCGCCAGAGCCGCAGTCGGATCAAGCAGCTCCTTGAGGGGATGCTGGGTGACCACAATCTGGAGGCGGTCTTTCAGGACCGGATTATCACCCAGCGCAACGGACGCTATGTGGTGCCGCTGAAAGCCGACTACCGGGGCAGCATTAAAGGCTTTGTCCACGATCAGTCTTCCAGTGGGCAGACCCTGTTTATTGAGCCGGTCAAGGTGCTGCCGCTGAATAACGAGTTGCGCAGCCTGCTGGCAGAAGAACAGCGGGAGATCGAGCGGATACTGCAGCGATTGTCCCAATTGGTCGCGGAGAACGAAACTCCTCTTCGCGCCAACCAGGAGATCCTGGCCCATTTTGACCTTCGGTGCGCTTCGGCACGGTTGTCCCGACGTCTCGGCGCCCGGTCGCCCGAACTGATCGATAAGGTCGGGTTCGATCTGCGGGAAGCACGGCATCCGTTGCTGATTCTTCTGCCCGACGGGTCGCCTCGCGCGGGAACGGTGGTTCCGATCGACCTGCGGCTGCGGGCGGAGCAGCAGGCCCTGGTGATCAGCGGCCCCAATACGGGCGGCAAATCGGTGGCGCTGAAAACCCTGGGTCTGTTGTTGCTGATGGTGCGGGCGGGGTTGCAGATCCCCTGTCACCCGGACAGCCAGGTCCATCTATTCGGCCGGATCTTTGCCGATATCGGGGACGAACAGTCGATCGAGGCCAGCCTCTCGACCTTCTCCGGGCATCTGCAGCGGATCAAGCGGGTTCTGTCGGAGGCCGACCGCGACTCTTTGGTGCTGCTGGACGAAGCCGGCACCGGAACCGACCCGGCGGAAGGGGGGGCTCTGGCACTGGCGGTACTGGACAGCCTGCGACAACGGGGCAGCAAGGTGGTTCTGACCACCCATCTGAATATGATCAAAGGCTACGCCCAGCTGCAGGACGGGGTGGAAAATGCAGCGGTCGATTTCGACCCCGAGACCCTGGAGCCGACCTATCGGCTGTTGTATGGGGTGCCGGGTGCGAGTAACGCCTTTACCATTGCCCGACAACTGGGTGTGCCCGAAGAGGTTTTGTCCACCGCCGAATCCTATATGGGCCAGGCGGAGCGCGAAAGTGGCAGTCTGGTGGAGCAGCTGCATCAGCTGAAAACCGGTCTGCAGCAGCAACTGGAAGAGGCTTCCAGGGCCGCACGGCAGGGTCAGGAGGAAAAAAGACGGCTGCGACGTTCCCGCCGGGCCTTCGATAAGGAGCGGCAGGAGATGCGGCAGCAGGCCACCAGCGAATGTGAGGCCATGGTTCAGGCCAGCCGCCGACAGTTGGATCATCTGCTGCAGCAGGCGCGGCAGCAGGTGGAACAAGCGGTCCCGGCCCCGCCGGAAGTGGCCCGCCTGAAAGGAGAGCTGCGGCAGATCTCGGAAGAGTTGCAGCAGCAGAAGCCGCTTCAGACCCCTAAGGTCAAGGCGCCACAGGCCGTCGAACCGGGAGAGTGGGTTCGTATCCCCCTTCTCGATGCCGAGGGGCAGGTACGAAAGGCCGACGGCGCCCAGTTGGAACTGGAGGTTGGCGGCAAGCGGATGCGGCTGGGTCTCGATTCGGTGGAGGCCTTTTCCCCGCGTCGGTTCAGCACCGAAGGGGAAAAGCGCGTTCGCGGCACGGTAGACCGCTCCGGTTTTTCCGGCAAACTGATGCTGGTGGGGCAACGTGTTGATGAGGCCACCCCGCTGATCGAGCGGTTTCTGGATGACGCACTGCTGCATCACGCCACCCGGCTGGAGATCGTTCACGGCTCAGGTGAGGGCGTGCTTCGGAAAACGGTGCGCGACCTTCTGGCCAAGCATCCGGAGGTGACGGCCTTTTACGCTGCGGACCAGAAACAGGGCGGCGACAACGTCACGTTGGTAGAAATCAAAGGGGAATAGATGGTCCGTTTTAGTGAGGACAAGATCCAGCAGATTCGCGACCGGGTGAACCTGGTCGAACTCGTCGGGTCCTATGTGTCGCTCAAGCAATCGGGACGGAACCATTGGGGACTTTGCCCTTTTCACAACGAAAAGACGCCCTCCTTCAGTGTTAGTGCTGAGAAACAGATCTTTAAATGCTTTGGTTGCGGAGCCGGCGGAGATGCGTTCGATTTTCTGATGAAGATCGAAGGCCTCAGTTTTCCCGAAGCGGTAAAGAAGCTGGCTGAACAGGTCGGCGTCGAGATTGAAGAACGCCCTTTGACACCGGAGGAAGACCTTCGGAAGCGGGAGCGGGAACACCTGCTTCGGATCAACGAAGTTGTCTGTGCATTCTATCAGCAGGTGCTGCTGGAGGCCCCCGAGGGGGAGACCGCACGCCGCTATCTGAAAAAGCGGGGCTACGACCGAACGATCGCCGAGACCTATCGCCTCGGATTCGCCCCGGATGGGTGGGAAAACCTGGCGAAGCACCTGTCCGAAAAAGGGTTCGAACCGGACAAGGTCAAGCAGCTGGGACTGATCCGAGAAGGCAAGGAAGGACGGGGCGATTACGATCAGTTCCGGCGACGCCTTATGTTTCCGATCCTGGGGTTGTCGGGGCAGGTACAAGCCTTCGGCGGACGGGTGCTGGACGACAGCCTGCCCAAGTACATTAACTCGACCGAATCGCCGGTCTATCACAAAGGCCGAATCCTTTTCGGTCTACAGACCGGGCGACAGGCGATGCGCACCTCCGGAGAGGCGATCGTGGTCGAGGGTTATTTTGATCAGATGGCGTTGCACCGGGCCGGGTATCCCCAGGCGGTGGCCACCTGTGGAACGGCACTGACCGAGGAACATGCTGCCCTGCTCAAGCGTTACGCCAGCAAGGTCTTCCTCCTGTTTGATCAGGATGCCGCTGGGCAGAAGGCGACCTTTCGTGCCATGGAGCCGCTGCTGGTGTTGGGAATGGAAGCCCGGGTAGTGGCTCTCCCCGGAGGGGAGGACCCCGATTCCTATCTGGCGGAAAATGGTAAGGAAGCCTTCGGTGAACGACTGAAACAGGCGCGACCGGTGGTGGAGGCTTTTGTCGACTTTGCTCTGGCCGAAGAGGACGGTTCGATCGAAGGCAAGGTGCGGGCGGCCCATCGGGTGATGGACAAGCTGGCCCTGCTCCCCGATGCCATGACCCGTGGGCTGTATGTCCGGATGCTCGCTGAGCGGACCGGCATCGACGAAGGACTGCTTAAGGAATATCGCCCCAAGCGACCTCCGGCTCGGTCTGCGGGTGGCTCGTCGAAGTCCGGTGGCTCATCGTCGCCTGCCATGGCGGGTGGCCCTCCGGAGATGGATGTGCCGCCTCCGGTCGATCCTGGTGGATACGGAGCGCCGCCGGAACCGATGCCGATTCTGCCGGAGACTCAGGGCGGACAGGGCAGACGTGAGGCCCGGTCGGGTGCGTCCACACCGCCGTCGCAAGGGGAGCAACGCTCACCGGCTGTCGGTAAAGCCGAACAGGCTGTCCTTCGCCTGATGTTGGCCCTGTCTCTGGCGAGGGAGGCGGTGCAGGAGGCCGGTCTGGATCAGTTTTTTGACGATAGGGTTTCCCTGCAGCTCGCTCGGCGGATATTGGAGAGTCCAGCGGCGCAGGAGGAGATCGATCCCGCTCCGTTGAGCGCCGGTCTGGAACCGGAGGAGGCCGATCTGTTGAACCGGGTGCAAGGTCTGGATCTGGAATCGCTGGCCGAAGCGCCTGAAACCTTTTTGAACGACTGCCGTCTAACAGTCAGGAAGCGGCGGCTTCAGCAAGAGATTGGTCGGATGCAGCAGACACTGAGTCGGCTCACCGACGAGAGTGAAAAGGCCGATTGCCTGCAACAGTTGATGGCTCTGAAAAAAGAGCTGGCTGGCGGTTGAGCGAACGCTCCCGCAGGGAATCCCAGAAAAGGGATGTAATCGGTCAAAATTTTACTAGAATTAACAGAGGTTGTACGCGATCAGCCGGAGGAGAATGCAGCGCATGACAAAAAAGAGCAACATCGAAGAAGTTCAGCAGCTGATTGAAATGGGCAAGGAAAAAGGCTTTTTGACTTACGATGAGGTCAATGATGCCTTGCCGTCCGACATGGTGTCCAGCGATCAGCTGGAGGATGTCATGAGCCTGTTCGGTGAAATGGACATTGAGGTGGTCGAGTCGGAACAGAAGGCGACAATGCACAAGGATCAGGAACTGGACGCCGACGTCTCCGACGACGACGATGAGGACGAGGAAGAGGTCGAACTGGAGGCCGGCAATTACGGTCGGACCAGCGATCCCGTCCGTATGTACCTTCGGGAGATGGGCCAGGTTGCTCTGCTGACCCGCGAAGGGGAAGTCGAGATCGCCAAGCGAATCGAAGAGGG
>JANQIN010000161.1 GCA_028282145.1 Thermodesulfobacteriota bacterium | reverse complement strand
AAACAGATGAAGAAGCTGATACAGGCCATGAAACAGCTTCTTCATCTGTTTAGGAGGAAACAACGGCGAAAAGAATTCAACAAGATAACGGAGTTTTTTGAAATTGATTCTGTGCTCATGCAGGGCTTCAGGCGGACTGGTTTCCTCTATTCGGGAACCGCTTTTGTAGATCTTCTGGAAGCCATTCCGGAGAAGTCGACAGGACCAGGGTACAACAGGTTCCTGTCCTTCGGGGGCTTCCAGATACCCCGGATTATTCAGAAACTCCTGCCACTGTTGTTTCAGACGGCGGAATCGTGCCCCTTTGAGTTGCCGCTTCAGACGCCTGTGCTCCTTGATGTGAGCCCGTTGCAGGTAATCATGAAAGGGGGCCAAGTGAGTTCGGGTCTCTTCCGATAAACGACTGCGATACACCGGGTAGTGCAGCAGATAGACATCCAGATCCCTCAGGAGGCTGGTCTGCCCCCCCAGCCAGGCAAATTCCGTACGGAAATGGGCCCACAGTGCCTGGGGTAGGGCGCTGCGAAGCTTTCCGAGACCGGCCCGGGTGCGACGCACGGCCACACGGAAGTCGTGGAGAAATTCCGAGTCCAGGTTTCGGAGTACCCCCTCCTCGTTCTGGGTGATGACCTGGAGCATCTGCCCGAACAGGCGTTTGGACGCCTCTTGGGCATTCATTTCCTCTGAGATGTCGGACTTGAAATAACTGCTCCTCCCGCCGGCAGGGCGATCGGTGGCTTCCGCCAGCACCTCAAACAGGGTCAGAGCGTTGGGCTCGCCAAAAAGTTGAACCAATGCCTTCCTCAGGCGAGCAGCCTGCTTCTCGTATCCCCGGACCGGGTGTAAGGTGAGGGAAGAGGGGAGTTCCGTATCTGCGGTGCTGCCGTCGCTACGTCCTTTGTTCATCTGAAACACGACTCTGCAGACGGTTTTATCATCATTGTTCAACAGTGCGAGTTTCTGACGATGGGCGGTCAGGTGATACGCGGGGAGGAGCGTCCGCATCTGCAGGATACCGGCCAGTCGGAAAGAAAACTCCTCCGGCAGACTGTCAAGAAAACAGGGATGAATCTCCTGGCTGGATTCGGCCAATGGTGCACCGTGAAGATCGGAAAGCACCGTGCGTACCGGTGGCCCCTCCTGAAACAGAAGGTAACCGGCACGAAAAAGGCGACCGTCGAAACTGTCGTAGTAGGTGAGGTGACGCGGGGTGCGAAGACTGTCCGGGGTGAGGTGAACGTTTATCAACTGTTCCGTCAGGGTATCAGGCGTTGTGCCCGCGGCAAGAAACCATTCCTGAGGAACGATCATGAGGGTCTCCTATGTACAAGGGATATCAATCGGTCGTTTTCCTGGTTCGAATGCCCTTCGGAGAGTCGAATCGGACCGTGTCTCCAGTGATAGTACCAATTTCTTTCCAGGTGCGGGCGGAAAAATCGATCGTGACCACACCGCAGGTGGGAATATTGTCGATAAAGATCGAACCCAGGTCGTTGGCAAGCTCTGTCATGGCCGGGTTATGACCGACCAATGCCAGGTGCTCGATCCCGTTGTCGGTATCCCTGAGAACTTTTAAGAGGTTTTGGGCCTCAAAGGTATAAAGTTTCGACTCTTTAACAATGTTCTCCTGAGGGTAATCCAGACGTTCACAGAGAATGCAGGCGGTTGTCCAGGCACGAACGGCCGGGCTGGAAGAGACCTGATCGGGAGCAAAGTCCGATTCGGCCAGCCATTGCCCCATTTTGGGTGCGTTCTTTTTGCCGCGTTGATTCAGGGGGCGATCGATATCGCTGAGTTCGGGGTGATCCCAGCTGCTTTTGGCGTGACGTATCAGGGTGAGTCTCTTCATGGGAGCCTCAAGGTGTCTCTGACCATTGCGTAAAGGGATTGTCCATCAGATTGACATTATAATAACGAGGATCATCAGTGACTTCCCGCCCAATCCACGGAGGGAGGCTGATTGTTTCATCCTCGGCTTCCAGCTCAATTTCGGCCAGAAGGAGACCGGCATTGTCCCCGTGGAATTCATCAATCTCCCAGGTTTTCCCGTGAGCAGAGACAAGATAGCGTGTTTTCTGGATGATGGGGCCGACACACAGGCTGTCCAATATCTCCCGGGCGTCGGATTCTGGCACGGGGTACTCGTATTCGAGCCGCCGGCATCCCGAGGAAGGTCCCTTGATGGTCAGAAAAGCCCGGTCACCCGCAATGCGCACACGCACTGTTGTGTCTCCCTTGCGCAAGTAACCCTGCTCATAAGAGGTTCCGGCTTGGGCCTGTGCACGCCAATCCGCATTGGCCAGCAGGAATTTCCGTTCGATTTCAACGCCCATCAGGCAATATTCCTCTCACGCCAGTCATCGTACTGCAGACGAACAAGGCCATCCGCCAGACCGAACTTGGGGACATAGATCTTCTGAATATCGCCCCATTCCATGACCGATTGATAAATACGCCCGGCGGGAACGATGACATCGGCACGGTCCGGTTTGAGTTTATAGCGCCGGATACGGCCTTCTACCGACATGTCGCTCAGCTCATCGATCACCTTCCCAAGCCTTCTCAGGCTCAACGGGCTGGTTTCGTCCTTGCCCGCTATGCGATTCAGTCGGCTGATATTTCCACCGGAACCGATCCCCAGGGGGGCGACCTTCTGTACATGGCTTCGGACCCAGTCCTCCATCTTCTGCCATTCCTCGGGTTGATCCTTGTTGTTGAGGATGCGAACACTGCCGATGTTAAAGGACTGGGACGCAACGATTGCTGCCTCGGAATAGAGCATCAGTTCCGTCGAGCCGCCGCCGACATCGATAAAAAGGTAAGAGAGGTCCGGATCAAGCTGGCGTTCAACATGGCTTGAAAAGATGATTTCGGCTTCCCGTTGCCCGGTAATGATCTCCAGTTCAATCCCGGTTTGATCCAGAATCTGCTGGACCACGTCCTGTCCGTTGGCGGCGTCCCGCATGGCACTTGTCGCACAGGCACGGTAGCCCAGGGGCTGGAATACGTCCAACAGGTTGCGGAACGCCTCCATGGTCTTGATCAGTTTGGTCGCCCTTTCAGGGCCGATGGTGTTGTCTTGAAAGACGTCCTGTCCAAGACGAATGGGGATGCGCAGGAGGACCTCTTTTTTAACCAGCGGGTTCTCTCCCGTTTCATCAATTCGGGAGACCAGGAGTCTCACGGCATTCGATCCAACGTCGATGGCAGCAAATTTCATGGTGTCAGGCTGAAGTCCTTTGGTTGGTCCAGTTTCTGAATATGCTCAGCCAGTGCATTCTGGGAGCGGACCTCTCCGTCCAACTCCGATTGCGGAACGTAAGCATTATCCAGAGATTCGTTCCAGTAACGGGCTTTGGTGTTATCTCTCCATTGTATCTCAAAATAATCCCGTAACTCCTGTTTCAGCGCCGGATCATAGACCGGGCAGGCCACTTCGACCCGTCGATCAAAGTTCCGTGGCAACCAGTCGGCACTGGAGAGGAAGTAAACAGGGTCCCCTCCGTTGGCAAAGGAGAAAAAACGGGTGTGTTCCAGGAACCGGTCCACAATGCTGATGGCGGCGATATTCTCACTCAGATCCGGCTTGTCCGGTACCAGGGAGAACATACTGCGGGCAATCACCCGCACCCGTACCCCGGCAGCACTGGCATCGTAAAGGAGTTTGATCGTTTCCTGGTCCGACAGGTTATTGATCTTGATGTCGATCCAGGCGTCTCTCCCTTCCTTGGCGGCCTTGATTTCGCTTCGGATCAGGCGACGGATTTTGTTTCGGGTCTGGAAGGGCGATACCACCAGGTGACGGAAGATCGGAATCCTGTAGGTGTTCTCGAAGAATTCAAAGACCTTGTGGACCTCATTCACCAATCTTTTGTCGGTGGTCAGCAACAGATGGTCGGTGTAAAACCTGGCGGTCGATTCGTTGAAGTTACCGGTGCCGATCGCCGCATAACGGGCAGTTTTACGGTTTTCTTTTCGGGTGATCAGGCAGAGTTTGGAGTGAACCTTCAAGCCGGGAACTCCGTGGTCGACGCGAACCCCGTCCTCCCGGAGGAGGTTGGACCATTCCAGGTTGGCCTCCTCGTCGAATCGGGCTTGAAGTTCGACCACCACAAAAACTTTTTTGCCGTTCTGGGCCGCACTGATCAGGGCGTTGACAATCTGGCTTCCAGGAGCCAGGCGATAGACCGTCAGGCGAATGGAGCTGACGGCCGGGTCGATGGCGGCTTCCCGGAGAAGATCCACAAAATGATCGAAGCTGTGATACGGAAAATGCAGCAGCAGATCTTTTTTCTGCATCAGCTCCAGCAGCGAACGCTGCTGATCGATCTCCGGGTGGGGAATCGATTTGAATCCCGGATAATAAAGTGACTTGTTGGGCAAGGCCGGAAAGTCCATGAAATCCTTGAAATTATGGTATCTTCCGCCCGGGATACAGGCTTCTTCCGGGACTGCCAGCCGTTTCAGGATCAGGGCGCGGAAGTCCTCCGGCATATTCCGATCATAGACAAAGCGGACCGGAGCACCGGTTTTCCGACGGTCAAGGGATTCCTGGACTTTCTGCGGGAAGCTCTTGAACAGCTCGTCGTCCAGGTCCAGTTCGCTGTCCCGGGTCAATTTGATGGTGTAGGCGTTGAACTCTTCATAACCGAAGAACGAAAAGATCTCCTGAAGACTGAGTCGGATGACATCGTCCAACAGGATGACGTGGACCTCTCCGGCAGAGCAGGGCAGGAGCAGAAACCTCGAGATGTTATCGGTCGGAATCTGAATCAGGGCAAATTCAGAGGCCACACCCCCGCGCTGTTTCATCTCGACGGCGAGGTAGACCTGATGGTCCCTGACCTTCGGGGTGGATTTGCGGCCGAAGATCAACGGCACCAGAAGGGGCCGAACTTTTCTCTGGAAGTAAGACCTGACAAAGGTCATCTGTTCCTGGGTCAGTTGGGAATCGTCCTTGATATAGATGTTGCAGCTGGCCAATTCCTTCAGGATATCCTGGTAGAGCTTGTCAAACCGTTCCGACTGTTGCAAAACGATCTTCTGGACGTCTTCGAGGACCTTTTTGGGGTCGTGACCGATGAGGTTGGTGGCTTTTTTGCGAATTTTGACCAATCGTTGCAGGGTGGCCACCCTGACACGAAAAAACTCGTCCAGGTTGCTGGAGAAGATACCGAGAAATTTTAACCGCTCCATCAGGGGAACGGCCGGATCTTCGGCTTCCTGCAGTACACGTGCGTTGAAGGACAACCAGCTGATCTCTTTGGGGATAAACGGTTTGCTCATTGAAAACCTTTGGATGAATTTTTTAGTTATCCTATCAAATCTTTGCCGGTCTTCCGGCGAGAGTGTCAAATTATATGAGAAATGTGAGAGGCTTGTTAGGCGCCGTCCTTCCGGAATCACTGGCTGAAATTTTGGAAATACCCGAATAAGATACACTATTTCTATGTGTATTTTTGGTAAGCATAAGAATCGGTTGACACCCTTTGGTTGGACAGGGTTTTTTAAAAGGTGACTGAAAGGGTAACAACGAAAAAACCGTTTAAAATAAAGTGCTTGACAGGTTTTGTCTAGAATGGTTTCATGACTATCCCCCATCGGGAAACCCGCCTGTTTTGAGTTCTCATCCCAGCTACGTATGAACCGGGGGCAGTTGGTTATTATGGCACCGTTCTCTGAGAACGGCTTTATCCTGTTGTTCTGGCAGACGACTTTGCGGGAGCGTTCGCCTTGACAACGATTCATGCTTTTTAGTGTGGCGACTGATTTGCGATGAGCACAGGTTCCGTTGAAAAGCTGATTCAGGAGTTGGAGGGGGCCATCAATGCAATTCTGCACTGTCAGAAGACGCAGCCGGTGGATGTCTGCCAATTTTCCGATACCCAGCAGCGGCGTCTTATCCTTCTGACCAACCGTCTCATCGCCTCTTTTAACGATATTCTGGACTTTATGGTACCCCTGTCACGGGGGCAATGGGCATCGACCCCTCCATCCAAACAGGAAAAGCTCAGTTTCCCCTTCATTCATGTGCACACCCGCCTGCAACATCTTGCGCGGCAGCTGCAACGGATTGCCCAAGGAGACTTCGGCCAGTCGGTCGAATTCCTCGGGGAACTTTCCAATGCAATCAACGCCATGACGGCCCGTCTGGCCTCCCAGGATATGCAGCTGGTGGAAAAACATCAGGAAATCCAGGCATTGGCGGCCAAAATCGACAGACTTTCTCAGGAGAACAGGGAACTGTCCCAATGTGCCGGGCAACCAGTAAGGGAGTCTCCTCCCATGGTCGAGGTCGATTTTGCCCGGTGGAATGAAAGCAGCGACTTCGATTCCGTCGCGATCATCGATGCCGAAATCTTTACAGAGGCGTTCTGTGAGCGGGTTGCCAATGCCGATGTCAATACCCAGTCCCTTCATACTGCAGGACAGTGCAAAGCGGTAGGGCAGTGTATCTGTATCGGTTCGCCGGCAGACAAGCTCTGTCCGATCCATGAGACCATCACGACCGGTCGTCCCTTCCGGTCCGAAAAGCGGCTGGCCGAGACCGGGCCCGATATTTCAAAAGACCTGGAAGTGTCTCTTTTCCCCATTAAGAACGAAGAGGGCAAAGTGCAGAAGGTGGTGCGGGTTGCCCGGGATGTAACGCACCAGAAAGAGTCCCAACGGGAGGTTCATCAGCTCGCCTATTACGATCCGCTGACCAAACTGCCGAATCGTACTCTGTTTATGGATCGCCTGAATCAAGCCATTGCCAATGCCAACCGCCGGCAACAGAAACTGGCATTACTGTATCTTGATCTGGATAATTTCAAGGCGGTTAACGACACCTTCAGCCATCATAACGGTGACCGGTTGCTGCAGCAGGTGGCGCAACGGTTGAAAGGGAGTCTTCGGGAAAGTGACTCCGTCGCCCGATTCGGTGGGGATGAGTTTGTTGTGTTTTTGCCGGAGATCACCGATGAACGTGAAGTCGTCTCCGTCGTCGGAAAGATTCTTAACGATCTGAATCGTCCTTTCAAGCTGCAGAACAGCCTGACCCGTTCCGGGGCCAGTATCGGGATTGCCCTGTACCCGGATGACGGGCTGACGGCTCAAACCCTTCTGAACCACGCTGATCTGGCCATGTACGCCGCCAAAAAAGGTGGGAAGAACAACTATCACTTTTTCTCGGAAGAGATGCACCGTGCAGTCCAGGTACGGGCTCAGATGGAGTCCGATCTGGCCTTTGCCACCCAGAACGGTGAATTCTTTCTCAACTATCAGCCTCAATTCGACATCCGCTCCGGAACGCTGATTGGGGCCGAGGCCCTTCTGCGTTGGCGAACTGTTGATGGGCGGGTGCTTGAACCGGCATCTTTTTTACGTATTGCCGATGAAACCGGCCTGATTCTCCCCATTGGGGACTGGGTCCTGCGCACGGCTTGCCGGCAGTTGAAATTCTGGCATCGAAAAGGGCTGCCCAACCTGCGCCTTGGTGTCAACATTTCCCACAAGCAGTTAGCCGATCCCGGTTTCTCCGACCGGGTGGAAACCACCCTGGTGGAGACCGGTGTCGATCCTGAGCGTCTGACTCTGGAGATCAGTGAAAGGCACTTCACCGATCTCGACGATCTGCTGCTGCAACGGCTTGAATCCTTGAAAGGGATGGGTGTGAAACTGGCTGTGGATGATTTCGGTACCGGATCCTTTCCGCTACCCGGGTTGATCCAGCTTCCCATCGACCGGTTAAAGATCGATCGTACCGTGCTTGGGCGTGTTCAGTCCCATGCACGCAGTGCCGCCTTGGTCGAATCGATTCTGGCGATGGCACAGCGTCTCGATCTGACGGCTCTGGCGGAAGGGGTTGAGACGGATGAGCAACTCGCCTTTTTATCGGTCAAGGGGTGTGAAGAGATGCAGGGGTACTATTTCGGCAAGCCAATGCAGCCCCTCGAGTTTTCCAGCCTGATCGACAAGACCCTCAGCCCGACCCTTCAATAGACCTTCCTGCCTTAAAGGCTCTGTCCGTATTTGTGGGCCAGATTGTTGTCGATAATATAGATGCAGACTTCCTGGGCGCCTTTCGGAGTGTACCCAAACTTGTCCCGCAGATTCTCTATGAGAAACTGAACGTCATCCTGAATCTTTTTATCGTAGGTTTTAAAGGAAGATCGGCTGTAATCCTTGATAGCTCGTCTGAAGTTTTCGTTCCGCAGGAACGGTTCCAGTACCCGCTCTTTCAGGTTGTGCACATAGCGGCTGTGAAGGCTGCGGAACAGAGCTGTTTCCTCCGGTGCTCTCTCCTCCAGGAGAATCTCCTGGGTGAGGGTATGGGCCGTGTAGGTCTTCTGGGTGTCCAGCCGGAACGCTTTTCGCTGATCCGGCGTCGTGCCCGGGCCCAGCAGTCGTGATTCGATCTCGGCCAGGAAGTTTTCCGTAATCTGAAGGTTTTCTCCTGTGAACTGACAGACCTGACGGGTCCCCATTTCAAAATTGATCGCAAAGAGATAGTTCAGGATGTCTTTCTGAATCTGATCCTCGTTGTAGTAATACAGTGCTTCTTTGATGTCCTGCAGCACACTGTAGTCATAGTTTCGCAGCAGCGCATCCAGAAAACCCTCGGGGAGCGATTTCACCAGATCTTTGCGCTTCTTGGTGAAGTAGTCCTTGAGAGTGTCCATTCCGATCAGACGGTCTTCCACCGCACAACTGGTGAAAAAATCGTTGAACAGGTTGATCGATTCCCGGCCGGATACCCCCTGTTGGCCGTCGGTCACGGCTTCGTCGATGATCCGCCTGCGCCGTTTGGCGGTCAGCCGCTGTCGGTCCTCATCACTGAGCCAGGTCGGGATACGCCCGCTGTAGATCTCCATCTTCAGCAGTTGCAGGTAGGAATCGCAATAGAGGCGGTATTTGGCGGGATCATGTATCCATTCCAACATCGCGGGACTGTTCTGGTTGAGACGCGTGGATATAACGACCCTTGCAAAGTTTTGCAGCACCCTGGGGAGGAAATGGGCCTCCAGGTGACGTCCGAAGGTGGTCTGATAGATCTGGACTTCGGTATTGATATCCAGAATATAGGGCATGGTAATGACTTCGACCCGATCCGAAAGAGAACGGAATTGATCGAGTTTTTCCTTGTCTTCGGGGTTCATCACCGCCAGGAAAAGACTATTGACCGACTCTTCGATATCTTCCACCTTGTGGACACCCTCGCTGAGGATATTGTGCAACTGGTACAGCCGGTCCGTATTATGGCCCTTGAGATCCATCAGGGCATAGATGCCGTTGTTGCTCTTGGCAAACTGGCTGTAGATATAACGGACGACGTTGCTGTCCTGGAACAGATTGTCGATGCGGTTCTGCAACGCCTCGTTGGACAGGCTTGATTTTTTCAGAGGCATATCGCCCGGATTGAAGACACTGATCCCTTCGCCCATCCGCCGGTTGAAACGGTAGGGGCGGGCATAGAGCATCTCAAGGACTTTCTCCGGGCTTTGCAGCCGGGCGAGCAGGGCCTGATAGATTGAGGTGCAGATGGTGCAGGGTGAGGTACTGAAGACCCATTCGTACTCTTTTTCGGTAAAAAGCTTCCATTTGATCTCGTCGTTTTTGAACAGATCGTCGAGAAAGTTTCGCCGAACGTTTTTCGGAACCTGTAACAGGGGATGGTCGTGACTGGGGCAGACGATCTCCAGGAAGTCCTCCCCGGAGTGGAGTGAACTATGGGCCTTTAACAGGTCGACCTTGTCGGTTTCCGGGGAATCGAGCAGGTCCAGAAGGCGCTCCACGCCGGCCAGTGTTTCCTGTTGCATCAGGCTGTCGAGGGCCTTTCTGTCCAGGCGCCAGACGGACTCGTAACGGCAACCGGCGCCGGTATTGGCAAACTTCTCGAACTGCAGAAGCAGGTTATACAAAAAGGTCGACTTTCCACTCCCATGGGGCCCCTCAAAGAGATAGATCTTGTTCTGCCGCGATCCACGGGGCAGCGTCTCTACCAGGTGCATGAACCGGTTGGCGAAAAGCCTGTCGGCGAAGAACGGGTTGTCCGAATCCGTCACAAAGAGGCGGTTGAAGTCCCAATGGACATAATGGATCGATTCGGGATCGCCCTGGTACTCGTCCACGCCTCCTTCAACCAGGCTTTTTACCAAGTCGTGGAACACCATAAAAACGTTCCGGATGGTACACAGGGGATCTTTGGCCATCTCCTGAAGAAAGTCGTGGAACGGTATCGGTGCCTGTGATTGCTCGCCCTTCATGTGCTTATTCAGATGATGGAGTGCCTGGTCGATCGGAGCCATATGCTTTCCTTTTTACGCTGCCTTTCGGTTCAGTTTGCGCTCTTTGACGGTGTAGAGGCAACGCTGCCATTCCACAATCGGGACTTCGGCGAAGGCCGTTTGGACGACCGAAGTCACTTCGCTTGTTTCCAGGTGAACCGGACCGCCCCAGAGATATTCCAGGCCGATCAGGGTGTTTTCGACGAAGTCCTTGACCAGCGGCTTCCCTTCAAAATGATGCTTCAGGTAGAGCTCGCCGTTTTTTGATTTTTCCGGATCGACACTGACCCTGGGTGGGTGGTATAGGGAGTCGAACAACATCCGCTTGTAGTCTTCCGCTTTCCGGCTTCGGACGTAGTATTGATAGACCATCCGCTCCTGGTCCAGCTTCCGGTCGGCCACGAACAGGTTGTAGTCATCGACGAAATCCTGATCGACGTACCGGTTGATAAAGAGAAAGTCGTTGAGCGTTTCCCGCATGTGAAACAATAACGACCGCCCTTCGCCGGTAGCACGGTCAAATTTTTCCCGCGCGGTCCTGTCCTTCAAGCGGTCGAAATCAAAACTGACCCGCCCCTTGTCAGCCTGGCTTTCCACATGCTGGAACAGGCGCAGGCCAAGGGCATAAGGGTTCAGGCCCACACGGGGCATGGAGGTGACGGCAGCATGAACGCGCGCAAACTCGACCTCGTGGCCCTCAATCCGGTCATCTTGCAGGAACAGGGTTTCGTGCCAGTAACTGGCCCAACCTTCGTTGAGGATCTTGGTTCGAATCTGGGGCTGAAAGAAGAGGGAGGTATTGCGAACAACCTCCATCACCTGCAGCATCCACTTGTTCTCGTCCTTCTGCAGAAAGGTACTGTGCTCCATCACGTACTGCATCAAATCGATGCAAGGCTTCCGGAACTGTTTCTGATACTTTTCAAAAACCGACTCAAATTCGCTGTGTCGGCCGTTCACCACGGCAAAGAACTCGGATTCGCCCTTGTCCGGATTGCTCTCGATGCATCGGTTATAACGTTCTACCTCGGCAATAAAGTCGGGTGTCCTGGCCGGTTTCACCGTTTGCAGGAAGACGTCGAAATAGTAATCAAAACGGGATTTGGGGCGATTGCGCTGCAGTTCCGATTCGTCCTGCCCGATGTGGCCGTAAAAGTCGACCAGATTGTCGAGAGAGCGGGCGAATTCAATGATGTAGTCGACCCAGCGCCCGTGAACTGTACGCAGACGGGAGATCAACCGTTTGTCAGCCAGCGCCTGACCGTTGAAGTCGTATTCCCAGGTTCGACTGAAAAAAAGATTGTTCTGGAAGAAGTCGATATGCCCCAGCACGTGATAGAAGATCATCACATTGAGCCAGTCGGGGTTGTTGTCGTTGTAGAAGGAGACCGCCGGACGGGTGTTGATAACCGTTTCGTAGGGATTGTGCGGGTAGAGCTCGTACTTTCCTTTTTCGCGCAGAACCTCTACGTCATGAACCCAGTAATCGTAAAGGGTGGGGATCATTGCCTTGGGGCTCAGTTCGAGCAGATCCCGGTTGGAGACCACATATTCCAGCGACTCGTCGTCAAAGGTCAGCCCGGCCTCCCTCGCGCGCTCCTTGCAGCCTTCCATGATCTTTTTGACGTGCTGTGTGATCAGTTCCATAGGGCCGTCCCTTTACATGGGCCTGGTTTTCTAGTCGGCGGTCAGGTCCTTGATGCCGTCAATCAGCCGTTGTTCTCCGGCGTTGTCCTGTAGGACATCCAACCTGAGTCGGTCCCGCCGGGATTCCAGCAGGCCGGAGTTCTTCAGGTATTTCTCCACCTGGGTGTTGTGGTGTGACGTGTAGCTGTGTTCGGCGATGGTGACCCCGACCCGACTGGCGTAGTTCAGCATCTTTTTCAGTTCGGGCAGGGCCTCCTTGCCTTCGGTATCCCAGTCGTCACCGTCGGTGCCGTGGAAAATATAGATGTTGTACTCGCTGGCCAGATTTTCCTTCTCCACAATCTCGTTCACCATTTTGTAGGCGGCGGAGACCTGAGTGCCACCGGCCACCTTGGAGTTGTAGTAGGTATAAAAATCGTCGACTTCCCGCGCTTCGGTGTCGTGAAGGATGAAGCGCGATTCCACCTGTCGGGAATACTGGTAGAGAAGCCAGCTGTAGATCAGTACATGCTGAGAGACCACCAGCTCGGTCGATTTGCCGGCCATCGACCCGGAATAGTCCCGCATAAAGAAAACCATCGCCTGGGATTCGTAGTCCTTCTCCTGCGACAGGGTGCGGTAGACCCGGTCGGCGGGGGAAATAATGAAGTCGGTGGGATCAACTGCCTCCTGGTTCTGGATGTTGCCGAGAGCGATATTGGTCTTCACCACCTGACGCAGAGTGTTTTTCTTGTCCAGGACCTGTCCCACACCGCGATTACGGTCGGTCAGCTCGTAGGTGAACTTGGTGAGGGAGCGTTTCTTGCCTTTTTCCCGAAGATTGGGCAACTGGAAAGTCTCGGTCAGGATACGCCCCAGATCGTAGGCGCTCGATTCCACCTCGTGCTGACCGCCTTCGCCCTGACCGGGGCCGCTCCCTTCTCCCTGTTGTTGCGGCCGGACCGGTTGTTCACCGATGACTTCGCCTTCTTCCCCATCGCCGCTGCCTCCGGAGGGGTCGCCTTCGCTCTGCGGCGTAAAGTTCGGATCGTGCATCAACTTTTCTACCACCGTGGTCG
>JANQIN010000131.1 GCA_028282145.1 Thermodesulfobacteriota bacterium | reverse complement strand
ATACCCGATTATTCCCAACGGTCTGGGGTACAAGGACATGGTGCTGGGGCCCCATATCGAGGAGCTCTCTGTCCGTGAGTGAAGTCCCCTCTCTGGAGGTTCTCTACCGGGACGACAACCTGATCGCCATCAACAAACCTTCTGGGCTACTGGTACATCGCAGTCTGATCGACAAACGGGAAACCCGTTTCGCCATCCAACTCCTTCGGGACCAGATCGGCCAGCGGGTCTACCCCCTGCACCGGCTCGACAAACCGACATCGGGTGTTCTGTTGTTCGCCCTCGACACGGAATCGGCCCGGGAAGGCTGTCAGATGTTTCGGGACAAGGAAGTCGACAAAACCTATCTGGCGATTGTGCGCGGCTGGACCGAAGATTCAGGACAGGTCGACTACCCTTTACGGGAGGAGCTGGACAAGACCACCGACGAACAGGCCGATCCGGACAGCCCTGCAAAAGATGCCGTCACCGATTATCGTACCCTCGGCCGGACGGAAGTCCCCCAACCGGTCGGCCGCTATCCTTCGGGCCGATACAGCCTGGTGCTGGCCCAGCCCCGCACGGGGAGGAAACATCAACTCCGGCGTCATTTCGCCCATCTGCGACATCCGGTGGTGGGTGATACCACCCACGGCGACGGGGCCCATAATCGCTTTTTTCGGGAAACATTCAACAGCCATCGGCTGTTGCTTCATGCCTGGAAAGTCGGTTTCTGCCATCCGATTTCAGGGGAAAAGATGCACCTGTCGGCTTCGATGGACGAAACACTCACCGGTCTGTTGGAAGAGTTCGGCTGGAATACTCTTCTCGGAACGGCCGAAAACCGTTAACGGAAGACAATCAACAGGTAAAAGCCCACCCCAAGAAGAGACAGGACCCCCATCAACAGCAGGTTAACCCGCAGTTCGTCGCGCTTGCGCTTCAAACGACGACTGTTGACCACCAAGCCGAGCAGACTGATACCAAGGGAGACGATACAGAGCCGGAAGGTCCAGTGGAGACGCTGAAGGTTCCAGTCAGAGTCAACTTCTTTCTGATGCCAGCGCTCGATCAATGTCTCGGTTTCAGGTTGGGCACTGGCCGTGAGGAAAAGGGCGACCACGAGGACGAGCCAGCCGATACCCGAGATCCAGGGCATGATGGCCAGCAGGGGGTCCTTGCCACGCCGACGTTCATCACGTTTTTTATACGGATACTCCATAGAATGGCACCCTCAAGGATTTTTTATCGGCCCCATCATAGCAAACCCGGTCCGATGGAGCACGCGGAAACTTCGAACACACCGCCATGGTTGACATTAGAGTCCCTATTGCCCACAATAATTCCGATCAATCCCCGCAGACACCGGAGATGTCATGCAGTACGCTTCGACCTATATCGAGCCATCCAGTGCCCTCAACCGGGGTCGGATGGTTTTTTTGTCCTTTTTAAACGACTGATATGTGATGAAGGAGGGAAAGATGAGCACACTGGTCTGCACCGATTGTGGCACCCGGATGCCTCTGTTCGATGTTTCGGGCGCCTCGATCGCCTGCCCTGACTGCGGTGGCACACTGACACAACAGACTCTTTCAGCCCCGACCGACAGCCTTTCGGCAACCGGCGCAGCACAACCGCTGGCGCCGACGGAGAAGGGCGCCTATCCGTTCACTTTTACCGGCAACGCTTCTGAATACTTTCGGATATGGATCGTCAACACCTTTCTCACGATCGTCACCTTCGGAATCTATGCCGCTTGGGCCAAAGTCCGGAACCGGCAGTATCTCTATGCCAACACCCAACTGGCCGGTCACTCCTTCTCTTACTTGGCCAACCCGATCTCCATCCTTCGCGGCAACCTGATTTTGGCGGGCGGGTTGGCGGTCTACACTCTGACAGATATGTACTTCACCCTCCTCTCGGGCGTGATCGTACTGATCTTTTATCTGGTTCTGCCTTGGCTTTTGTACAAAACCCTTCGCTTCAAGGCCCACAACTCTGCCTGGCGAAATATCCGGTTCCGTTTTCTGGGAGACCTGGGTGACAGTTACCTGGTCTATCTGCTGTTCCCCATCGCCCTGCCGTTCACACTGGGGTTGCTGATCCCCTATTGGGACCTGGCCAAGCGACGGTATTTCTTCAACAATATGGCCTTCGGCAAGACCCGGAACCGTTTTGAAGGCAAGGCCGGTCCTTTCTATATGGCCTACCTGCTGGCCATCCTAGCCGCCATCGGCCTGGGCCTGATTCTGTTTTTGCCAGCGGGCTACATCATTGGTGAGACCGGACTGGGAAAGGCTCTGGATCCCGCCAACACGCCGGAACTCTTTTTTGCCGTGTTCTTCGTGGTTTTTCTCCTGATGCAACTGCTTTTCACAAGCATTCAGCAGATTATCTACGCTCGGACCATGAACCACTGCTGGCAGAACTCCGCCCTGGGTGAAATCCGCTTTGAAAGCACCCTCCACGGCGGCCGGCTGATGTGGATTCGTCTGACCAACATCTTGGCCATCCTCGGCTCTCTGGGCCTTCTTGCCCCCTGGGCCACCATCCGTCGGACACGCTACATGCTGTCCTGCCTGACAATGACGACCGACAGCGATCTGGACGCCCTGACTGCCGCCACCGAACAGGATGACAACGCCCTGGGGGATGTGGCCGCGGATGCTTTTGATTTTGAGGTGGGACTGTGATTCAAGGGACTGCGCAACTTTTTGACGGCCAGAGTGCCGCCACCCACTCCGTCACCATCAAGGCGACCGAACAGATTCTGCGCCTGACCCGTTCGACGGGCGAGACCTCGGATTACCTCCTGACCGCAATTTCCATCGATCCGCCTTTGGGGAAAACAGCCCGTCGTCTTCGTCTTCCCGATGGTGGGCTACTGGAAACCGACGACCATGCCCTGGTGACGCAATTGGACAATTGGAAAGGCAATACCCGGGGGTTACGGTTGGTTCACCGATTGGAACAAAAATGGCGCCTGGCTCTGTTGAGTCTTGCAGGGGTGGTGATCTTTACCCTGGGATTTCTTAAGTTCGGTCTGCCGGCGATCGCCGACAAGGTGGCCCGGTCCATCCCTTTGGAAGCAACGGCCCCCTTGACCACCCAGACCCTGTCCATGCTCGATAAACACGCCCTCACACCAACGGAACTCTCCACCGAAACCCGGGAACGACTGCAACAGATTTTCCGGGACCTGGATCGTCAATATGCACCGGATATCGAATGTCGGCTAGTCTTCCGACAGGGGAACGAACTGGGTGCCAACGCCTTTGCCTTCCCCGATGGGCTGGTTCTGATGACCGACGAACTTGTCGAGATGGCCGACAACGATCGTCAGATCGCCGGGGTCTTTCTGCATGAGATGGCACACGTCGCTCACCGACATAGCCTGAGAAGTGCCTTCCAGAGTGCCGGTGTCTTTATGGTTGTCTCCATCCTGACAGGAGACGTTACAGCCACCACGTCCCTTGCGGCAACCCTGCCCACAGTTCTCCTGGAGAGTGGCTATTCCCGTGGATTTGAAAGCGAGGCCGACAGGGAGGCCGGTGAGATGATGCTCCTCCTCGGCTGGGGTACGCAGGATTATCAAGAGATGCTCAGCAAGCTGACGGGTGACGGGCGTGAGGGAGCCGAGGTTGCCAAGTACCTTTCGACCCATCCGATCACGGAAGACCGGATTCATCAGATAAAGCAACTGGAGATGCAGACAGATCCATGAATGCTATTTACGAAAAACCTTTTCATGTCCGCGCTTACGAGATCGACACTCGGGGGCATATGCAACCGCTGGCCCTGTTGAACTATCTCCAGGATACCGCCGGAGACCATGCTGACAAACTCGGCGTATCGATTCGGTATATTGCCGAACGGAAACTGACTTGGGTGATCTCCCACTACCACATCCGGATTCTTTCCTACCCTCGTTACGGGGCACTTCTGACGGTCCGGACTTGGCCGTCCTTTCGGGAGGGAAAGGAAACCTGCCGGGACTTCCAGGTGGTGGATGAAAAAAAACAGGTGATCGCCTGTGCCAGCACAAGCTGGCGATTGCTGCGGACCGACAATCTCAGACCCGTGCCGGTCGAAGAGAACCTTCCACCCTACCCCATCCACCCTGAAAGGGTGTTGAAAACCGACTTTCCACATATCCCCGAACTGGAGAAGATCGACCGGGAACTTCCCTTTCGAGTACGGATGGGCGACATGGATATCAACCAGCATGTCAACAACGCTCATTATACCGCCTGGGCACTTGAAACAGCACCTGAATCGGTCTTGCGTAACTGCCTTCCGGCCGAGATCGAAGTCTACTTCCGGGCCGCAGCAGTCTATGGCGACAGGGTTCTGTCCCGGATGCAGTGCCTGGCAGGAAACAACCGTACCTTCCTCCACCAGCTTGTAAAGGACACCGACCAGCTTGAATTGACGCGGCTGCGAACCCGCTGGGCCGCAGCCGAGGAGTTTTTGTCCACGTAGAAATCATGGGAGATCCACGTTCGAGAACCATTGAATGCACGACCTTCATACGATTGGAGATAAAATTATGTGGAAGCAGCGTCTGGCAGCCTATGTTTATCCCTTCCAACACCCCGCCTGGGGCTTGGCCCACGTACGTCGTGTTTTGGAGATGTCTTTATGGTTGGCGGAGGAAGAAAAATTGCCTGTCGATCAGGAAGCTCTGGTCGCTGCAGCCTACCTGCATGACATGGGATCGTTTAAACCGTTTCGCGTCAAGGGACAGCACCACGGTCACCGGTCAGCCGAAATTGCGGAGCAACTCCTGACAAAGGTCGGTTTCCCTTGCGAGAAAGCGGGGCTGGTCAAACAGATCATCAACGGCCACATGTACTATTCCGACCCTGAGCAAGGGAACGAAGCCCGGGTTTTTCATGATGCGGATGTCCTGGATTGTCTGGGGGTCATCGGTATTGCACGCTGGCTATCTATCGTCGGTCTGGACGATCTGACGCCGGACTTGCCAAGTGCCATTCGACTGATCGAGCGTTTCAGCCAGGAACTGCCGGAACGGGTTCAGACAGAGACGGCGCAAAAAAAAGCCGCAACCCGGGTCAAAGAGATGGAGGACTTTCTTGCGAACCTGTCCGAAGAAAGCGAGAATCTGCAACTGCTCTGAGGGAGATCTCAGTCGGAATCTTCCGGGGGCAAGCCCGGGGGCGAGAACAGGTCAATCTGATCAAACTGATGCCTGGGTATTTTGAACGGATAGGGCTGAAAACGTTTGCAGTCACAGAGAACAACGGACAGAGGTTGACGGCAGGTGCGAACACACTTGCGGCACAGGGGATTCAACTGATTCTTGTCGGCATTTGTCTTCATCATGGGAGCTCGCCCCATTGTGATTCATCACGGGTGAGTTTGTAAAGACGCCGGCTGTTATTCGTTGCCTGACTCGCTCACAAAATGCTAATTTATGGGGTTGTTGCTCGCTCGATCACGGGGCTGAAATCCCGACCGGAAGGGTTCTCCCTGAAGGTCCCTGCTCGGGAAACTGATCTTCCGCCGCCCAGCCCCATGGCCAGAGCGGCTTGTACGAGGAGTGGCATGACCCCAAGGTTCAAACTCCGCTGGAAAATTCTGATCTCTTTTCTGGGCGTCTCCCTGCTTCCCTTGTTGGTAGCCCTCTGGCTTCAGACCGCTACAGGAGAGGGAGAGATGCGACAGGGATACCAGACCCGTCTCACCTCTATTCAGCAGACCCTCCGATATTTCACTGAAAGCGCATTGCGCTCCACGCAGCAAAGTACCCGAGTACTGGCGGCTCTGACAAACAGCCAGTCAGGCAACGCCCCGGCCTGGCCCCCCGGGCAAACCTCTTCCATACTGACCGATCTGCAGTTTATTGCTCTCCTAACGCCTCAGGAGACCCGGGTTTTCCGCACATTTGATGGCCTTGGTCCACTCCCTGACCTGAACAGCCTCCCCCTGATCGCCAAGGCTCGCAAAGGGGAAACAGCAGCCTCCATCCTTCGGCTGGGGGACCACCTGGCCCTGGTTGCGGTATCCCCCCTGACATCGGAAGGAAAGAACCTGGTGATCGGTGCCCGAGTTCTTGACCGCAAAGCGGCTACTTCGCTACAGACCCAGACGGGAGCCCATATCGGCTTCTTTGCCGACGGCCAGGTCCGCGGCACCAGCTGGAATGTCCTGCGCGGTCTGGAACCGGATCGGTTGAAAGCTGCCGGTCCCACGGAAGTGCCGCTGGCGGGGAAGCTTTATTCGGTGTCCTATCTTTCCTTGGGACCGGACCGGGGTGCTCTGATCGCCTTGTCCCTGGCACACCACCAGGCGGCCATCCTTCGACTGCAGGAACGGATGCTGGAAATTGGCCTGGGAGCCCTTCTTGTAGCACTGCTTCTGGGTTTCTGGCTCAGCGCCCGAATTGTCCGTCCCCTGGGTGAGGTCGTCGATACCCTGGACGAGATTGCCAAAGGAGACGCTGACCTGACCGAAGAGCTTCCTGTTCACGGACGTGATGAAATCGCCAGCCTGTCAGCCAATTTCAACCGTTTCATCGGGCGTCTGCGGCAGATGGTGCGACGCACCGATTCTATCGCTCACGAGCTCGCCGGTGAGTCGCAGCGGATACAGGCCACTGCCAACCAGGTCAACCGGAAGGCTTCGGCTCAGAAACTGGCGTTGGAACAATCGACCAACGCTCTGTGGGAGATCGAGCGCGCCAGCAGCGATATTGCCGCTAACACCAGCCAACTGCACCAGGTTGCCGAAGACAGTGGACAAGCGGTCCGGCAGATGGAGATTCTTCGCAATCAGCTGGCCCAGCACATGGGCAGCCTTTTCTCATCCGTATCCGAGGTGTGCGTTCAGACACGTGAAGCCAGTTTGTCCGCCGTTCAACTCGCGGATCAGCTCGACGGCTTTTCCCGTGTCACTGAAACCAACACCGCTCAATTTACCCGCCTGGCACACAGCCTTTCGGGAACGGAAAAAGCCGCAACCGATGCGGCTGAAGAAACCCTGCATATGGCTTCCCGCGTCACGGAGGGCCTGAAGGCGGCCAGGGACACCGCCGACGGAGTGGATACACTCTGCGCAACCATTGAAAATGCCGGCCGTGCCATGTCCGAGCTGGAACGCCAGTCCAGCGCCATCGGGCAAATTCTGAACCTGGTGAACGATTTTGCCGACCAAACCAGCCTCTTGGCTCTGAATGCCTCGGTCATTGCCAGTCAGGCCGGGGAAGAAGGGCAGGGGTTTGCTGTTGTGGCGCAGGAGATTCGGGAACTGGCAGAGCGGACCAGCCGCTCTGTGGACGAAATCAGCGAAATTATCAGCGATCTTCAACTGGGTTGCCGCCAGGCCGGTCTCGTCATGCAGGAAGGCACAACCCGCGCTCGAAAAGAGTCCGTCAAGGCCAAGACGACCGAAGAATCGCTGGAAGAGCTTCGACAGGCGATCGACCATATTTCAGATCAGATCGGGCACATCCTTTTGACAACCCAGGACCAGGTCCAGGTAAGTCAGCAGCTGTCCCATTCGGCAGAAAAAGTAACGGCCCTCAGCCTCCAGGCAACGCAAGCAGCCAATCGGCAGGCCGACGAACAGAAACGCCTCACCAGTGTTGCCAGCAATGTGGAAACGATTTCGGTCCATGGGAAAAACAGCCTTCATGATCATATGGATGGAAGTCGACGACTCCGAAGTATCATTGACCGGATGCGGGAGATGGTCGACCGAATTCACGAAGCCACCTCGGAACAGGCCGAAAGCTGCCAGAGCGTTGCCGAGCATTTTGGTGATCTTCGCCATATCGGTGAAGATTATTCGGTCAAAGCCAATGAACTGGATCGTGCTGTCGAACTGATCGGGCGAAAAAGTGCTTTGTTGAAACGCGGGATAAGGGCCTTTCGTACATGAGCAGGCTGGAATTCCTTATTCTGGGATCGGGAACCAGCACAGGCGTCCCCGCCATCGGCTGTTCCTGTACAGTCTGTCAATCGGACGCTCCGCGCAACAAACGGACTCGGTGCAGTGCTCTGATCCGTTACGAAGGGAAAACGATCCTTCTGGACACCAGTACCGATCTCCGGTGGCAGGCCCTAAGAGAAGGGATCGACCAGATCGACGCAGTCCTGTATACTCACAGCCATGCCGACCACGTCCATGGTATTGACGATCTCCGAAGTTTCAATCGACGGGGGGAGCCTGCCATCCCGATTTACGGTGACAGTCGTACGATCGAGGGTTTGACACGCACGTTTCGGTATATTTTTCAACCACGGGAAAACAGCAGTTGGACGCCGCGTCTTCTCCCCCGGATCCTCGAGGCACCGGAGGAAATTTGCGGTCTACCCATCCTTCCCATCCCCTTGGAACACGGTTCAGGCCGTTCTCAGGGGTACCGGGTCGGCCCCATGGCCTATTTG
>JANQIN010000081.1 GCA_028282145.1 Thermodesulfobacteriota bacterium | reverse complement strand
CAGTCGATAAGAGCTTTTCGGATAGTGAATCGTGTGTCTACAGTAACCAGAATAGGGTTGCTTTTAAGCTGAACACCACCGGTGGCGATGGAATGCTATCGAGTATTCTTTCGGCCTTTCATGCCGGAAGTCGCATCGGATTTGGAGTGAGTGGGTGCCACTGGGACCGACCAAAGGTCTACCGTGTCGACATGGGAAAATAAGAAGGAAATGTGTCCCTTCCTGATCGGGAGTTCGGGTTTTTACGGAGCGATGCCCGGGGTTGGGCGATTTTTGTCTGATGCATCAGGTACGCAGTAGGCTCGTTTTTTTTTTGTAGTTTATGAGGGTTTGATAAGACTGGGAGCGGAAGATGTTGATTCGGTTTTTGATGGTTTTTACGGCTTTTCTTTTCGTGCCGTGTGTGGCCTTGGCAGGGGATATTCAGCCTGAAAAATATAAGGAGGGGTGTGAAGTCGGTGGCAGGGGGGCTGGCCCTAAGTTGTTGAAGCTGGATGGACCGGATGAAATTCGGGAGGAGAGTGTCTATGAGGCTTCAAGTGGTTTTCCCGAATACAGTTACTCGCTGGAAGGTAGTTGCGGCACGATAAACAGTACGACAGGGGTTGTTGGGAATGTTGATACGTGCTGCGGCAGCACTCGGGTTGTGGCGACAGACAAAACAGGCCAGAAGGCTTATAAAGATGTCCGTTTCCCTGGCGGGAAATGGGTAAAGGTTCGGACCCATGTCCACACCATCGGAACAAACCCGGACTTGACATTTTCCAGCCCATACTATCGGAGCACCTATGAGGGGAAGGAGAAAACCTTCACCGACTGGCGTTGTTTCAATAACGCAGGCGGTGGGCAATACCTCTCTCCGAACTATAAGGCCTATTGGTCGACCTATAGCCCGCCAAGCGTGTATGACAATCACGCAAGTCCGGATATTGTGTATGGCGAAAGATGCTATGTCTCAAAATCGGGTTATGAACCTTGCGGTAAATACAGTAGCCATCAGTGCCGTTGGTACCCGGCAGATACCGAGATTTACGAGTGGAGGTGCCAATAAGGGCCTGACTGGTGGCTTTTAAGAGAATCAAGATGCGCAAAAGTTCACAGTCTGAATAGATTGAGAATAGCTTGGGGGACAAAGATGGAAAATAGTTGTCCCGTTGCCATGATGTTTGGTTTCCTGCTCCTCCTTAACGTGTTTTCTGGCTCTTACGTTTACACGTCAACGGACCGAATAACTCTGTGTATGAGGACAGTGTGGCGGTTTACTTTTCTCCGGCAATAGCAAAGCAGGAGAACTGTACTTGCTAACGACTAGACCACGCCTTCCGCCCTTACTGAACTGGCGAAGGGAGAATCGTGCGGAATATGCGGATGGCCCATTCGCTGGCCGGGAGTCCGTCTTAGACGGATGCCCGGCCTGTATTCTTTCGAACAATGAGACTCATTAGGCAGGCGTACGTCGTCACATTCACCAACGCGTGTATTCAGCTCCCTCTGTTTCCTTTCACCTGCTTTTTCAATCCATTGAACGGAGCCCAATGACTCGCATATGGGTTGGGGCCTTCGTAAGGTGTATGCGAATTCGATGAGTGGGTGGGAGATGGCTAACTTTCGTCGTAGGCTCGACGGACCTCTTCGGCCAGAATATCCAGCCCTTTTTGCACCTTTTCTTCTTCCTGGGTGTAGGTCACCCGGAGGCATTCCTGCATATGCTGCCACTCCCCCTCAATACCGGGGAAGAAATAGTGGCCGGAAACGACCAGAACGCCCCGGTCTTTCAGCAGTTGGTACAGTTCCATGCTGGAAATCGGCAGGTTTTCAAACCAGAACCAGAGAAACATCGCCCCTTCCGGGCGATGAATCCGGTAAGGAAGGCCTGCCGCGATCGATTCAAAGTAGGCCGCTGCAGCCGTCGCTCTTTTCTGGTAGTAAGGGCGTACCTTCTCATTGCTGAGGCGGATAATATCCCCGCTTTCCACCAGCCCCTGGGCCAACAAAGCACCGAAGGACCCGGTGGTGAGATTCAGCACGGAATTAACGCTGGCCAGGGCCTGGATTGTCTCCTCGTTGGCGATAACGATTCCGGTACGCGCTGCCGGCATTCCCAGTTTGGAGAGACTCATCAATACGATGATGTTCTCGTTCCAGAAAGGGGTGGCTTCGGTATACACCAGGTTCGGAAACGGAGTGCCGTAGGCGCTGTCGATAATCAGTGGAATGTCCGCTTCTTTGCACAGGCGGTCCAGTTGGCGAATTTCGTCGTCGGTCAGAACATTCCCGGTCGGGTTGGTGGGACGGCTGCCACAGAGAGCGGCGGTGGAGTCGTCGATCTTCAACTGCTCGAAATCGACCCGGTATTTGAACTGATGGTCCCCCAACATTTCGATGCGGGGCGGTGTTGCCGTAAAAAACGGTTCGGTCAGACCGGCGTCGGCATAACCGATATATTCGGGTGCCAGAGGGAAATGGATGGTTTTGCGGCTCCCGTCGCTGAACTCACCGGCCAGCATATTGAACAGCATGAAAAAGGCCGACTGACTGCCGTTGGTCAGGGCAATGTTCTTTTCGGTCAGATCCCAGCCGAACTCCTTGTTCAGCAGACGGGCCAGCGCCCCGATAAAGACTTTTTCGCCTTGCGGAGGGTCGTAGATCCCGATCAGGCGCTGCAGGTCTTTGCGGTCTTCCAGGATCTGCCGTATGCGATCGAGAAGCAGCTCTTCCACTTCAGGGATGTGACCGGGATTGCCCCCTCCCATCATGATCATGTCTTCCCCGCCATGGGCAAGGGCATTGCCGAGATCTTCCATCAGAGAAAGAATGCCGGCGTCCTGGGTATATTTTTCGCCAAATCGTGAAAGTTTTTTCAAGGCCTGTGTGTCCTCTCGGTCATGTGGAAGGCCTATCTTAGGGAGGGGAAAAGCAAAGTGCAAGTGGGATTCGACCCCGGAGGAGGGGCCGAAATCTCACCGTCTAATGCTGAACCATGGCCTGTTGAAAAAAATCATCCAGCCGGGCTACGGATGTCTGGCCGACCAGGCGGCCCCGTTCTCCCGATTCGTCGATCAGGACCAGGGCAGGGATGGTATCAACGGCATGAGTTTTTGCGAGATCCGGTTGTCGATCGACATCGACCTGCTTCAACTGGAACGTCTCCGGTTGACTCTGCAGCACCTCGGGCAGGGTCGACTTCACTCCCTGGCAGGGAGCGCACCAGGGTGCGTCAAAATAGAGCAGTGTCAACTGGGGTTCTGCAGCCTTGCCCGAGTCGGACGAGGTCGAACTGCAGCCGCTCAGGAAAAGGAAAAGCGTCAGAACAATCAAAATCCAGGTGATGCGCATCGAATGCCTCCCGTGGTTAAGGCCTTTCGGTATATCCGTTTCAGGTACATCTTAAGGCTAGCAAAGTTTGTCAGATTTTCACGGGGTCATTCCCGAGTTTCATCTTGGCAGGTACGCCATTCTTTATTGACGATCAGCCGGGCACCGCGACGGTAGGTGAGATAGGACCAGGCCCACTGGAGGGTGACGAAAAACCGGTTCTTGAAGCCGGTGAGATAGTAGATATGAACCAGCAGCCAGGCGACCCAGGCAAAAAAACCACTGAGTTTCAGGCTGTTGGTTTCAACGATGGCCCGACTTTTTCCGATGGTGGCCATCTGCCCCTTGTCCCAGTAGCTGAAATCGGCCCGGGGTTTGCCTTTCAGGTCCCGCAGGATGGTTTTCCCGACAAATGTCCCCTGCTGAAAGGCCACAGGTGCGACTCCGGGAAGGGCCGAGCCGTCTTCCCTCAGGCTCAGGGCCTGATCTCCCGCCACAAAAACGTTGGGGGAGCCCGGAAGGCTCAGGTCGCCGTTCACCTTAAGGCGCCCCATGTTGTCTTTCTCCGTGTCCAGTTTGTCGCCGAATCGTGCTGCACGAATCCCGGCAGCCCAGAGGACGGTCCGGGTGCAGATCCGTTCGCCGCCGATATTCACACCGAGGGCGTCGACATTGCTGACACGGCTGGAAGTCCAGACCTGGACACCCAGGCGTTCCAGATCACGCATGGCACGACGTCGCAACTTCTCGGAGAAGGTCGGCAAGATCGTAGCACCGGCTTCCACCAGCAGGACCCGGGTCAGGGTGGGGTCGATATTGCGGAATTCCCTGGCCAGAGTAAATCGGCTCATTTCACCGATGGCACCGGCCAGCTCAACCCCGGTGGGACCACCCCCGATCACCACAAAGGTCAGCAGTTTCTTCTGTTCTTCACGGTCGCTGCAACGCTCGGCGGTTTCAAAGGCGGTGAGAACCCGGCGGCGGATCTCTGTTGCCTGTTCGATCGATTTCAACCCGGGGGCATGTTCCTCCCAGTTGTTGTGACCGAAATACGTATCTTCAGCACCGCAGGCGATCAACAGGGAGTCGTAGGAGAGTTCTCCATTGTTGGTCAGGAGCCGGTTCTTTTGCAGGTCGATTCCGGTGGCCTCTTCCTGCAGAACCCGGACATTCCGGTAGCCCGCCAGGATGTTCCGTATCGGGGCCGCAATCTCTGCCGGACTTAAGCCCGCCATGGCGACCTGATAGAGCAGAGGTTGGAAGAGGTGGTGATTTCGACGATCGATCAGAGTGACCTGGATGCCCTTTTTGTTGCCCAGGGCTTTTGCCGCATTGAGGCCGGCAAACCCTCCGCCGACGATAAGAACCTGATGCATGATTTTCCTGCGTACCTGTTTCCTTGAATATGAAAGGGCCCCCGTTTCCGGGGGCCCTTTCAACCGCCATTGTTCGAGAGAGGAGTGTATGGATTGCTTATATGTAACCATAATGGTCAGGTATTGCAAGAAAAAAAGATAAAAAAGGCAATTTAGTGGAAAATGAGGAACCCCAGTGCCACAAGAATGTACAGCAGGCAGAAGTAGAATCCGTTCAGAATTTTCTGGTGACGTCGTCTTTCCACCGGGTCGGTCAGAGTGGCCAACTCCTGTCGGAAGATTTGCAAAACGCCAGGGAAATCCCACCAGAAAAGGGAGGGGTGCTTCTCCCTCAGGAGACTGAAGAGGCGAAAATGATAATAGGCGAGCCCGATCAGGCCGACGACCAGGGCATTTTGGGCAAAGCTCATCCGGTGACTCCGCTGTTGATGGCCTGAGGATAACATAGCAGGCCGACCCTATGCGGAGGAAAATCAGACCAGGCGATGCCGCTGATGAGGGGCTGAGAAATCGATTTCGGGTCCCAGGGGAACGATGCCGGTCGGATTGATGGTGTCATGGCTTCGGTAGTAGTGCTGCTTGATATGATCGAAGTCCACCGTATCGCCAAAACCATCCGTCTGATAAAGGTCTCTTAAATATTCCCATAAATTCGGATAATCGATAATACGCTTGATATTACATTTAAAGTGTCCGACATACACCGGATCGAACCGGACCAGGGTTGTGAAGAGGCGGATGTCGGCTTCGGTGAGTCGGTTCCCCGTCAGGTACCGTTGTCTTGACAGGCGCTCCTCCAGACGATCCAGCCCTTCAAACAGGCGATGCAGGTTCTCCTCGTAGACCGCTTGATCGGTGGCGAAACCGCATTTATAGACCCCGTTGTTGATCCGGTCGTAAATCTCGGTATTGATTTCATCGATCTCCGGTTGGAGTTCTTCGGGATAGAGGTCGACCTCCGGATTGCCCCAGCGGTCAAAGCTGCGATTGAAGATACGGAGGATTTCGGACGACTCGTTATTGACGATCGTTTCGGCCTGTCGGTCCCAGAGAACCGGAACAGTGACCCGCCCGGTGTAGTCGGGTCGGGCGAGGGTATAAATCTGGTGCAGGTGCTCCTTGCCGTACAGGGGATCCACATGGGTTAATGTGAAGGACCATCCGTGTTTGGCCATGTAGGGGTCGACCACCGAAACCGGGATGATCCCCGTTAACCCTTTCAGGTGTCTGGCGATCAGGGTGCGATGTGCCCAGGGGCAGGCCAGGCTGACATACAGATGATAACGGTCGGCTGCTGCCGGAAACCGACCGTTCTGATCCGGGTCCACCCGATTCCTGAACGCACTTTCCTGACGGACAAACCGTCCTCCGGTGGCGCGGGTGTCATACCATTGATCCTTCCATTGACCTTCCACAAGAAGACCCATCGATTTCTCCTTTCCGGGGCTGTCCCCGAAACAGGTTCAAGGCGTATACTAAGGCTACCAAATTTGATCTGTATCGGTAGCGATTACCGATGTGCTTTGTTTCCGGTCTGGGGATCAAAAACCTTCACGCAGGTCGGCTTTTTTGCCGCCTGCGTCCGGATGAAGCCAGGCTTCGTCCTGGGAGGGAAAAATGATCGTACGCAATGAGAAAGGCCAGTATCTGTTACCCGAGCTCCCCTACGCTGTCCATGAACTGGAGCCGACGATCGATACCACCACCATGGAGATCCACCACAGCAAACACCATGCGGCCTATACCAATAAGTTGAATGCTGCTTTGGAAGGGCAGCCGGATCTTCAGGATACCCATCTGTTGCATCTGTTTGACCAACTGGATAAGGTTCCGGAGCAAGTCCGGGGTGCGATTCGCAACCAGGGAGGGGGCTATTACAATCACTGCCTGTTCTGGGAGATTATGACACCGGGAGGAGGCCGTCCCGAAGGGACCGTTGCCGAGTCGATTCGCAAGACCTTCGGCGACCTTGTCACTTTGAAGAACACATTTAACCAGGCAGCGGAAACGCGCTTTGGGTCCGGTTGGGCCTGGATCGTCACCAACAGTCAGGGCGACCTCTGTGTGGCTTCCACCGCCAATCAGGACAATCCGCTGATGAAAGGAGTGGAGGGCTACGGCGGCACTCCTATCCTGGGACTGGATGTCTGGGAGCACGCCTACTACCTGCGCTACCAGAACCGTCGTCCGGACTACATCCAGGCCTGGTGGGATGTGGTGAACTGGAACAAGGTCAACGAGCTGTTGGAAGACGCTCTTCGCTAGCTGCAGCCGGTTCGAGCCCAGGGGAGGGTGAACCGCAAAAAACAGAATGTGTCATCAACGGATCCATCCGTGATGGGGCTTCCATCGCGGATGGTCACGGGAGGGGCAGAGTTTTCAGATGTTCAATCCGGGTCTTCGGAGTTCCGGGAGGTCCGTGGACCGCCTCGTAGCGAAGAAAGTTCAGGCGAGTCGGTTCAAACCAGTAGTCGCCATGCCAGAATGAAGAGAAAAGGCCCGTTGGCCGAATCCGCACCTGGAGCGCAGAACGGCTCTCCCCCCTTTGGACAATGGTTGTGGCACCCAGATTCTCCGCCTCCATTTTATAGGCTTTCATCGTCTCCGGCCGTAGAGACCAGAAAGTGGTCTTCTTTTGCTGGGAGCGAAGAAAATCCCGCAACGACCAGCTGAGAAATTGATACCAGGGGGCCTCGTCGAGTTGAAGGGTCTTCAAGATATCCTTGCCGGCCAGTGTGCCGGAAAGATGAAGCGTGTTTTTTTGCCGGATCACCTGGACCCTGGTCTGTTGTTGACCGTTTTCCAGCATCCAGCGCTGGGTTCCCCCATCGGCATCGCATCGGGCCCGTTCGTTCCCCGAATCGGAGGAGACTTCAATGGCCACATCCGGTCCCCGGCTGTAGCTCAAAGCGAAGTCATGTCCCGTATCGCCGGTTTGACGACGGTACAGATGCTGTTCGGTGACGCTGAAGCTGGTAACGGGAACGCACAGCA
>JANQIN010000070.1 GCA_028282145.1 Thermodesulfobacteriota bacterium | reverse complement strand
CTGTGGTGAGCCGGGCTGTGTGACCGCCTGCCCCGTCGACGCCATGAAGAAGGATCCCAAAAACGGGATCGTCTACTGGACCGACACCTGCTGCGGTTGCCGTTACTGCATGATCAGCTGCCCCTTTGACGTGCCCAAGTTCGAAATGGACCGTCCGTTCCCGCTGCTGACCAAATGCGATATGTGCTACGAGACCAACCTGAAGACCAAAGGTCAGCCGGCATGTACCGAAGCCTGTCCGAACGAAGCCGTTATCTACGGCAAGCGGTCGGATCTGCTGAAGATCGCAAAGGAACGGATGAAGCAGCATCCGGATCTCTACATCGATCACCTCTACGGTGAAGAAGAGATCGGCGGTTTCAACTACCTGGTGCTGTCTCACGTACCGTTGGAAAAGATCGGCTATCCCACGTTGGGCAAGCAAAGTCCTGCCGCTCTGTGTAAGACGATCCAGCACACTGTGTACAAGGGCTTTATCGCTCCGCCCGTCCTGTTCGGGACCCTGGCGTTTATCGCCTGGCGGAACGGTAAGAAGCACAAATAGGGAGGTACGGACTCATGGGAGCACATGCTGACGAATTTGCCATTCAGCGCGGCAAGCTGTTTACGCCATTGTTTTTCTTTTTGGCGCTTGTCGTTGCCGTTGGCTTCTTTTTCATCGGAATGCGGTTCGTCTACGGTCTGACGGCGGTGTCCAATCTGAGCCAGGGTTTCCCCTGGGGGATCTGGATCACCTATGACGTTGCGACCGGGACCGCTTTTGCCTGCGGTGGTTATGCCATCGCTATTACAACCTATATCTTCAACCGGATGCAGTATCATCCGCTGATCCGTTCGGCGATCCTGACCTCGATGTTCGGGTACATGTTCGCCGGCCTTTCGGTTGTTGTTGACCTCGCCCGTTACTGGAACATGTACGGCTTCTTCATCCCTGCTCGCTGGAACTTCGACTCCGCGATGCTGGAAGTGGCCCTCTGCGTTATGTCCTACAACGTGGTGCTGATCATCGAATTCCTGCCGTCCCTGCTGGAGCGGCTGAAGGATCAGAAGTACAAAGGCTTCTGGGCGAACTTTGCCTTTGTAGGTCGCATCAGTGACAAGATCTACAACATCCTGAACCCGATCCTGTTCATCTTCGTCTGCATCGGGATTACCCTGCCGACGATGCACCAGTCTTCTCTGGGTGCGCTGATGATCACAGCTGGACACAAGGTGCATCCGCTGTGGCAGACCGGCTGGTTGCCGCTGTTGTTCCTGCTCAACGCGCTGTACCTGGGTTTCGCCATCGTTATCTTCGAGGCGATCGCCTCTTCGGTCGGCTTCGGCCGTCCGTTCGAGATCAAGGAAACCGCCGGCCTGTCCAAGTTTGTGTTCTGGGTCACGGCTGTCTGGTTTGCGATCCGCTTCTACGACCTGATCGCTCGCGGCGCTCTGGGTCACGCCTTCGGATTTGATGTCTTTGCCATCAACTTCTGGGGGGAGATCCTCTGTCTTGCGATCGGTGCGGTGGTCTTGCTGAAGAACAGCGTCAAACCGAACCTGCGTCAGATGTTCCTGGCAGCGACGTTCTTCCTGCTGGGTGGCGGCTGGTACCGCTTTAACGCCTACACCATCGGGTACACCCCGTTGAATGGCTACAAGTACTTCCCGTCGATTCCGGAGTTCATGATCACCCTGAGCTTTATTTGCCTGGAGATCCTGCTCTACATCACGCTGGTCAAGCTGCTGCCGATCATGGCCAAGCCGCACGGCAAACACGCTTAACGAACAGATACGACTGAATAAGTTAAGGAGACAATATTATGGCTAAAAGGATTGTTGTCGACCCGATCACGCGCATCGAGGGTCACCTGCGGATCGACGTTGAAGTCGACGGCGGCAAGGTAAAGAAGGCCTGGTCTTCCGGCCAGATGTGGCGTGGTATTGAGAACATGCTGATCGGCCGCGACCCCCGCGACGCCTGGTTCTTCGTCCAGCGCTTCTGCGGCGTCTGCACCACCGTTCACGCGATCTCGTCCATCCGCTCGGTTGAAGATGCGCTGAAGGTCGAAATCCCCTTCAACGCTCAGATGATCCGGAACATGGTCATGGCCAGCCACGCGCTGCAGGATCACATTGTTCACTTCTATCATCTGTCCGCGCTGGACTTCGTCGACATCGTTTCGGCTCTGGAAGCCGATCCCCGCAAGACCGCTCAGCTGGCTCAGTCCATCTCGGACTACCCGGCCAACTCCATCGCCGAGTTCCGTGCCGTTAAAGAGCGTCTTGCCGGCTTCGTGAACAAAGGCAACCTGGGTATCTTCAGCTCCGGCTATTGGGGCCATCCCGAAATGAAGCTGAGCCCCGAAGAGAACCTGATGGCGTTCGCCCACTACCTGCGCGCTCTGGAGATTCAGCGTAAGGCCGCTCAGGTCAACGCGATCATGGGTGGTAAGAACCCCCACATCCAGAACCTGTGTGTCGGTGGTGTGGCTACCGCTGTGAACATGGACGGTATCGCTGCTCTGAACATCCAGCGCATCGCTGAAATCAAGACCCTGCTGGGTGAGATCCGCGAGTTCGTTCACAAGGTCTACGTACCGGATGTCATCGCTGTGGCCTCCAAGTACAAAGACTGGTTCAACTACGGCGCCGGTGTTACCAACTACCTGGCCGTTCCCGAGTTCCCGCTGGACAGCAAGAACTCCAGCTTCGCCCTACAGGGTGGCTTCATCAAGGGCGGCGACCTGGGTACCTTCCAGGAAATCAAGACCAACGACGACCCATTGATCCGCACCAAGATCACCGAGTCCGTCGCTTCCGCCTGGTACGAAGGTGCAACTAACCTGCACCCCTACGACGGCGAAACCAAGCCGAACTACACTGACTTCCAGGACGAAGGCAAGTACTCCTGGTGTAAGTCCCCGCTGCTCGACAACGAGCCGGTTCAGGTCGGTCCTCTGGCCAACGTCTTCGCCGCTTACCTTGCCGGTAACGAGAAGATCAAGGGCTACACCGACTTCGTCGCCGGTCAGGTCGGCATCGGTCTGGACAAGCTGCACTCCACCATGGGCCGTCACGCTGCCCGCGCCATCCGTTGCGCTTACATGGCCGACATGGCTCTGGAGTTCACCGACATGCTCATCAACAACCTCGCCAAAGGCGACAAAGAGTATGTCAACAACGATTACGACCTCAACGCACCGGGTGAGCACAAAGGTGTTGGCTTCCACGAAGCCTGCCGTGGCACCCTGTCCCACTGGATCGTTATCGAAGACGGCAAGATCAAGAACTACCAGGCCGTTGTTCCTTCGACCTGGAACGCCGGTCCCAAGGCCGAAGGCGGCGTGATGCTGCCCTACGAAGCTTCCCTGATCGACAACCCGATTGCCGATCCCGAGAAGCCTCTGGAAGTCCTGCGGACTATCCACTCCTTCGACCCCTGCCTCGCCTGCGCGATTCACACCGTGAACCCCGAAGGCAAGGAGTACGTCAAGGTCAAGGCGCTGTAATCCGGCGCAATAAAGCAACACTCTGCGGGGGCGGACCGGGTGTCCGCCCCCGTTTTTCGTCATTTAAAGGAAACGAGGCCAACCATGCGTGGTTTGATCTTTGGAGCAGGGAACCTGCTCTATGCCGATGAAGGTATCGGCGTCCATCTGGTGAACTATCTGGAAGAGCACTACACCTCCGAGGCTGTCGAATTCTTCGACGCCGGCACTCTGGGGCTGATGGCGGCGCACAAGTTTGAAGATGCCGAAGTTGTTATCATCGTCGACGCCCTGGAGATGGAAGGCGAGACCGGAAGTATTCACCTCTACGACGGTGATGATATCCGCGCCAACTCCATCCCTGTCAAGCTGTCCCCCCACCAGTTGGGGCTGCAGGAGATGCTGATGATCTGCGAAATGCGCGGTCATACGCCGGATGTGGTGAAGCTGGTTGGTGTCATCCCCGATTCGATGGAAACCGGATCGATGGAACTCTCTGAGAAGGTTCAGAAGATCCTTCCCAATGTAGCGGATGAGGTCATCAAGCTGCTCAAGGATGCGGGACTGGAAGTCACCCCCAAATAAGAAAACGAAAAGCCCAGGGTCAAAACCCTGGGCTTTTTTGTTGGACCGTTGAGAGTATTTTCGCTACCTCCAGCTTTCCCAGTTCTGTCACGGTAAGATCTGATCCCTTGTCCTAGTAAATTTTCAGGGTTTTTTCTGCGGCCCCTTCCAGCGTTACCCGTACAGCCATAGGGTCGATGGCTTTTAGCCTGTGTTTGGTGTCATTTCCAGGTTCATAAAGCTCCCACCTATGGCGTATTTTTTCATACACCTTGGGGTTTTTGACGGGATCGTAATACGGGTTGTATTCAACATTCAAAGTATATTGCGGAATGGTCGCCGGTTCTGAGTCCAGCTCATTGCCATCGCGATCGAACGCCTTGATAGAAATCTTGATCTCTTCGAGTTTGTCTCCGACAGGGGGAGGCTGCTGTGGCCGTTTGTAGGTGAACGTTATGGTGTATTCGTCATGATAAATCTTTTCCTCGTCAATCGTCTTGGTCGTGGGGCTGTACGCGCTGAGTCGCCAGGATCTGAAATCATTGGTCAAAGAGTGACTCGGAACACCGACCATTTTGAATTCCTCTAACTTCACCTCTTCATTGAACTTCAAATGCAAGGTATATCGTTCTCCCGAATAGCTGGCCTTCAGCCGTTTGCTCGGAATCCCCCCCCATTTCCGCCCGGGTAAAGTCTCAAGTGCGGCCTGCTTCAAGAGTTGTTGGTATTCGCGAAACCTCTGATCCAGCACGGCCTCAAGTGCGCGTAATTTGGCGTAGGTGAAGTGATATTTCCGTCGGAGGACGTACCATTCAATTTCGGCTGTTGCGGCCTCGAAGAAGGCGTCCTCTGATTGGTCCAACAGATCGATGATCCCGGCGGCGGCTGCGTCAACAGCTATACTTCTTATGCCACTGGTCAGATACTCCCGACTTGTCTTGCCCTTAAGCTCAGCGACTGCCCGTTCGGCTGTCTCCATCGCCAGGTATTCATTCAGCTGTTTCGTGCCTTCCTTGATGGCCCCCTTAAGGGTCTCGCGGGTAGACTTCTTCTTTTTGGCCACGCCCCACCAATACCAGGCAAGCTGTTCCGCATACTCTCCCAGCGAATAGGAGCCGTGTCCCTGCAACGGCGAATCCCCAAAATCCGGATCACGGCCGTCCTGTGCGGCTTGAATTTCTGCTTTTACCCATTCCAGCGGGTCACCTTTCAGGCTGTCTTGCTGCCTTAAAAGCTCTGCCGGGTAATTCGGGAATGTCACGGCAAAGTTATTGCCCAAAGAGTCACGGAAAAACGCATACTGCGCTGTACTTAGAAACTTATCGCCTGCATCGACAAAGACCGAAATACCGCTCCCTTTGCTTTTTATATAGGTAGCAAGCCCGGTAATAATCCCCTTGATGAAGGCGCTCGCTTGAAGGTTAAAATTATAGTCCTCTAGCATTCGGATGTACCTGTTGGTAACATCGATATAGTTTTTCTCGGTCCGTTTTATCTCCTTCATCATGGCTTTGTGATATTGGTGAAGAACGTAGACCTCCAGGCCTTTCTCGATAAGCTCCGTATTGCCGGATAGATCCGGAGATTTCAAATAGGCATCGTAGTAGACGTCTCCGTTGGCATCTGTGACCCGGACCGCACGAAGGTAGGGCGGGAACATCCCGGCACTATCTGATACCTTTAAAGTTTCTGCCGGACCCTGCTCAAGCAGAATCTGTCGGTACAGGGCATCGTCCCACTGTTCTTCGATCTCTTTTAACCGTGTCTGTATCCTTCTCGCTTCCTCTGTGCGCGATGAAAAGGAAAACGGGTCCCCAAACCTTTGCCGCTTCTCCAGTTCTTTTTGTTTTTGTTCGAGGGCCTTTTTCTCCTGATGGAGGGCTTCCCATTCTGTTGCCTGCCAATCATCCTGTGCGACCGCAGGAAGGCACCATAAAGAGACAAACAGCAAAGAAGAAATCATCCTCCTCATGGTGACTCTCCCTCCTGCCTGAACACCGCAGGCTCGCCGTATTCAAATACCAGCCCTTTGCTGGTAAATTCGGTGTCCTTGTCTTTCTCAGGGAAGACGTCCACCGAAGCGCTCTTTCCCTGCCATTCAAGGGTGACCTGCGTGGGCGGAGAGTCCGGGGCACGCAGGTATTTCACCCGCAGAAAAAAGGTGTCACCGTAAGCAAACTCGGCCTTGTCGCGTGGACGTTTATAGCTGTTGAGAAAGACGAGTTCGGGCTTGTTCCGGCGTAGGGTTTCCTTTCGAGCGGCCTCCTCGGCGCTAATGATTCTGATCCCCATCGGCTGACCATCCAGCCATATGGTATGACTCCCCAAAGCCCAGGCCTTTTGGGAGCGAATCATAAACCGAAGCCCTATAACCCCGTCACCCAGGGTTTTCGTGCTGCCACACTTGCGCCACTCATCGCCGTAATCATGATGGGCCCCATTCTCGCACAGCCACCCCCGGTCGCGCGTTTTGAACGTCTCCCCAGGGACATCGATAAGCAGGTTATGTCCGCCTGCCATTCGATCTCCGAGGATGGTGATGGTCAGGTTCCCACGGGTTCGTGCTTGCGGGATTTCAAGGATTCCTTCACCGGGTTTTGCACTGTGTCGAATGTACTGACCTTCTGCCTCTGGTGAAGGTGTTTCGAAGTAAATCGAATCGATGTGAATCGGGGGTCTTCTACGCCATACCGATTTCCCGCTGGCATTGCGCAAACTCTTTCCGTCATAGCTCCACGTTCCAACGAGAGTATCGGGGTCAGCCGTCGGTTTCACGGAATACTCAACCGAAGACTGGCCGTTATATTCAAACTGTCCAAATTTCATGGTGACAGTGCCGTCGTCTCCTACATATGGCCTGGCACTCGCCTCGCTCAGAGTTTTTGACCCGGGCTTTCGTACAAGACCGGTTGCAAAAAGGGGTTTGTCGGCGGAACGGTATCCGATCCCTATATGTTGATGGGAGATGGACAGCGATAATTCGTCATACTTATTATGGCCCTCATCCACAATATCCCAGATACCGGCCATTTCCCCGCGGGGGGCCTTCACTTCGGCATAAGCCGGAAAAGACGAAATTAGGACCAGAAGGGTAATGATTGCGCGTATACGTGCGGAAAACGTTGAATGGCTCATGTCTAAATAGTACACGCTAAATCAATGGCGCGCTTCCGGTGTTTTTTGACCAATATCCCACCGGGGGTCAGATCTCCGATGGAGACAGGGTCGATAGAGCTTTCTGAGAAGGTTCAGAAGATCCTGCCGGATGTAGCGGATGCGGTGATCAAGCTGCCGAAGGATGCGGGGCTGGAAGTCACCCCCAAATAAGACATAAAAAAGCCCAGGGCCAAAACCCTGGGCTTTTTTGTGCGAGTTTCGATAGGCGTGTCTACTCTACCGAGGGGAACCCTCCGTCTCGCTTGAGTCCGCCTTAAATTCATAGTAAGCCTGACGTCCCCACATCGTTTGGTCCCCTGGGTTAAGGCCAGAGTCGACAAAGACTTTCTCATGGTAAACGGTCTCTTTCGGTGACCCGGAAAGTTGTACATTGACTAAATAAACACCGTCGTGAGCAAGTGGAACAATAAACGGGAATTTAGATGTTTGAGACGGTGAGATCGTCTCGCCGATCAATTCAAGCTCAGGCAAAAGGTAACTTGCAGCCTGAGGCGTTCCTGGCTTGACTTCACCTCCCTCGTCTGTGAAGACCGATGAAACCGTTACTTCACTCTCCATAATGTTGATGATTTCATCTCCCGCACCGATATTTTTCGCCATAACGGTGATGATTAAATAGCTCGATTCCGCAACCATTGTAGAAAAAAGGATGTCTATCTCAATAATTCCCCGAGTAAGAAGTTCATTCTGAACTTTCTTCAGATCAGCCTTTGCTTTCTCAATGCTGCGCATTGAATAAAACCTATAGAGAGCCCATATCCCACCAACGAGAGCGGCTGCCGTAAGCACAAACGATTGGATGATCGATGCGGCTATCTTGGCTTCTTCCAACGTCAAAAAATAACTCCTTTGAGGCTAACCTGACTAATCCACCGTGGGATTTTCTGCGTCGGCGGAATAGGCCTTGTCATATTCCATCATGATTCCAGTGAGTTCATCCATGATGACTGGATTAAGAAATATGTCATGTTGCCCCTCTATCAATGTGAGTGAAACTTTTAAGCCTTTTTTTGCAACAGCTTCTTTGTATTTTTCGCTCAAATATGGCATTGCAACTTTATCGTCTTTTCCAACAAAAACTGAAAGAGTGGTTCTTTTACTCAATCGGTCAACCAGGTCGATGGGAGATAATGCGTCGATGTTTCCTTTGAATATTGATTTGTTCGTCAATGCGTACATATCTTCTCGCCAGGCATTGACATCGCAGGGGCAAGAAACGATAAAAGCATGATCAACTAGCGAAGGAAATAAACTGATAATATTTGCTGTGATAGCGGCTCCACCTGAATGTCCCGCCAATATCACTGTCGATGGAGAGTATAGCGTTTTAAGCTCTTTGATTGCTTGGGCGAGTTGATTCACGCGTTTTTCATCATAGTTGTCACCAATAGCCTCTCCTTTGACACCATCCGAAGTTCTTCCCGAAGGATCAGTATAACCTGGTCTTAGCATTCCAATAGAAATCAAATTGGAACCCTTTTTAGCGGCTATTTGAGCAAAGCGATACTGGTACCCTGGATTGTTAAACGGAGAGTCCCCATGTAATGCAACTAGTAATATCGGTTTATTTGTTAGCTTAACACTTTTATATGTTCTGATTTTTGTACAGTGATTTCCTGCGAACAATTCATTTAAACTATCATCACATTCAGCATAAATTGAGCTGGCTGAAAATAGACATATAATTGCTACGACTAAGATAGTCCTTCTCAATTGCCGTTCTTTCTATTCATGATTATAACGGTGAATTTAAGCGGATTCGTTTAAATCTCCGCTGGAATATTTTTTTATTAGGTGGTACCTGCTTTAACTTTTATGGTGATCACCTTTAATCCTATTGCTTGAAGGTCAACAGCCAATTCTTTTTCAATCTTATATTGGACTAATTGATTTATGAACTCTTGATCTTTAGTCTCGGGGCTAAGAAGTCGTGGTGCGATATCAGAAAGACTGTGCTTCTCAAAAATAAATCTTTGAGTTTTTGAAACTGATTCATCAATAAGGAGATATGCATTATCCCTAAACTTGATGTATTCAACGGGATCCGAGATTTTATATTGCAGTACTGAATTTAGCTTCAATAGATGGCCATCTTTTGTTCTGATTTCTGTTTTAATGTGACGTTTGAAAAAACCCTTATGAAAAAATGCTAGCCTCTGAACAAGGGGTATTTTGAAGTAATATCCTGGTTTATCATAGACTCTTGTTGGGGCTTCCCCGGGTTGAAATACTACAACGATGTCATTTTCCCCTACTGAAAAAACCGATAAATAGCCTACCAGAACAGCGATTAAAAGCAGGACTGTAAAGCAATACGCGAAGATTGATTTCATGTTGTTCTCATAACGGTTGGTGATAAGCGGACGCGCTTGTCGCGCGAACCGCTTGATTTAATGGTTAGAGCTCAATTCCCTCGTCTGAGGCGTAAATGTGCAATGCTTGCAAAGCAGATACGGCATGTTGCCCCCAATGTGCATTGAAGCTAAACCGCCAATTCCAAATGGCGTATTTGACGTGTCTATTTTCGTACAGGTCAAGACCTACTCTTAAATCCCTGTAAATATCTGCCAGATCATCCGCAAGGTTGCCTATCCCCGTCTCACTTTTCTCAAGTGAATTGGGGTTTAAAAACACGGAATAATAGTTAAAAGGAAGTGCTGCAAATCGTTTAAGAATTTTTCCCCACTCCTCAGAGGAAATTCTATTGGGATCAATTTCTGAGTTAACACCACCTTTGGGTAAATTGAGAGCACTCGAATAAAGGTCGGCCAGCAGTTTTATCGCTATTTTTACTTCATCTTCCTCAGATTTCGGAGTTGATTCAGCCCAATGGCAAAACTCCTTTACGGTAGTTAAAAAGATTTCAGTAGAGTCATTCATAGTTCTCAGTTGCTCTAACGGTGAAGCCAGTCGTCCCACGCAGGGCCCTAGGCCCGGAGTCGACTTGACCGACTTGTTATGCATGAATGCGTTCCCGTCTTCCCGGTATGCCATTCATTATAGACACCCATTCCCCTTGTTTATACAGCTTGTAATTATTGAAACAACAAGGCAAACCTTTCGCCTCAAGTAAATTCGGCCTGTCCATGAGCTGAAAGTGAAGATGAGGAGCTGTGGAATTACCAGAGTGGCCTACTTCTCCTAACATCTGCCCTTCGGAAACAACCTCGCCCGCTGAAACCTTTATAGAGCCGTCCCTTGCATGTGCAATGAGCGAATAAATGTCTTTGCATTTTTTGAGGATAATGTAGTTACCAAGCACAGGGTGTAAATCCTCGTTACTTTCTGCGCGAAAGAAAAAAGTATTCTTAATCAATACCGACAAGTTACAAACGATATGAATAGGGTTCCTTTCCTTCATTCCGTCTTTTGCTTCGATTACCTCTCCATCGAATGGCGCATATATCGGTTGTGACCAACAATACGTATCTTTGAGTTTCACGCCTAACAATAAACTCTTGAATGTTGAGGTTTTATAGAATTTAAGGCCTTTTTCTTCGCCCCAATCTATTTGAAGGAAATCATATGCATATCGAAGCCCAAATTGATCTGTCCCGTGGCTCGGTATTTTGTGACCTGGAGTATTTACCGCACACCATTCTCCAACAAGTGGAAATCGAACAGAGATTGGTTCAATCGTATCCGACATTACTTGTCCTGTTATGCATAACGTCTACAGCAGGAGCAAAAATGGAGCACAGGCGGAGTTTTTGTCCTGCTGGCTGTTGTTATACTTTTGCCCCAATTTGGATACCATATATTCTATACCGATGAAAATTGCTCGCATAAACGACTGACATCAGATTGATCCGTATGCATATGTGGTGAAATTCGAATAGATTGTCCGCGAACACTTGTGATGATGCCTGCACTTTTAAGTTTTTCATTGAATGATTTTGCATCTTTTTGGGAGGGGAACAACAAACTGACGATGTGTGCTGAACAGCGAGAACCTGAAAGAACGTTAAAACCCGCATCATTCGCCGCAGAGCGTATTTCGTCAGTTACGGCACTGAGATGATCTACAATGAGTTGCTGACCCCACTTATTTAGCTGTTTCAAGGCTGCCAGCGACATCGGAACAGAGATGAATTGAGGAAATTCTCCGAAGTCAAACCGACGTGCCCCAAGTCGATATTCGTCAACGTAGTTTACGAGGTTTGAAAAATCCTCGCTCCCAGCACGATTTAGCCAACTCTCCTCGAGTGGGACTCCATTTCTTTGCCACTTTTCATCACAGTATAGATAACCTAAGCCGTAGGCACCCAATAACCATTTGTAGCCCACAGTCACAACGAAATCCGGGCGTATTTTGCCAAAATTGAGAGGTCGTACGCCGAGAGACTGACTAGCGTCGATAACCAGAGCAGCTCCATAGTTTTTGCACGCTATTGAAACATCTACCAGATTGATAGGTTCCCCATCTGTCCAGTGGCAGTGGGGGATAGCCACTACCTGCGTGTTGCTGTTAATGGATGAAATTACTGCTTCACTCAACGATATATCTCTGCTACGACGGGCAGTTTTAATCTTAGCTCCAACATTCTCTGCCACTCGACGCCACGCATAAATATTTGAAGGATACTGCTCTTTGACAACGACGATTTCCATACCTGCTGAAATTTCAATATTTCGTGCAGCGATGGCAATTCCGTAGCTAACTGAGGGGATGAGCGCAACTGAGTTGACATCGATTTCGTTGAATCTAGCAAACTCGCTTCTCAGTGCTTCGGGCTCAGAGAACCAGTCTTCGGGACTAATCTCCCAGGGGCTGGAAAAGCGCTTAATCGCCTGCTGTCCAGCCTCGGAAACTGACTGGAGACGAGGCCCGATATTCGCTGAATTGAAGTAAGCGATTTGCGGCTTGAGTTCGAACAGTTGTTTCATTGTAGAGGACAACACTGAGATTCTCCCGATGTATAACGGTTGTGATAACCGGAGCGCGAAGTGCATCCGGTTGATTTAATGGTTATAAATTTCAATAGCTGATCTGAATATTGCCAAGGATTTTTTGGCCACAGTCTTCAAGCTGTAGCTCTATGGTTTTTGATTCCTCAGTGACAGCAACCATTTCAAGCATGCATGTCTCTAACCCTTTGAGTTGGCTATAGGCGCTTAGGTCAAAAACCTTTTTGTGTGTTCGCTCCATAAGGTTCAATTTGATAACGCTACCAGTTCCATAGATAGGGGAGGTTGCAATCAGTAACTCTTTCCCCGATTTGCTCCAAAAGTACCCTGTGACATCTGCTGCCCACTCTGGGTTTTGCCAAAACCGATCAGAGATGTTCCAGTTTCCGTCAAGTGGCGCACCCATTGTTTTTTCATAGACAACGCCTATATGACTCGCCAATGCGTCTTCACAAAAGAGCATGACAGCGAATGGCCCATTAGATTGGCTTTGCAGCCCTGGCTTACAAAACTTAGGGTGGGATTGAATAATGCCATTAGCCAGAGTTGTCCCTGGAACCAGAAGCAACAGTGTCACTATGAGAGTTAGATGCTTAGTCATGGCCATTTATTGCTAACGGTTGGTTATATAAGTGGACGCGCGTGTCGCGCGATCCGCTTGATATGGTTGTTGGACACCTAAAATTCCAAAGCGTCAATTTGACGATATAGGTTCAAAAAGTCCTCTTCAGCTTGCTTCTTATCCCGCGAGTCAATTACAGCGACATATACGCCGTAGACTTTCCCTCTGAATGTGGCAACGTGTGCGTAAGCTAAAGGCTCATTTGCTTCACCCGACAGGCTGTTGACTGCGTAGCCCTTTGAAGAAAGGCTTTCCGCTTTTTCAAAAGTGATGAAGCTCTTTTTTTCGAGGTGCGATAGATCAAGAAGCTTAAGTATTTGCTCCTCGCTTTTGCTCTTTAACGAAGCAATTTGAACGTTGAAATGAGCAATTGGCTTTCTTTCCTTATTGAATATCCCACCGAGGATTTTCTCTTTCCTATTGCTTTCAATGTGATAACCGGCAGGCGGAACAATGGTGATAGGCCCTATCTGGTATTCAGCCGCATGGGCCATCGAAACGCTGAAAACAAAAATGAAGAGGGCCAGTTTTTTCATAATGTGTCCAACAGTTGAATTCAGCGGGAGCGAAAGGCAATCCGCTGGAACGATTTGTTATGTCCCTTTTAATGCTTTGACCTCTTCGATCACACTTGGTGTGCTCTCTACTACGGGATTAAAGTTCTCATTGAATATATATGACAGACTGTGGTCCCCGCAGCCAAAAGCCCATAGAAAAAGTTCAGCTCCAAGCGCTGATGGCTGACATACTATCCCGCCTTGATCAGCATGTTGGGCTCTCGCTTTTAAGCTTTCTTTGTTGCCGTACTGAAAGTCATTTTCTATTAAATAGTCGTTAGCAAGGCCAAAAAATGTGTGCCTTAATATAGAGTCCGTTTTACCCTTCTCTTCTTCGCTAAATCCCATTGCATGTCCATATGGGCGGAATGGCACGAATAACTCCATCAGGGGCCGGTCGTTCATGTTGAAAAGATATCCCTTATCTTTAAATGTTTCTCTAATGGTTGAATACAGTAGATAGTGGGTTCGCAATTGATATGTGGATAGTTCGTCAACAAGGCTAGCCATCCGTGCGCCACGATCATCCCTACCGGACTCCGTCCTCGAGGACGCTAGAACCCCACCAAAATATTCCACCGCCATAGGGTCATCATTATAAGAACCGTCGTTAATTACCGTTTTTAAAACTTTTGGGGGAATTGTGCCTGGCAGTTCACGCTCTGCGCCAAGTTTGCTGTCTGCTTTCTTAAAGATAGCGCCAACATTCTCCATACGCTTCTGGGTGAAATCCCTAAGCCCTTCTCCTAAATAGTCTGCAGTTGGGCCTAGCAATTTTTGTATGCCATCTTTGCATAAATAGGCTGTGATTGCTCCTAGGCCAACAGTAGTCAAAGGTTCTGCCATATCATTCTCCAAACTACATAACGGTTAGTGATAAGCGGACGCGCGTGTCGCGCGATCTGCTTGATTTAATGGTTAAGTGTTGATTGCATAGATTGCCCAAACCTCACAGGACTCTGCATGGGCATCTCCACTGTATTGAGAGCGAAGATGTTCTCGTATTTCGAAAGCGGACTTAAAGTCTGTGATAAGCCCATTCGGTTCTAGTTTTGAGTTGATGAGCTCGTGATCAGTGCCCCAATTAGTTAAAAGCGATATATCGCAAAATCCATCGATTATGTCGTAGCCCAAAAGGCCGTCTTTTGTAATTGGCTCTTGTTCGAGTTCAATTTCAACTCCAACAATCTCAGCGTTTTCGTACCTTCCCAAGGCTTTCATTGCATAAGGAAGATTAGTAATCATATTGATTTTGAAATCTTCATTTACGCTATTACTCCAGTCTTCCTCAGACTCAGGCTCAAAAAGAATAGGCCGAAGTAGGCTGTCCACAGAGTCGAACGACGAAAAACTCACCTTCCGCCACCCAATGTAGCTCTCCCACGATTCACTTGAGTGAGGCCCAAATTTTTCAACAATTACATAAAGCATGCTTTTTACTTAACGGTTGAATTCAGCGGGAGCGATTAGCGATCCGCTTGATTATTTTGTTATAAGCTTTTCTTGAATTTCGTCCATTCGGTCTGCCTGTTTTTCCCGCCGTGTAAGAAAAGCTTCATACCTGTCTATGTTCTTGTGACTTTGAGCAAGTTGTAGTTCGGGGGGCACACTATTTATCTCACCCTGAATTAAGTATTGTGTACCTTTGAGTTCTGGTGAAATTTTTCAGATAAAAAATATTCCCACCAAAATTAAAAAAATTCCTGAACATACCATCATTATTCCCAATATTCGCATATGGGGGAGTTCTAAGGTCACGGGTTTAATAATCATTTTATTGTCTTTTTCTTTTGAAAAATAGTTCAAGATTCCGAGGAGTTTTTTAGGAAAGAAGAAACAGCAAAATGCTAAGGAAAATGGAAGTATAGAACCAATCAAAGGTATCAATTTGTCTGGATTTGTTGTCATTGGTTCACCTTGATGAATTGATCTCACTGGCTGGCCCTAACGTGGGGAGTGGGCCTGAAAGGGCCGTGACCTACTGATCGGATTTCATTGCATTGTTAGAAGCTTTCTTTTCGTGCCAGTGAAAATAGGCTGATAGACACAACCCCACCAATCCTATGATAACGGAAAACAGGTCGAAAGCCTGGCGAAAGATGAGTATGGCAAGAAAGCGACCAAAACCGAAGGCAGCAAGCATATAGGACACAAGAATCTGTGGGATGGCTAGTCCTGAGTCCTTAAGCTTTCTGAAAGGCGAGTTCTCACCCAACAGCTTTTCTACCTGCTTTGAAGCCGCAATGAAGAAAAGGGCACCCAGGACTAAGAATGCGTATCGGAACCATAGTTGGAACTCATAATCAGCATCGTCAGGTTGGGGATCAAATACTGGAATGGTATCTGTAAGCGTGAGCGCCCCTGATACCATACCGACTATGATTGCCCCTATAAGCAGATTGCGGCTTCCCATTCTCATTGCCTCTAACGGTTGAGATAACGGGCGCGGCGCACGTGTCGCGCGATCCGCTTGATTTTGTGGTTATACCTCAGTGCCGCAACCATCACTGATTGGCAAGCCGGTTGAGATGCCTAATAAGCTCGCTGTCTTCGGTGCCATAAACTTCTGTGCAAGGCTCTTCTGGTGCGATTGCATTAATCAATAATTGCGTCAGCCTCATATCCGGGTATTTTGCCCAAGCATTTCTGATGGCTACCAAAACTTCATTTTCAATATTTGGCTCTTTCTCAGACACTCATTTCTCCACTAGGAAGGTATAACAGGTTTGTAATCCCCTCCAATTTTCAAAGAACGTATGTTGCCAAAATGCAAAAAGCCGCAGGGGCCCTGTGTCAGGGCCTTGCGGCTTTGTTCTTTTGCTGTTTCCCACCATCTCTTGCCCCCACAAGTTCAGATGAATCGCATTGGAAGTTCCATCCTCCCTTACATCGGTCGAAAAGGCAATGAAAAAGCCCGGGGTGAAAACCCCGGGCTTTTGGGTTTACTGGATCTTCTTATTTTTTGAAGAATTTCCCTAAAAGGCTGGGGCGGTTCTTCTGCTGACGCATCTCCTGTAACCGGAGCTCACGTAGGGCTTCGGTACAGTTGGGGTTGCACTGCAGCGCCATTTCGAACTGTCTCTGTGCTTTGACGATATCTTGTTGCTCTTTGAAGATATAGCCCAGGTAAAGGTACGTCTTGTCCAGCTTGGGGTTGATCTTCTTGGAGTAGTTCAACATCTTCAGGCTGTTATCCAGAATGGTGGTGCTGTCGGGCAACGCCTTGTACTGGGTCCAGGCGCAGTAGGTGAGATATTCCGGCTCTTCCGGCGCCAGTTTGGCCGCCTGTTCGAGCAGTTCGGCCGCCTGTTTGAAGTTGTGGGCCTTGAGCAGAACCAGCCCCTTCTGGAAGGCGGTTTCGGCCTGAAGAACCTGAGACACATCGACGCCGGGTTTCTTGCCGTGCTCCAGCTCGTCCAGATAGTTAGCCCGCCGCTCGTCGTCCACCAGGATGTCGTGGGCTTTACTGATCCTCTGAAACAGTTCCTTGACCTTCTCGTGGACATCGGCCGAAAGGCCCTGGCCAAGAAGCTGATCCGGGTGGTAGTGCTTCGCCATCTGGTAATAGCTCTTGCGGATCGCTTCTGCGGGACAATCCCGTTGCACGCCGAACAGTTCAAAGTAATCCAACTGCATCATGCGGCTGTAATCCTCAATCAACTGCTCCCGGAGTTTGGCGGAGGACGGTTTCTGGCCGTCCAGATCCGGTTCGTCCAGGTTCATGGGGGCCGCGACCTGCCGTGCCTCCAGCATGCCGGACAGCAGAAGGGCTGCCAGGATCTTCTCTGATTCGGACTTGGAGAGCGGGTGTTTGCTCAGAATATGGTCGAGGGTGTATTCGCCGCGACAATCCCGCAACAGGGACAGGCCACGCTTGTTCAGCCGAATGTCCTGGAAACGGTAGAGCGGGTTTTCGACCTGACGGAGAAACTGACCGCGATAGGGTTGGAGGTAGTCCCGGGTTTGTGTCGGGGTCCAGTACCGATCGATACCGATCAGAATCAGCGACGCCGGGGACTGCTGGATGGTGGTGGTGCCTTCCTTGAAGCGCCGGCCGGGGACAAAGGAGTAGGTCCCTTCTTTCCAGCTGAAGATCTCCAGCAGTTTTTCCTCGATCTGCTTGGAAAGCGCTTCGTGCAGACCCTGAGGGGTCAGCAGGCCCATTTCGATCAGGATCGTTCCCTGGAGGCGCTTGCTGTTTTTCTGCAGAACCAGAGACTGGTCGAACTCGTCCTTCTTGATGGCCCCTTCCCGCAAAAGCATTTGGCCGAGACACTCACGCACCAGATTGGACCGGGCAAATACCGGGTACCCCTGGTCGATGTAAATGACCTTCTTCACTTTGTCCTTTTCCAGATGCAACAGCCCGGTGGCACTGGTGATGGACAGACGGCGTAATATCTTGGGGAAGGTCGTGTCAAACAGCTGGCCGGAAATCGCATCACCGCCACCGGCAGAGACAGGCTGTTTCAGCGCGTCGGCGATAATCTCAACCAGCTGGGGGACTTCAATCGGTTTCGGCAGGAAGGCGCGGGCGCCCGTGTCTTCCTTGATGGAGCGAATTTCTTCCGCCGAACGGAAGAAGGCGGACATCAGGATGATGGACAGCGGGGCCGCCGGAGGGCTCTGGCGGAGTTTTTCACAGACGCCGAGGCCGGACATGCGAGGAAGTTCTATGTCGAGGAGGACAAGGTCAAAGACGTCGTCTCCGAGACGATCCAGCGCGATTTCACCTGTGTCTACCCGTTCAATCTCATAATCATGTAATTCCAGTGCGGATGCCAGTTCCCTGGAACTGTCGAAATCTTCATCGACAATCAAAATCTTTTTGGCCATAGATGCCGTTCCCTTTGAGAGCAGTAGCAGTATGCGGGTAGAAACCCAATGCAATTAAATATAGCGTAAATAGTGAATATTAGCAGGTTTCACGTAAAAAATGAGAATATTTTTTCTTTATTGGGTTTGAAGGATTGTGTCAAAGAGCCTTCGGATTCGACCGGTTATGTCCCGGTAGTACTCCAAAAAAGCCTGGGCCGGATTCTTGGCATCTGCCGTGAATTCAAAGCAACGGGCCAGCTTGGCCAGATCGTTCGTATCGTCCGTCAGTTCCTGGATGGACTGGTCATGGAGCAGCCGCAACCGGTTGTCCAGCATCCGGAGGAATCCATAGCCTTCGCGCAGCGTTTTGGCGGCCTCGGGCTCCAGCAGGCCTTTCCGCCGTAGTTGTCGAAGGGCTTCCTGGGTATTGGCCGATCGGATCTCGTCCAGTTTCTGGCCGTGGTTCAGCTGGAGGTATTGCACAATGAATTCGACATCGACCATACCGCCATGACCGGTTTTGATATTGAAACGGTGACTGTCCTCCTTGGCAATTTCCTTTTCCATCCTTTCCCGGAGGCGTCGCATCTCGAAGGTCAGATCGGCAGGGGGGGGCGGATCAAAGGTCAGTTGCTCAATACAGGCCTGCAGACGAGAATGCATGGCTTCTGTCGCCACGACCACCCTTGCCTTGGTCAGTGCCATGCGTTCCCAGGGCTGGGCCGTTTCCTGATGATAGAGCTCAAAGGCTTTCAGGCTGGTCACCAGGGGCCCCTGATTGCCGGAAGGGCGAAGTTGGGTATCGATCTGATACGCATAGCCTTCCCGTGTCATCAGGGTCAGGGCCGAGATGATGCGTTGGGCCAGCTTGCCGAAATATTCTTTGTTGGAAAGCGAGCGGAATCTTTCTTTGTCTGTGTATTCGGATGGGCGGGTTTCTCCTTCTCCTTCATAGATAAAAATAATATCCAGATCCGAATGATAGTTCAGTTCGTGCCCTCCCATCTTTCCCATGCCGATGACGGCAAATTCGGCGTCTGATCCGTTGTGGGCCTGCGGAAGACCGAAGCGCGGCTCCAGCTCCCGCCGGGCAAGTCCGCACGAGGCATCCAGGATAACTTCGGACAGGCAGGTCAGTTGAACCGCACTCTCTTCCAACGGCATTTTCCCGTTCAGATCGTTCAGGGCGATCCGAAGGAATTCCTCGTTTCGGTACCGGCGCAGGCATTCAAGCTGCTGACCGTAATCGTCGGTGTTCTCCAGTTGAACCGCCAGCTCCTCCGCCATCTGGTCGCGGGTTTTCAGGTGGACCGCATAGGACCGGCTGACCATGGCATCCAGAATTTCAGGGTGCTGGATGAAAATCCGGCTTAAGAACTGACTGCTGGAGAACAGTTCCACCAGAACATGGACCGTCTGCTGGTTTTCTGCCAGAAGAGCAAAGAAGGAGGTCCGGGCCTTCAGGGCCTGGATAAAACGTTCCAGGTTCAACAGCGCCATCTCCGGCGCCCGGCATTTCATGACCTCCTGCATCAGAAGGGGGGCCAGTTTGTCCAGAAACCGTTGTCCACGTTCCGTCAGTCTCTGATGGGGGGTCCGTCCCATAAAAAATTGCAGGGTTTCGTAGGCACTGTCCGGGTTCTGGAAACCACGGGATTCGAGAAAGTCCTTGACGTAGTCCGGATGGGCGGTCGGATCGAAAAGAATCGCAAGCTCCGGGTCGCCCTGCTGGGCCAGTTCCTGCTCCGCCTCAAAAAAGAGGCTGTGATAGATCTTTTGTACACCTTGTCGGTGGTTCTCCAGGGCCTCCTGAAATTCTTCAAGGCTGGGAAATCCGGTTCGTCTGGCAAGGGCAAGGAGTTCGGAGGGTTTTTCCGGGAGGTCATGTGTCTGCCGTTCGGCGACGATCATGATCCGATGCTCTACGGTACGTAAAAAGCGGTATGCGTTCGATAAAATATTATGTTCAATATTTGTGATCAATGCTGAATTGTTCAGCTCCTGTAGCGTAACCAGCAGATTTTTCTGTTGAAGTGAGGGGTTTTTCCCTCCGTTAATCAATTGGAGGGCCTGGGCAAAAAACTCAATCTCGCGAATTCCTCCCCGCCCCAGTTTGATATTCCGTTCACTCTCCTGGGCCCGTGTCAGGCCGGCGTCGATCTTCTGTTTCATCCCTTTGATATCATCGACCATGGCATAGTCGAGATAGCGTCGATAGACAAACGGCTTCAAACGGTCCAGAAGTTCTTGCCCGAGACAGAGATCGCCGGCCACGGGTCGGGCTTTGATCATCGCTGCGCGTTCCCAGCCACGCCCCCAGCTTTCGTAATAGTCTTCAGCGGCTTGCAGGGATATGGCCATCTCCCCGTTGTTTCCTTCGGGGCGGAGGCGAAGGTCGACCCGGAAGATAAATCCGTCGGCTGTGGCCTGCCCGATGGCCTTGGTGATCAGATCCGAGAGTTTGAGGAAGTACTGATGAAGGCTGATTTGATTCCGGAGGGTGCCGTCGGCTCCCTCCACACCGTCTGTCATCCCCCGGGTGGTGGAGTAGACGTAAATCAGGTCGATGTCGGAAGAAAAGTTCAGTTCGCACCCTCCGAATTTGCCCATCCCCAATACAACGTAGCGGGCGATCTCTCCTTCCTGGGGTCCTTCCAGAACCCTGGCCGGGCCAAATTCGCAGTCAAGACTGTGGCGGCAGACCTTGACGGCACAGTCCAGTGTGGAGGACGCCAGGTTGGACAGTTCCGCCGTGACCTCCTCCAGTTCTGCCATTTTACAGAGGTCCCGGGCGCCGATACGAAGGATCTGATGCCCTTTAAAGATTCTTAGTCTCTTCTGGAGGGTGTCGAAGTCGGTGTCGGCCGGAATTTCCCGGGCGAGTGCTTCAGCCATCTGCTCCAGTGTCCAGCTTTTCTCGATCCCCTCTTCCACAAAAAGAGGCGGAAAGTAAGCCCTGTGACGACACAGGAGGGTGGCCAGAAACATAGAGCCCCCGAGGACCGTCAGCAGTTGAGGCCTGCGTTGATCATCCTGCAACACCTCGAGCAGCAGGGCTTTTTCCACCGTTCCAAAAAGCCGCTCCAGATAGTTGAGGGCATTGTCCGGTTCGGCGGAATGAAGGGCATCCCGGGCAATCTTGTCGATCAGCTCGGGCGATGGCAGCACCTGAGCCAATTCGCACAGGTTAATCGCTGTCTTCTGCGGTTCCGAAAAGCCCATTTCGGAAGCAAGGTCCGCCAGAGTGACCCGGTCTTCGGCCTGACAGGCCTCATGAAGCGAAGGGGGGGGGCTGGTCATGAATCCTCTCAATCGAACAGGGCTTTCAAACCGTTGGCATAGTCTCCCTGCACCACCCCCTTTTCGGTGATGATGGCGGTGACCAGGCGGTTCGGCGTGACGTCAAACGCCGGGTTTCGAACGGCGATCCCGCTCGGGGCCAGCTGAATATCCCCGGTGTGGGTCACCTCCCGCTCGGCGCGTTCTTCGATGGGGATCTGGGACCCGTCAGCGAGGGAAAGGTCGATGGTCGAGGTCGGAACGGCCACATAGAACGGGATGTTGTGCTCCCGGGCCAGAACCGCCACGGTGTACGTGCCGATCTTGTTGGCGACATCGCCGTTGGCGGCGATCCGGTCCGCGCCGACGATAACACCGTCGATCTCTCCTTTGGCCATCAGGGCCCCGGCCATATTGTCGCAGATCAGGGTGACGGGGATAGCGTCCCGTTGAAGTTCCCAGGCGGTGAGACGCGAACCCTGGTTGAAAGGACGGGTCTCGTCGGCGTAAACGGCGATCTTCTTGCCCATCTCCACTGCAGCACGGACCACACCCAGGGCGGTACCATAGCCGCCGGTGGCGAGGGCTCCGGCATTGCAGTGGGTAAGGATCGTTCCTTCCTCGGGAAAAAGCGTTGCCCCATGCTTCCCCATCGCCTCGTTCATCGCCAGGTCTTCCCGGGCGATTTCGTGGGCTTCCTGCAGCAACCTGTGTTTGAGGTCGGGCAGAGGCAGAAACTGGTGGCTGCATGCGCAGTCTTTCATCCGATCCAGGGCCCAGAACAGGTTCACCGCCGTCGGACGAGTGGCGGCCAGCTCCTCACAGATCGGCTGGAACTTCCGGGTGAAGTCGGAAAAGTCTGAGGCCTCAATCTCTCTGGCTCCAAGGGCGGCGCCGTAAGCAGCAGCGATACCGATGGCGGGGGCACCCCGGATCACCATGGTCACAATTGCTTCCGCCACCGAGCGGTAATCGCGGTACTCCAGCCAGACTTCCTGGGTCGGAAGAAGGCGCTGGTCGATCATTTTGACGCAATCGTCTTCGTAAAGAATCGGAATAATGCTCATGGAGGCCCTCGTTAAGGAAATAAGGCGAGCCGAAAGCAGCTCGCCTTAATGATACTGAAAAAATGGGCGAATATCAGCCGGTACCTATTCGGACAGCTTCTTTCGCAGTAACTGATTGACCATCCCCGGGTTGGCTTTGCCCTGGGTGGCTTTCATCACCTGTCCGACAAAAAAGCCGAGAACCTTCTCTTTACCGGCGCGGAACTGTTCGACCTGCGCGGCGTTGTTGGTGATCAGCTCGTCGATGATCGGCTCAATCGCCCCGGTATCGCTGACCTGCTCCAGCCCTTTCTCTTCGATGATGGTGTCGGCGGCCTTGCCGCTGGTCCACATCTCCTCAAAGACCGTTTTGGCGATCTTGCCGCTGATCGTGTTGTCCTGAATCCTTTTGAACATCCCGGTGAGGAGCTCGGGGGTTACCGGACTGTCAGCAATGGAAGTCCCTTCCTCATTGAGTTTGCCGGCGAGATCGCCGGAGACCCAGTTGGCGCAGAGCTTGGCATTGGGAAGAAGCCCAAGGCAGGCATCAAAGAACTCGGCGGTGGCGCGATCGGCGGAAAGGACCTCGGCATCGTAGGCCGAAAGGCCCAGTTTTTCAGTGTAACGATGAATTTTGGCTTCCGGCAGTTCGGGCAGATTGTCGCGCACTTGACCCACCCATTCCTCGTTCACAACCAGCGGAACCAGATCGGGATCGGGGAAGTAGCGGTAGTCGTGGGCCTCTTCCTTGCCCCGCATTGAACGCGACTCACCGGCATCGGGGTCAAACAGGCGGGTTTCCTGAACCACCGTGCCGCCGTCTTCGATCAGGTCGATCTGGCGTTGGGCTTCGTATTCGATCGCCTGTTTGATAAAGCGAAAGCTGTTGAGGTTCTTCAGCTCCGTCCGGGTGCCGAACTCCTTCTGCCCCACAGGCCGCACCGATACGTTGGCATCGCAGCGGAAAGAGCCCTGCTCCATATTGCCGTCGCTGACACCCAGATAGACCACAATCTGGTGAAGTTTCTTAAGGTAGGCAATAGCTTCTTCGCTATTCCGCATATCCGGTTCACTGACGACTTCGAGCAATGGCGTGCAGGCCCGGTTCAGGTCGACAAAGGAGGAACTGCTGTCGACCCCTTCGCCGTGAACCAGTTTTCCGGCATCCTCCTCCATATGGATTCGGGTCAGGCCGACCCGTTTGGCACCGCCCTTTTCGGTGTCGATATCGAGGTAGCCGTGCTCGCAAATCGGCAGTTCAAACTGGCTGATCTGGTATCCTTTGGGAAGGTCGGGGTAAAAATAGTTCTTCCGGGCAAAGATCGATCTCGGGGCAATCTTGCAATGGGTTGCGAGGCCGGTCTTGATCGCGCTTTCCACCACCTCCCGATTCAGAACCGGAAGTGCGCCCGGGAGGCCGAGGCAGACGGGGCAGGTCTGGCTGTTGGGTTCGTTGCCGAAGTCGGTCGAACATCCACAGAAGATCTTGGTTTGGGTCGAAAGCTGGACATGGACTTCCAGGCCGATAACAATTTCGTAGGCAGACATGATATTTACCTTAGATTCCGGATTTGCGGGTGTGCCACTCGGTGGACTGTTCAAACGCCTGTCCGGCCCTTAACAGGGTAGCTTCGTCAAAAGGTTTGCCGATCAGCTGAAGACCGATGGGCATCCCGGATGTCGAGAAGCCACAGGGCAGGGACAGGCCGCAGGTACCGGCAAGGTTTACCGGGATGGTGAAGATGTCCGACAGGTACATCTGCAGAGGATCGTCGGTTTTTTCTCCGAGGCCGAAAGCGACTGTCGGAGCGACCGGTGTCAAGATCAGATCGACCTGTTCAAAGGCGTTCAGGAAGTCCTGACGAATCAGGGTCCGCACCTTCTGAGCCTTGAGGTAATAGGCGTCGTAATAGCCGCTGGAGAGGGCGTAGGTGCCCAGCATGATCCGACGCTTGACCTCATCGCCGAATCCCTGGGCGCGGCTGGCGCGATACATTTCCACCAGGCCTTCACCAGGATCCTTACGGTCCCCGTACCGGACACCGTCATAACGGGCCAGGTTGGCACTGGCCTCGGCCGTGGCGATCAGGTAATAGCAGGCAACGGCGTACTCGGTGTGGGGGAGACTGATTTCCACAACGTCGGCCCCCAGTTTTTGATATTGCTCAACGGCAGCTTCAACGGCGTGTTTGACTTCCGGGTCCAGGCCGTCAATGAAATACTCCTTGGGGAGTCCGACCTTCATCCCGGCGACACCGCCTTTCAGGTCGGCGGTATAGTCCGGCACCGGTATATCGACGGAGGTGGAATCCTGGGGGTCGTATCCGGCGACCGCTCCCAGCATCAGGGCGCAGTCCTCGACCGTTCGTGCCAGGGGGCCGACCTGGTCCAGGGAGCTGGCGTAGGCGATGACGCCGTAACGGGATACGCGGCCGTAAGTCGGTTTCAGCCCCACGACGCCACAACAGGCTGCCGGTTGCCGAATAGAGCCGCCGGTATCGGTCCCCAGAGTGGCGACCGCCTGTTGGGCGGCGACAGCGGCAGCACTGCCGCCGGAAGACCCCCCGGGAACACAATCGGTGTCCCACGGGTTCCGGCAGGGACCCGCCGCGCTGTTTTCGTTGGACGATCCCATGGCGAACTCGTCCATATTCAGCTTGCCCAGAATAACGGCTCCCTGGTCTTTGAGCTTTTGGACCGCCGTCCCGTTGTAGGGGGGGATAAAGTTATCCAGAATTTTGGAGGCGCAGGTGGTGCGAACCCCTTCGGTGATAAAGATATCCTTCAGGGCGATGGGAATTCCGGTCAGGGGCTGGGCTTTTCCGGCGGCGATACGGGCATCGGCCTCGGCAGCCTCCTGCAGGGCGGTTTCCTCGCAGACCGTAATAAAGGCGTTGAGCCGATCGTCCGTCGCTGCAATCCGGTCCAGAAAGGCGCGGGTCAGCGCGACCGAGGTGGTTTCCCCGGCGGCGAGCTTCTGTTGAAGATCGGTCAGAGTGTGTTCCGTAAGGTTCATGACAGTTTCCGTCGCTGTAACAGGGAAAAACGCCGGGTGGCCCGGACGTTATTCGATAACTTTAGGGACCCGAAAGCTGTTCTCGTTGCGCTCAGGTGCGTTGGACAGGGCCTTTTCGATGCCGAGGGACGCGTTGACTTGATCCGGGCGGAACGCATTTTCCATCGGCACGGCATGTGCTGTTGGAACGATGTCGTCCGTATCGAGAGCGTTCAGTTGCTCGACATACTCCAGAATTTGGTCCATTTGACCCGTCAGGGCATCCAGTTCCTCGTCGGGCAATGCCAGACGCGCCAGGTTGGCCACATGGGCGACCTGGTCACGGGTGATTTTCATAGGGTGAGCTCCTTATACCGGTTCGGTCTGTATCGCCGGTGCTGGTGTGTTTGACGTGAAAACACAGCAATTTACCATGCGATTCCCTTCGGTTCAAGCAACGGCTATCCCGGGGAGACTCGGAAAATTTTCTGGTAAACTTATTCGCGTCCGGGCACGTCAAAGAAGAAGATTCGACGGTGCCAACTCAATGGATATCGTTCCAGACAGGAGAATAATGTGATGAAACACAGCGTGATTATCGTGATGGTCGTGGCCCTTGCCCTCACCGGTTGTGCCCAGAACGCCACCAAAGCCCAAAAGGGTGCCGGGTATGGTGCTCTCGGGGGGGCGGCCGTGGGAGCCGGTTTGGGCGCTCTGATCGGTAAGGACGGAAAGGCCGCTGCCATTGGTGCTGCCGTTGGCGCCGGGCTCGGTGCAGCCGGTGGCTATGGTGTCGGCGCTTATATGGATCAGCAGGAGGCCCAGTTACGTCAGGAACTGGCCAACAGTGAGGCTGTCAATATTCAACGAAACGCCGATCTGCTGCAGTTGAACTTCAAGGGCGATGTGGTTTTTGCTCTCGATTCCACTGAAATTCAACCCGGTGCCTACGATGAACTGGCGCGGGTGGCGCGGGTGCTGAATCAGTATCCCCAGACCACCATTGTCGTGGCTGGACATACCGACAGCAGCGGCAGCGATGCCTATAATCAGCAACTGTCCGAGCGGCGTGCCGGTTCGGCACGGGATGTTCTGATCGGACAAGGCGTCAGTCCTGCGCGCGTCTCCACCGTCGGTTATGGGGAGCAACGGCCGATCGCTTCCAACGCGACCCCGGAAGGTCGCCAGCTGAACCGCCGGGTGGAGATTACTATCGCCCCGATCACCCAATAAGCGTTTCAACCTCTTCGCTTAAAAAAGCCTGTTCATTCGCGAACAGGCTTTTTTTTCAAACGCAAGAAAGCCTTGTATCCTTGTTTTGTCAGCGAAGAAAATCGCACAGGGGTACGATAAAGTCCTGGGGACGAATTTTGTCGTCCAATAATCCCGTTATACTTGGAAAGAACGTCTCAGGAGAGGACTTCTATGGATGGGAAACAGGCGTGTATCCGGGCAGCGTTGATCTGCCAGGATGTCGAATTGAAAGAGCGGCTGGCTGTCTGGCTGCCACAGCTCTGGCCCCAACTCTGTATCTGCGCTGAAGCGAAAACAGGCCAGGAAGGGTTGGATATGATCGAGGTTTGCCAGCCCCATTTGGTGTTTTGCGAAATGCCGCTTCCGGATCTTTGCGGAATGGAGATCGGCCTGGGCCTCGAAGGAACCTGTTACCCGATTTTCCTGCTGGATCCCGAGCAGGTTCCCCAGGACAAGCTGAATCAGATTGCTGTCGATTACCTGCTCAAACCGGTGGACCGGGAGGATCTCAAACGCAAAGTGGATGATCTGAAAAGGCGTCTGGCAACCGTGGCTCCTGAATTGACGGAAAAACCCTCCGAGATGGAAGCCGTACGCGTGATCTCTCGGGATCGTATTCGGATGGTTCCGGTCGAGGAGATTCTTGCGGTCGAAGCGACAGACTCCGGATCTCTTGTCTATACCGAAAACGAGGTGGCGGCCACCAATCAGCACTTTCGCGATCTGATGGCCGCACTGGACCCGCAACTGTTTCGACCGGTGCAGCGCCAGGTCCTGGTCCGAACGGAAGCGATGGACCGACTGGAGCGGCACGAACCGTCCGGTTTTGTTCTGCGCTTGAAAGGGGTCGAAAAGGCGTTTGAGGTCAGCCCGTCTTTCTCCGGCGTGTTTCGCCGATCCTGAATCAATCCGACGATTCGGGGTAACCGTCGGGGTTCTGGCTTTGCCAGGCCCAGGCGTCCCTCATCATTTCCTGAAGGCCGCGAACCGCTTCCCAGCCCATTTCTTTCCGGGCCCGTTCGGGATGGGCAAAGCAGGCCGCAATATCCCCCGGGCGGCGCGGCGCAATCCGATAAGGGATTCGGGCCCCGGAAGCCTCCTCGAACGCCTTGACCATCTCCAGCACCGAATACCCGGTTCCCGTACCGAGATTGTATGTGAAGACGCCTTTGTCGGAGTCAACCCGTTTGAGGGCTTTTACGTGGCCGTCTGCCAGATCCAGAATATGGATGTAATCACGTACTCCAGTGCCGTCGGCGGTCTCATAATCGTCGCCGAAGACCGCCAACTCTTTTAATTTTCCTACAGCCACCTGAGTGATATAGGGCAGCAGGTTGTTGGGAATCCCTTTGGGGTCTTCGCCAATCCGTCCGGAAGGGTGGGCACCCACCGGATTGAAATAGCGGAGAAGGACGACACCCCAGCGATCGTCACTGGCCACCAGGTCTCGCAGGATCTCCTCAATAAACAGTTTTGAGCGCCCGTAGGGATTGGTGGCTGTTGTCCGGGCGGTTTCCGGAATGGGGACTGTCTCCGGGTCCCCGTAAACGGTGGCGGATGAGCTGAAAACCAGCCGAAAAACGCCTGCGCGTCGCATCTCTTCACAAAGCACCAGAGTGCCGGTGACGTTGTTCTGATAATACTCCAGAGGGATTTCTGTCGATTCGCCAACCGCTTTGAGCCCGGCGAAGTGAATTACCGCTTCGATGGTGTGCTCTTCAAAGATCGTTCGCAAGGCCCCGCGGTCCCGGATGTCCTTTTCATAAAGCCGGGGGCGTACCCCGGTGATCTCGGCCACCCGGTCAAGGACAATCGGGTTGGCGTTGCACAGGTTGTCGATCACAATCGGAGTATACCCGGCATGAATCAGGGCGATAAGGGTGTGGGAACCGATAAATCCCGCCCCTCCGGTGACTAGAATTTCCATGGAATGGCTCCTTCGGTTGAAGATTTCTCTAAAGAATAGGGGATGCAAACCTCCCCTGCAAGACGGAATATTTGCCTAAAAAATAGGCCGGCCATTTTCTCTGTGAGAAAAAAACAGGCAGTCCGGTCTGGATTCAGCGCAGGTTGCCATTATCATCAGGATAGAAACCACAGTTTTTGCGCCTATTGTTGTTACAAAAGAAATTTGTTAGCTGCTGGCATGTTTTGTGCGCTTCAGCAGCGGAATCAGCCCCAAACACCGCACAGGTTCCGGAATGCACGCACCCGCTGAACGAAATAAAGAAAAGCTGTTGCAGGCGCTGATTCAGATCGGTCAGGAGCTGGCCTCTATTACGGATCTGGATTGGCTGCTTAAACGTATCCTGAACATTTCACAGGATATTTTTCATTACCAGAACGCCCTGGTTCGCTTGCTGGATGAGGACACGGGAAAGCTGCATGCTGTGGCCTCCTTTGGCTACCCGGACGACGACTGTGTTCATGAGGACCTGATCCTGGGACAGGGAGTGATGGGAGAAGTGGCCAAGACCGGACAGCCTCTTCTTGTGAGAGATCTCGGGACACGAAAGAATGTGGTTCCCGGAATCCTGGGTGCCCGGTGTGAGTTGGCGGTCCCTCTCTCCGTTGGCGACCGTGTCATCGGTGTGTTGAATGTCGAAAGCACGCAGGTCAACGCCTTCTCTCGAGAGGATATTCCCCCGTTAATGACCCTCGCCGGTCAGGCCGCGGTGGCCATTGAAAATGCGCGCCTGGTTTCGGACCTGAAGAAGGTGGTGGAAGAGAACAGGCAGCTGGCCCAGTTGAACGAACAGATTCTCCAAAGCGTCAGCCTGGGTATCTATACCCTGAATGAGCAGCTGCGGGTCACCTCCTGGAACCATGCCATGGAGCTGATGAGCGGTATTGCCCGGGAGGAAGCGCTCGACAGAAAGGTCTTCTCCCTCTTCCCGCGGCTTGAATCCGAAGGGTTTGCCGACCGGGTGCGTCGTGTCCTGGAACAAGGGAAGCCGGAGCGTTTTCGTCTGAATCATCGTAAGCTGATGGGAGAGGTTCGGGTACAGAAACGACGTCTGACGCCTCTGAAAGAGGGAGACCGCACGATCGGTGTTGTCGTCATTATTGAGGATATCACCGATTTCAGGCGTCTGATGGAACAGACGATTCAATCGGAAAAACTGGCCGAGGTCGGTCGTCTGTCGGCAGGGATTGCCCATGAAATCAATAATCCTCTATCGGTGATCACGTACGGAGCCCAGCTTATCCTGCGGGAAGAACGCCTGGGTGAGGACCTTCAGGAAGTGGCAGAACGGATTCACAGTGAGGCGGAGCGGCTGCAGACACTGACCGGAGGGCTGCTGTCCTTCTCCCGTCACCAGGGTGCGGTGAAGCGCTGGGTGGACCTGAACTCGGTGGTGGAGGATGTCATCCGGCTGGTCCGGTATCAGTTTCAGCGGCAGTCTCTGAAGCTGGAAGCCTCTCTGGGGGATGTTCCCGGGGTTTATGTGGATGACAACCGACTGAAGCAGGTTTTGATCAACCTGATGCTGAACAGCGCCCAGGCGATGGGAAAGGCTGGGCGTTTGGATGTGACGACGTTGGTTCCGCAAAAGGGCTGGGTCGAGATTCGGGTCGAAGACAATGGGCCCGGAATCCCCCCGGATGTCCTGGGGAAGATCTTTGATCCGTTTTTCACGACCAAGAAAGACGGTGAAGGAACCGGTCTGGGGCTCTATATCTGCCAGTCGATCATCAAGGAACATGAAGGACGGTTGCGGGTCCGTTCCGAGGTGGGGCAGGGGGCCTGTTTCACGATCGAACTTCCCGTGGGAGACGCTGAGTGAGAAGAGAGCACTGTCCGCGGGCAGTGCGTAAAAAATAAGCAAATATGCCGTGACGAAAGGGGTGAAGGCCCCGAATCTAACCCGATCTTCACATTGGCACGGCATCTGCTTATTCAGTGGGCACCGCCAGAAAGATCCGGCGAATTAAGCAAAAAGGCACTGGCTGAGAGAACGACCCAGCCCGGAGACGGGCGAGCAAAATTACACTTTTGCGAAACGAGCATAACAAACGCCAGGATGGCGTTTATTACCATACGTACGGCTTGGTGAAACAATGGGGTTTCGCGGCAGAGCCGTGGAAGGGCAAAGGCGCCTTGGTCCAATCGGATCAGGGCGCCTTCTATTTTTCACCTGAAAAGGAGCAGAGAGAATGAAAAAAGTAGATTGCATCATCAAGCCGTTCAAGCTGGACGACGTGAAGGCAGCTCTGTCGGAGATTGGCGTTCCGGGTATGACGGTCAGCGAGGTCAGGGGTTTTGGGCGTCAGAAGGGCCATACCGAACTCTACCGCGGGGCCGAATACCAGGTCGACTTTATTCCTAAAGTCAAAATCGAGCTGGTGGTTACAGAGGAACAGCTGGAAGAGGTCCTGGATGTGATCAAAAAAGAAGCCTGCACCGGTCGTATCGGCGACGGCAAGATCTTTGTCACTCCTGTTGACAAAGCGATCCGCATCCGTACCGGTGAAGAAGATCACGATTCGCTGTAACCGCAACCGCTTTTGATCAAGGAGCTCGCTATGAAAAAGATGATTCTCCCCCTGGTATGGGGCCTGTTACTGGCCCTGCCTTCGCTGGTTCTGGCCGAGGAAGCCCCGATTGAGGCCCCCGCCGTCCAGAATAACCTGAACTTTGTCTGGACCCTGATTGCCGCCTTCATGGTTTTCCTGATGCAGGCCGGTTTTGCCATGGTCGAGGCCGGGTTCACCCGCGCCAAAAACGCCTGTAACATCCTGATGAAGAACGTGATGGACTTCTCCATCGGCGCTCTGTCATTCTGGGCCATCGGTTTCGGCCTGATGTTCGGTGCCACCAACGGTCTTTTCGGGACTTCCGACTTTTTCTTCAGTGGTGCTACCGGTGAAGGTGAGGCCTGGAACTATGCTTTCTGGATGTTCCAGACCGTCTTCGCCGCTACCGCCGCCACCATCATCTCGGGGGCTGTGGCCGAACGGACCAAGTTCAGCGCCTATATGTTTTACTCCGTTTTTGTTACCGGCCTGATCTATCCGGTCTTCGGCAGCTGGGCCTGGGGTTCCCTTTACAACGGTTCCGGCTGGTTGGAAGGTCTCGGCTTTATCGATTTTGCCGGTTCGACCGTCGTTCACTCCGTCGGTGGCTGGTTGGCGCTGGCCGGTGCCATCGTGGTCGGTCCCCGTCTGGGCAAATACGACAAGAACGGTGCCGCCAAGCCGATTCCCGGTCACAGTTTACCGTTGGCCGCTCTGGGCGTCTTTATCCTGTGGTTCGGCTGGTACGGTTTCAACCCCGGATCTACCACCACCGGTGACACCTCTATTGCCATCATCGCAGTGACCACCACTCTGGCTGCTGCTGCCGGTGCGATCGCTGCCATGGCGTCCACCTGGATCAAGTACGGCAAAGCCGATATCGGTATGACCCTCAACGGCGCCCTGGCCGGTCTGGTCGGTATTACCGCCGGTTGCGCCAACGTCAGCCCGGTGTCCGCAGTCATCATCGGTGCCGTCTCCGGTGTCCTGGTTCTCTATTCGGTCCTTTTCTTCGACAAAATCAAGGTCGACGATCCTGTCGGTGCCATCTCGGTCCACGGTGTCTGCGGTGCCTGGGGCACCCTGGCTGCCGGTATCTTCGACAGCGCCGGGTTCTCCATCAAGACCATCATGGTGCAGCTGGCCGGTATTGGTGCTGCCTTCGTCTGGTGTATGGTCGCCGGTCTGATCCTGTTCAAGGCCATTGACATGATCATCGGAATGCGTGTCAGCAAGGAAGAGGAAATGAGTGGGCTGGACTTCACCGAACACGGTGCCAACGCTTACCCCGACTTCCAGACCGTTCATTTCGGCAGTATGTTCGGGCAAGACGAAAAGTAACACTGGAAACAAACTGTTATGTGATCGGGCGGGGTCTTATGGACCCCGCTTTTTTTATGAAGCTGCAGAAAAGGAAAACCAGGATTGCATTCGTCGAACGCTGTGCTTTACTTCAAGTAACGGGAAGCAAGTCGCAGAACAACAGCACCAATGTACGACGGCCGGCAGAAATGCCGGCTCCAGAAATAACGCCGATGCCGTCAGAGGTATCGGCGTTTTCGTTGCGCGTTCGGAACGTGTAAAAAAAATAGACGGGCAGGCTGCCTGACGTCAAATCTTTTGACGTTTTTTGACCCGAATCTTCAAAATTGTCTTGTCCATCTGCAGTTCTCCTTCCGTATCCCAGGTAGATTTTCGTTATAAAACAGCTCTTTGAGAGGTCGGAATCGAATTAGCGTAAATATGACCGTTTTTATCGCCTATTGGCACGACCTATGCCTCAATAGATAGATAGGATTTGAAAGTGTACCGTTGGGGATACGCATTCCGACCAGGGAGAAAAATATGATTCGGCTTGTTGCAGCGGCCCTTTGGGCCCTACTCAGTTTCACGGGATCAGCGATGGCTGATAACGATCTGAGTTTTGACCTGGGGCTGGAATTCGAAACGGAAGAGTCTTTTTTCACCAACCACTAGAACTGTATTGGAGGACCATCATGAAAAAGTTAGCCGCTACCGCAGTACTTCTCGTAATGGCCGTTGTATTGACCGCCTGTGCCACCCCTTCGGGACAACAGGTGAAAGTGAAGTGTCCCGCTTGCGGATACGAATTTCTTGCACCGGCTGATAACTAATCTCTTCTTCTCTCTCCTTTTTACGCGAGGCCTCTGCCAATACGGCAGAGGCCTTTTCGTGAAGATACCGGTTCTCTCCGGGGGCGGCCTCATCGTTTTGACACGTTCTCCCCGGGCCGATTCACGTCTGGATATTGAAATACGGTTGTGAGAATGACCCTTTCCTCTCCCGCATGCCGGATTGGGACAGGCATTCTATGCGTCTATCGGGAGAGCAGGCCCCAGTGAAAAAGCACCAGTGAGATATAAGCGGTTGTTGCGGCGAGGGCCAACCCGAGAAGTAAAACCCATTTGATGCGGGTCCAGCGCAGGCCACGGTCCGTTCGGAACCGAACCAGGGGAAACAACCTTTCAAAGCAGAATGCCAGACCGATGGAAAAGAAAAGGGTCCAGCCTTGAACGGTCATGGCACTAAAAGGTGTCAGACCTTTGAGAAGTCCCAAAGCGGCCAGGGAAATCGGCGGTAAGGCCGCGATGGCGATGAGCATCGGCTTGCTTCGAACGGCCCAGTTGTTATTGGTCCAGTGACGCAACAGGCTGAGGATGCCTTCCGCAAACTTCTGACAGGTTTTCTGCTGGTCTTTGCGAAGGGTGGAGACCTCCAGAACCGGTCGGCCGGAATAGGGAAATTCCAGCCGGACATTCAACAGCTCCGGCTGGCCGAAACGCATATGAAATCCAACCCGACGAACAGTGTTGGGGAGCTGTTCCCCGGGAATCTTCCCGGTGGTGGAGAAAACCCGTCTCTGGTCGGCTTCCTGAATCTGAATCTGCAGGTCCTTCAGGCTGGAGACGTCATGGTGACCATAAAGTTCCTTCATCCGGGCAAGCTTTTTGCCGAACAGGCTGTTGATCTGTTGGTCAAGGTAAGATTCCAGCTGTTGCAGCAGGCTACGTGAAACTTCGCAGGATGGAAGACGCTTTCTTGCACAATAGGCACTCATCGGGAACCCCTGTAGCAAAGGAATGGATCAATGACCTCTGGTTAAAGGAGCAAAAGCTGTACCGGGAAGGGAGCCAGTGACTTTGAACGGCAGGTGAGCGGTCGTTCTGCATAGCTGCCAGCCTTCTTCTTAAGAATTTAGATAAAAAGAAGACGCGAAATCCGCCGGAGGAAAAAACGGTTCCATCGCAGAAGATACGTCAAATACCAGCAGAGTGGAGACAGATATTGGCAGAGGGATCTGTTTGGGGCGTTGCCTCTTCAATATGGGTGCTGGGCTTCCGTCCGGGTTCTGTGGTATTGTTCTGCGCCCGGCGGGTACCCTGTCGGGCCCAATTCAAGATTCAATATAAGGACAGTGTTTATGTGGAAGATGATCGTAGGTGTGCTGATGGTTCTCGCCTTAACGGCCTGTAACGGAGATGAAGACCGCGAACAGGCGAAGGAGCGATTCGGTGAACAGTTCCCTGTGATCCCGGCTTCCGCAGGCGCCGAAGCCTATCAGCCGGGGACCCACCCCATGATCACCCTGCAAGTTTATATGACCGCACTTGAGAACCGGATGAAAAGTCCCAACCTGCCGATCTTCACCCCGGAAAGTCAGACTTTCCTGGCCGACCGGACTCCGACCGATGCACAGCAGGAAAAGACGCTCAACGATCTGAAGAAGAGAATCTCCTCTGCGGTGATTCAGGTAAAGATGCCCCTGGCGGTGGTCCGTTTTCCCGTCGCAGAATCTCGCCGTGTCCCTATCCTGTTAAAGGCCGGTGAAACCGGCTGGGAGATCGATCTGGTCCGTATGGAAGAGTTGATGGACGTCGATGGCGAAGGCCGTTGGCGGTTTACTTCGCTGGATCATGAGTTCATGTTTGCCTTTCCCCGGGAAAGGTTTGATGAACAGGGTGTCCTGGGGCGCTAGGTCGGTGACCCCTGGGGTTCCAGGTCGTTGGTGGCGATCTGGTAACCGTTTTTCCCTTCCTGTTTGACCTGGTACATGGCACTGTCAGCGATCTGCATCAGGCGGTCAGGCTGCAGGCCATCCCGTGGATAGAGGGCGGCACCGATACTGACAGAGATCAGGTGGGTGCTGCCGTTGACGGCATAGGGTTGACTCAGCGACTGATTCAGAGCGAGACAAACCTCTTCGACGCCGGAATCGCCGTCAATATCCCAGAGTAGAATGCCGAACTCATCACCACCCAGTCGGGCCGCCATGTCGGACTGGCGAAGACGGTTGCGAATCCGTTGAGCGACCTGCTGCAATACCCGATCTCCGGTGTCGTGCCCAAAATTGTCGTTGATCGGCTTGAAACCGTCCAGGTCCAGGAAGAGCATGGCCAGATAACCATCGGCCCTTCGGGCCTGGGCCAGCATCCGCCCGAAGGCCTGATTGAAGAGATAGCGATTCGGAAGTCCGGTCAGCTGGTCTGTCGTCGCTTTGGCCCGTAACTCCTGCTCGGCTCTCTTTCTGGCGCTGATATCCTGCGCGACCCCTTCCATGGTTCGGACCTTGCCGCTGCTGTCACGCCGACCCCGCGCGCTGATCGATACCCACAGCGTGCTTCCGTCTTTGCGGTAGACCTCTGCTTCAAACCCCGTCACCTCTGTCTGGGCTTCCAGCCGCTCCAGGAGCTCTTCTTTTATTTGGGGCTGGGTGAAGAAGTGGGTGCTGATATGTTCGATGGAACGCATCACATCGGCCGGATCTTCATAGCCGAGCATCCGGGCGAATGCCGGGTTCACCTGCAGGAACAATCCGTCGATGGACGATTGATAAATGCCGTCGGCAACATTCTCAAAGATGGTCCGGTAATTGGCTTCGGCGTGCATTAACTGGTTCTCGGTCCATTTGCGTGCCGAGATATCGTGAAGAGTTGCAAGGACCGCCACCTGACCCCGGTAGCGGATGCGACGCAGGTAGACTTCAACGTCAAACTCATAACGATCCTTGATACGGCAGGCGATCCATTCGAACGATTGCGCGTTGCCTCGCAGAACGCCAGTCCACAACTGCTCCATGTTTTCCCGGGAGGGATTTCGCGGACTGGAAAGGTCGGAAAGGAGATCCAGGGTGCGTATCTGGGCCGGTGAGACACCAAAAAGTGTCTCTACCTGTCGGTTGGCATCCAAAATTTCTGCCTGGGTGTTCAAAAGCAGGATGGCGTCTGGAACACCATCAAAAACCTCGCGCAAAATCAGTTCCGATTGACGAGCCCGTTGCTCCAACCGTTTTCCATCGTCGATCTGTTGTTGCAGTTCCTGAGTCCGTTCCTCAACCCTCTTTTGAAAAGCCCGCGAAAGAAGAGGGGGGACAGCCACGGCCAGGACCAGAATCAGTATGGCCAGGGTCGGCAGGGCAAAGTTTTCGTCGAAGGTGTTGGGGGTGTTTGCCCAGGCGCCGGAAGGAGAGAGGAGCAACGTGAAACCCGGCAGGATAAACTTGCCTGAAACTGCAGGAGAAAAACGTACGTTCACGAGACGGTACCTTTGTTCAATCCGAGCAGGGGGCAGCCCTGTGCCAGACCAAGTATAGCCAGCAATTCCAAACGGTCAAAAGAGGGGTGACACCGCTGGTATAGGCTTCAGGGCCTGTTACATTTAAAGAAGCATCGGCTTTCTTTGGAGTGGGTATGCAACGCTTGCGTCTGATTCTGATCCTCCTGGTGATCCTGGTTCTCTCTCTGGCGACACCCCTGATCTCGCGGTTTGCCGTCCGCCCTCAACTGATGACAGGCTTGGAAGATGAATGCCGTGAGGCGACATCCAGCCTGGGACAGCACCTTCATGCCAGCCATTTCATCGAGGAAAACCTGTTTCCGCCTGTGATGGACGGCAAGGACTGGGATACCGAGCTCCAGACCCTGAAGGAGGATTTCAACCTGCTTCGTATTCAGATCCTCTCGCCGCAGGGCCAGGTTATCTATTCGACCCATCGGGCCGATATCGGGGCTCAGACAGTCTACCCATTGACAGCGATTGTGGAGAACCGGAAGACAACAGCCCGTTGGTTGGATGGTTCAACGGCCCATGGTGGTCCCCTGAGCGAAGCCGCGATCGATGCTTTGACCCCGTTGGTGCGAAAGGGCGAGGTGCGGGCGATTCTTGCCCTGCGCCACGACGTCACGCGTGCAGCCCACCGAATCGAGGAGGTCACCCGCAACCTTTCCCGGGTTTCCGGTCTTCTGGCCCTTTGTCTTGGCGCAACCGCCGTCTGGTTCGGCTGGCGGTCAGAGCATCAGCGTTGGACCCTGGTGAGCACCGAACAGGACCTGGCCCGGACCAGTGATCTGGTCCGGGCTCTGGGAGACGCCTCCCCCAACCCACTCTTTATCAAAGACCGTGACGGGTATTATCTGGAGTGCAACAAGCCGTTTGAGGCGTTTGTGGGACTTGCCCGGGAGCGCATCCTTGGTCGCACCGCCTCCGATATTCTCCCTCCCCAGCGTGCCCAGATCTATCAGGACAACGACAACGATCTCTACCGGACCGGTGGGGTCCAGCACTATGGGTCTGTGGTGGAAGACAGTCGGGGTGAGGAAAGAAAAGTCAACTTTTGTAAAGCCACCTTTTACGATACCGGGGACGAACCGGTGGGCCTGGTTGGAATGATCGAGGATCAAACCGACCGGGAGGCGACCGAAGAACGTCTGCGTTACCTGCAGTATTACGATCGTTTGACCGGGCTTCCCAACCGCGTACTTTTCTTTGACCGTATTCAACAGGCGCTGGAGCAGGCGCGGGTTGAAGGAACGATGGTGGCTCTCCTGTTGCTGGATATCGATCGTTTGAAAGGGATTAACGATCATTTCGGCGAAGAGGTCGGGGATGATCTCCTTCATGCTGTCGCGGCACGGATGCGCCTGCTGGCCAGCCCCAAAGACAGTATCGGGCGTTTGGGAGGAGATGAGTTCGGCCTTTTGATGACCGGCCTGAGTACCTTGCAGACGGTGGGGAGACTGGCTGAGGAACTGCTGGGGGCTGTGGACAGCCACCGGATCACCGATTCGGAAAAGATGTATCTGTCCGCCAGTGTGGGAATCAGTCTGTTCCCCACGGACAGTAACGACAGTACGACCCTGCATGCGCATGCCGAGACGGCGATGGAGAGTGCTAAAAACCAGGGGCGAAACTGCTATCGGTTTTTCACGCATCAAGTCGACCGTCGGGCCCAGGACCGGCGCGTTCTGGAGAACGGGCTCCGCCGCGCTCTTGAGGAAGAGCAGTTTTTCCTCGATTTCCAGCCGCAGGTCGATTTACAGACGGGCCGGATTCTGGGAGTGGAAGCCCTGCTTCGGTGGGCACATCCTGATCGGGGCCTTGTGCCGCCGGACGAATTTATTCCGATAGCCGAGGAAAGCGGCCTGATACGCCCGCTGGGGGTGTGGGTTTTGCGGGCGGCCTGCCAGCAGTTGGAAATCTGGCGCAAGAAAGGGCTTCCCCAGATCAAGATGGCGGTCAATATCTCCAATCGACAGCTGGACGATCCGGACCTGATCGATCAGATCGATGAAATTTTGGCAAGTACCGGGGTCCTCCCGACCCATCTGGAACTTGAATTGACCGAGAGCGTGGTGATGCGGGATGCGGAAAAGAACATTACCTCGCTGATCGACTTCAAAACGCGCGGGATCGATCTGACGATTGACGACTTCGGTACGGGGTATTCGTCTCTCAGTTATCTGAAGCACCTGCCGATCGACGGTCTCAAAATCGACCGCAGTTTTGTGCACGATCTGGGGCTGGATAACGACAGCGCCGCAATCGTCGACGCCATTCTGGCGCTGGCCATGAGTCTTGGATTGCGGGTGACGGTGGAAGGAATCGAAAACGAACATCAGCTGCAGCATTTCAACGGCATCTCCGGCCTGGTCGCCCAAGGATTTTTATTCAGTCGTCCCACCTCGGGCGACGGGATAGCCCGCCTGTTGCAGGAAGGATCTCTTATCACGCTGCCTGATGCCGGGTGACCCCTCTCCATCCTGCTCGCTTCATTAGACTTTCTTGAAAAATGCCGATTTCCCTGTACCATAAAAGTAGAGGTAAAACAGGGAGATAAAGTATGAAGTGGAGAATAATTATTCTGGCAGGGATAGGCATCCTTGCCTTCACCATAGCCGCCCAGGGATCGATCCCTTCGTCCCTGGAGAAGATGCGCCAGGACGCCGAACAGGGCGATGCGATCGCCCAGATGAATCTGGCTCTGGCCTTTTTGCAACGTCGGACTCTGGTCATGGACGATCCACGTGCCTTTTACTGGATGCAACGTGCCGCCAACCAGGGACTGCATGCTGCCGAAGCCAACCTGGGAGCGATGTACTATTACGGACGGGGCGTGACCCCGGACATGACCCAGGCGTTTCGCTGGTACCAGAAAGCGGGTCGGGGCGGTAATCCGGGGGCCATGTTTGTCCTTGGCCTGATGTATTACAAAGGCGAAGGGAGCCAGGCCAACAGCCTCAAGGCGGCCGCCTGGTTTCGTCGCGCCGCCATGCGGGGCAGCAGCAGTGCCCAGTTGAACCTTGGCCTGATGTATTACCGGGGCGAAGGGGTGGAGTTCAGTCCGGTGCGGGCTGCCGCCTGGCTGGCGGTTTCCGCAGCTTCAGGGAACGGGGAGGCACAACAGGCCCAGTACCTTTTGCAGAGTGAACTGAATCCGGCGCAGCGTCAGTTGGCGGCGGAACAGGCGGAGGCCATTCAGGAAGCTGTGGAGCGACATCACACCAATTTCCTGTTGGAACAGTTATCCGGTTTTAATGACGCGTTTGAAATCAGTGATTGACACCGAACGGCTGCCTGGAGTTCAATGGGATACCTGAGTGGTTGACTGTGTGTATTGCATTTTTATGAGGCGTTTATGCTTGCCACTTACTTCGCATCTCCGGGGCGGTCGGAAAACAGGGATCTTGAACGCCATATCGGGTATTTTTCCGATGGTGATTTCATTCGTGCTCTGCTCAACGCCATGCCGTCGATCCTGTTGATCCTGAACTCTCACCGACAAGTCGTTTTTGCCAACCACGCCCTCTACACTCTGCTGAACCTCGCCAAAGATTATCCGGTCCTGGGATTGCGTCCCGGAGAGATTATGGCCTGTCGCAATGTGGCCGATGCGCCCAGTGGTTGCGGTACCTCCAAGGCCTGCGCCGAGTGCGGTGCCGTGCTCTCCATTCTGGAGGGGTTGGAAGGGCGCAAGGCGGTGAAAGAGTGCCGACTGACCCGGTTGCTGGAGGGGGAACTGGAAGACATGGACCTGTTGGTCTGGTCAACTCCCTTCCATTACAACGGCGACGATTTCACCATCTGCGCTTTTACCGACATCAGCCAGGAAAAGCGGCGCAACGCTCTGGAGAAGATCTTCTTCCACGATATCCTGAATGTGGCCGGGGGGATCAAAGGGTTTGCCGACCTGCTGACCAACCAGACCCTGGACGATTCTTCCGAAATTGTGGATATGATCTCCACCGGGGCAGATAAGATCATCGATGAAATTCGTTCGCAGCAGCTCTTGGTGGCGGCCGAGGCAGGAGACCTGAAACTGACTCGGTCTCCGATCCGGATTTCCGATCTTCTTGAGGAGATCGTGTCCCTGTATCGGTCCCATGAGGCGGGAATGGGACGACAGATCGACCTCCAGCCGGTAAGCGCGGATGAAATCATCGTCAGTGACCCGGTACTTCTGGGGCGGGTGATCGGCAATATGCTGAAAAACGCACTTGAAGCCACCCCACGTGGAAAAACCGTCACCATTGGCTGTGCTTTTCCACCGGAAAACGTCGAATTTTGGGTCCACAATCCGGGCATGATTCCTCTGGGAGCACAATTTCAGATTTTCCACCGTTCCTTTTCCACCAAAGGGCTGAATCGCGGGCTTGGAACCTACAGCATGCGAATGCTGAGCTCCTACCTTTGCGGTGAGGTGCGTTTTTCCAGTACCGAGGCCGACGGTACCGTCTTTCGTGCCCGTTATCCGCGACAGGTACACTGAACTCAGAGGTCAGGACGGTCGGTTCCTTCCCGGCTGAAGTAACGACCCGCTGGGCCCAAACGGAGCAGCAGAAACAGGCTGACCGCGATCGCCATACCCCCAAAAACAATCCGCAGTTCGCCTTCCCCCCACAGAAACCAACCGCACCATCCCAGTAGCGGGGCAGTGCTTTGTCCCACGTAGATCATGGAAACGGCCCGGCGTCCATCGGCACCCAGCTGACTGAGACGGAACCAGAGCATGCCGGTCCCCCACCCGATAAAGCCGGAGGCGGTAAATACCGGAGAACCCTCAGTCATGATGGTTAAAATGCCGAAACCGATTCCCATCAGAACCAGTGCCAGGGGGCTGTACCACATGGAAAGCCAGGAACGAAGACGTCGGCCGAGAGCGAAGGCGAACCACGCGTTGGCGCCGGCAATGACAAGGGCCATGGCGGTAGCGTTCCGGTTGGCCAGCTTCTCGCCTTCGAGGAACAGGCCGAGGAAGACCGTCAGAGTGGCAAAGGACAGGTGCAGCAGGCCCAGCCCCAGACAGGGAAGCCAGGGGTCTCCGTCCCCCTCTGTGGTTCGGCTGTGGGTATGGGGTGGATGTCGCAGAAGAGGAAGTGCCAGTACGACAAGGAGATGCCAGCCGAAGGCCAGTTGGCGGACAGGAAAGATCGCCCAAAGTCCGATAAAAGCCAACAATACCAGCAACACGCCGATCCCACCCCGTTCCTGATTGGCCGGGGGAAAAGGCATTAGCCGCCCGTCGAAGTAATAGAGCCAGACCCCCAACGAGACTCCCAGAGGAAGTCGACTGAGAAGGGGAGCTCCGGCGATCTCCTGTAGTGCAGGAACCAATGGGAACGCTCCCGCCAGGTAGAACAGGAGCGAGACGGGAAACAACCATCCGGGGGTGGAGGTAAAGCGACAGCGTTCCAACCCCCACCAGGTGAGTAGGCCTACCAGGGCCGGCAGGGTCGGGAGAAATAAAATCTCCAGGCCCGGCAGAGCCTCCGAGGCCAACGCCGGAAGTGCAGGGGCCGGGGCGAGAGGGATAAGAACCGCCAAGGCTGCCAGGATCGGGTGAGGGTTGCGAACCATTGATCGGTCCTTTTTCTGATGAGAGGGGCTTTTCTCAAAGTGTAACGCAGTCCTCCCACCCCGACAGCCTGTCTTTTCAGCCTGCGTGCGGTTTTGTCCGGTCAGACACGGGCTCAGGTTGTTTCAAACCGCATTTTGTCACGATTTTTCTGCACATTATCGGGGTCGAACACCTGGCCGTTCATGGCGATATAGACTCCTGACGGAAGGGTCTGGGCGGCCATGACAGCCGCACCGATATTGAAGATGGCATCGGTCATTCGGAAGCGCGCCGGTTGCATGGCGCCGACCAGGACGATCGTCTTGTCCGTGACGGACTTCAGGAAACGGCCGGTATCGGCCATGGTGTCGGTCCCATGGGTTACCAGAATCCGTTGCGCATCGGCTTGTTGTATCCGTTGCTGCAAAAGATCCCGATCCGCCTCGGTCAGTTCGAGGCTGTCCTTTCGCAACAGAGGCTCGACCGAGTAGGGAAAAGAAACATTGGCCTCCCGGAGGACATCGCCGATCTGGGGGTCGCCGATCTGGTATTCGCTTTTGGCGTCGAAGTAGATTTTGTCGATGGTACCGCCGGTGGTAAAAATTTTCAGTTTCATGATGGTTCCTGCCGATTGCAGAGAGAGTTCAGTTTTTGCGCCGATCGATGGCATCTTGTGCTTTTTGGCGAATTTCTTCAAACGATTGTTCAAGAGCGGTGCCCGTGTCGGGCACTCGGGATGCCACTCGGCAGGCCCAGTCCAGGTAGGCCTGCTGTCGTTCGGCGCTCCAGTGGATCGGAGGTACCGTGGCCAGGGCTTCCAGGTTGGCAATCTTGTCTGCCAGCTTGAGAAGCCGGGCGTCGGGAGATAGTCCCGGGGCGTGGTTTTCCTGTAGTTGCTTGCGCTCTGCCGAAGAAAGATTCATGTCATCGCTCATCTCGTCTACCAGGCCCTGGACTCTGAGCCCGAAAAGGGCCCCGACCTCCTCCAAAGTGACAGGTGTGTCTTCGACCACATCGTGCAGCAGGGCCGCCGCCAGGATCTCGGGATCGTCGGTACCTCCCTCGATGCGGATCCGATGGGCGACCTCAATGCAGTGATTGATGTAAGGGGAGCGATCCGCCCCTTTCCGATGTTGATGACGATGGGCCTCTGCAGCGAACTGCAAGGCCTTCCAAATCAGGCGATCATCCATGTGCGCTCTCTTGTCGAACCAACTGGCCGAATCGCTGCAGCAGACTCCTGCCCTCGGGGCAGTCCTGCACCCTTTCCTTCAAACGGTCGACATCCTGCCCGTCCCGAACCAGGTGAGGGCTGTGATGATCAAGATAGTTCGTCATGGTCTCCGGAGAGAATTCAGGATGAAACTGGACCCCCCAGATGCGATCACCGATACGGAACGCATGATGTGGGTCCCGTTTCGTCCGAGCCAGGCAGGTGGCCGCAGGCGGCAGACGCAGTACCGATTGCCGGTGACTGGCATGCTGGTGAAACTCTTCGGTTGCTGCAAGCAGGGCGTCGTTTGCAGCCTCAGGTGTCGGGGCAACCCGGACGGTGCCGACTTCCGGACCCAGAGGGTTGAAGTCCACCTGGCCACCAAAGGCTTTTGCCAGCAGTTGATGCCCGAAACAGATTCCAATGACAGGCCGCGAGGTCTCCTCCAACCGCTGGAGCCACTGAATGGATGTTTCAATCCAGGGGTGGGTTTCGGTGACCATCGCCCCTGCACCGGTGATCACCACCCCGGACAGGGTTGGCGGAGAGGGCAACCGGTCGTCCAGGTAAGGACAGACCGTTTTTATGTCCTGATCTCCCCAGCCCAGGTGAGGGCGAATCCAGTCTTCAAATTCGCCAAAACGTGTAGCCAGATGGGAAAGTGTCGGCCCCATTCGAAGAATTACCAGCGGATGGGGCATCTCAACACCGCAGAGTGGCCGTCAGCCGCTTGGAGTTCAACAGTAACTGGAGAGCCTCTTCGGTGGAACGGCAGACGACATCGGCCGCCATCAGAGCCCCCGATGCGGCACCTTCCTGCTGGATCACGGCAATGCCCAGATCGGCCTCGTTGAGCATCATCACATCGTTGCGTCCGTTACCGATGGCAATGACCTGGTCGGGACGGAGCGACCGCAGGTAATCTCTCTTGCCCTGGTCCTGTTCGGCCGGTGAAAGTCGGCGGATGATACACTCCATGGCGGCAAGCTCTTCCCGGACACTGCCGAAGGTGTCGGCGGTCAGGACATGCAGCGTCAGAGTCTGGCCCAGTTCTTTCAGCAGAGACTCCAGAGGCGACAGCACATGGCCGTCGATGGCCAGAGTTCCGTTGAAATCGAGGAGAAGATGCTGGGGGTGGAGACGACCAAAGCCGGGAATATCAATCTGCATGGGACCTCCTTCCCGCAGAATTCATCGGTTCGCGCCGTTGACGCAGACCGGTCAATTCAATAAAGACCGATTCCAGGTCGGGTTGGCGGGTTTCGAAATCCTCGATCGGCAGCCCCAGATCCGCCAGGCGGCGCAGCAGAGGAGTCACATCCTCCCCCTGGGGCAGATTCAACAGCAGGCTCGAGCCGTCCTCTTCCAGACTGGCGCCCTGCCCGGCCATCTCTTCCGGCACTTGGTCGAGAGGGGTTCTCAGGCGGACATGGAGCTGGCGTCTGCCGCACCGGTCGAGCAGGGCCTCCTTGCGCTCCAGGGCCACCAACTGGCCATGGTTCATGATAGCGATCCGTTCGCACATCGATTCGGCTTCTTCCAGGTAATGGGTCGTCAGGAGAACAGTGACGCCGTCCTCATTGATTTCCCGTACGAACTCCCACAGGCTATGCCGCAGTTCTACATCCACCCCGGCAGTCGGTTCATCCAGAATCAGCAGTCGCGGCCGGTGAACCAGCGCTTTGGCCACCATAAAGCGTCGTTTTAACCCACCTGAGAGCTGGATCATCGGCTTGTGCAGGTGAGGGCCCAAATCAAGCCGTTCAATCAGAGTATTTCGCCAGGACGGATCATCGGCCCTGCCGAAATAACCGGCATGAATCTGCAGTGCCCGTTCGATGGTGAAAAAGTGATCGATCACGATCTCCTGGTGCATGACACCGGTCAGGGCCCGGGTCTCCCGGTAACGACTCTGGTTGTCGGCACCAAAGATCGATACGGTTCCACCGTCGATTCGGCAGACGCCCGAGATCATATTGATGGTGGTGCTTTTCCCCGCACCGTTCGGTCCGAGAAGGGCAAAAATCTCACCCTCCTCCACCCGAAGACTCAGATTGTCGACGGCTTTCAGGGAGCCAAAAGATTTTTGAAGATGGTTCAGTTCCAGTGCGGCTGTTGACATGAGGCGGCCTCGGCAGTGAAAAGTACTTTGATTATCCTGACAGATGTCCGGTGCCAGTTCAACCGGACGATTTCCGATAACCGCTCGGTGGAAGGTTGACAGAGGGGAGTCCGGTCGGTCACAATTCGCGACAAATTCATGGTTTAGACGCATCGACAGGGGAGTTTCGTGCGAATTTTTCTAGGAACATTGATTGGGATTCTGGCGTTGAACGCCTGGGGGATGGCTTCACCGCCACAGGAAGTCCGCCAGGCGGTTGAGTCCGGGTTACAGAAGCAGAAGGTTCTACAGCAGCAGCTTCGGACCGCTCGGGAGGAGATGGTGCAGCTGCGTCATCAGCTGCGCCAGGAAAAGTTGCAGCTTCGATGGACCCTGCATCAGCAACAGAAATTGGCCCTTTACCTGGCACAGCAGCAGAAAGAAAAAGAACAACTGCAGGAAACCCGTCGGCGAGTACGCCAGTTGCGACTGGCCCTGGAACCCGGTCTGGATCAATGGGCTCAGACCCTGAGTCGGCTGGTGGCACAAGACCTTCCTTTTTTAGCAAAGGAACGACAAAAGCGCCTGCAAGCTCTGCAGCAGACTCTGGACTCTCCGGTGTCGGCCCTCAGCGAAAAACTGCAGCGTCTTCTGGAAGCCCTGCTGATCGAAGCCGATTACGGCCAGCAGGTCGAGGCAACCGAGGGTACCGTTCTCCTCAATGGAGAAGTGGTTCACGGCAAGCTTCTGCGTATCGGACGTCTGCAGCAGTTCTTCCTCTCCGACGACCGTTCGATGGTCGCTCATATCCAACCTGGCGGCGATTGGCGTCAAGTGGATACATCTCACGCAGAGGTGATCACCCGGGCTCTGGAGATGGTTCAACAACGCCGGCCCTTTGAGCTGGTCTCCTTTCCTTTGGAGGTGACACGGTGAGGTCGGTTTGGCTGGGTTGCATACTGCTGATACTGTGGAATACCGGACCCGCTTTTGGGCAACCGACCTCCTGGAATCAGACGTCAACGGCGGTTCAGGAGGAGATAACGTCGCGAGAAGCGGCAACGGTTGAGGTCCTGAACCGGGTCGAGCTGGACCGGGATGCGCTCCGGAAGGAGCTGGAAACTGTGCGGCAACAGGTGCGACAAGCCGAGGGGAAACGGCTCCAGCAGCAGAAAGCGCTTGAAAACCTGCGTGAGGAAACTCGTGCCCTCCGGACCGAAATCCTTCAAACTGAGCAGGATCTGGCGGCCCTGGAGGGTGTGAGTCGCTCGGTCGCCCGGGATGCCTTCAAAAAATTCCCGGTCACCGTTGGACAGGCGTCTGAGCCTCATTGGACCCGGGCCCGATCTCTGTTGGACGAAGAAGGCTATCCGGACATTTCCCAACTGGAAGGGCTGTTTCATTGGTTGATGGAAGAAATACAAGGGCAAAAGGTTGCCCGAATCTCCGAACTGTCAGTGATCGGTCCGGACGGGCGAACTCATGAAGCTCCGGTTCTGAGTCTGGGGCCTTTCACGCGTGTGGCCGAATGGCAGGGAGACATTTTCTACCTGGTCGACGACCTGACAACCGAATCTCTACGTATGGTCGATGTCGCTCCCTCCTGGGGCGAACGTCGACAACTCGCCGCCTTTTGGGCCGGAGAGTCGAACACCGTTCCTTTTGACCTGAGTCGTGGGGCGGTGGTGATGCAGCGGGCGGAGCAGGGGACCTTGACGCATCGCTTGCGCGACGGCGGCTGGGTTGTCTGGCCGATCCTGGCCATCGGCCTGATTGCAGCCTGTCTGGTACTCGAACGCCTGGTTGTGCTCAGCCGCCTGCAAAGTGACAGTGAGACGTTGCATCGGGAGGTGAAGCAAGCCTTTGCCGACAAGGATGCTGTCAAGGCCAACAACGTTTGTCTTGCGCATTCCCGTAACCCGGCGGCTCGGGTTCTGGGGGCCGGCCTGGTCCATGCCGGCCAAAAGGCGACAATCGTTGAAAGCGCCTTTCATGAGGCAATTCTGCGGCAGATTCCGGCGATGGAGCGCTTTCTACCGACTCTGAGTGTTTTGGGAGCCGTGGCGCCCTTGATGGGACTTTTGGGGACGGTCACCGGAATGATCGGCACTTTTCAGGCCATTACCCTCTACGGAACGGGGAATACCGGACTGATGTCCGGCGGTATCTCGGAAGCCCTGATTACCACCCAGTTAGGACTGGGGGTGGCCATACCCATCCTGTTGCTACACCATTTTCTGGAACGACGGGTGGAAAAGCTCGTTGATCGGATGGAGCAGACGGCGAGTCGCTTTGCTCCTCTCCTCTCCACGGACGGCTGGCGGTCATGACCCACAGCCTCCTCTCTTTGACCGCAGGCGGTTGGGTCCTGGTCCTGTTGGCCGGTCTCTCCTGCTGGATGTGGACCCTGATCCTGCTCAAGTCCGCGCAGTTCTGGCAATTGAGGCGGGGGGAACTGACACCCGAAAAATGCCTGGATGCCTTGCAGGGAGCTCGACTGCCACCCGGTTGGCAACGGCAGCTTCTCGTGACTCCGGCAGCAACCTTGTCCGAACTGCTGGAGCGGGGTGATGCCTTGTCCACCCAGATGGCCCGCCACGTAAAAACCATCATTATGCTGGCCCAGGTGGCGCCTCTGCTCGGGCTTAGCGGTACGGTTCTGGGTATGATCACCACCTTCGACGCCATCACCTTCTTCGGCACAGGGAACCCGGCCGCCCTGGCTTCCGGTATCTCCGACGCTCTTCTCACTACTCAAGGCGGCCTGTTGGTTGCCATCCCGGGGATTGTTGTCGGGACTCTGATGCGTCGTCGATGTGAAGGTTTCCATAACCGGGTTGAGGCCTTCTGTATTGCCGTCGGTCGTGAACTGGGCCTGGAGGAGGCGGTATGAGCCGCTGGAAGGGACGTCGATACCGACGAGATCGAACGGTCGATGTCAATATGGCACCGCTGATCGATATGACCTTTATCCTGTTGATCTTCTTTCTGGTAACGACCTCTTTTGTCAAGGAGGCCGGAATCGAAGTGGAGCGCCCGCAGGCAACGACCGCAGTACCTCAGCAGGACGCCGGTCTGATCCTGGGGGTGGATGCCCAGGGGCGGATTTTTGCCGAAGGGAAGCCGATCGATCTGCGCCTGGTCCGGTCCAGGGCGGAACGATACCTGGCGGAACGCCCCGATGGAGGGGTTGTGGTTCTGGCCGACCGGGCGACACCTTCAGGGGCCCTTATACAGGTCCTGGATGCCTGCCGACTGGCAGGTGTGACCCGACTGAGTGTTGCGGCCCAGCACGTTGGGGAGGGCCTGTGATCGAGCTTCGGCTCCGCCACTGGACGATGGCCGCCGGTCTGGCGATCGGTTTGAACGGAACCGTTCTGTTTCTGTTGCTTCATCTGTCGGGGCCGGCCCTGAAACCGGCCCCTCCCAGCTTCCAACTACCGGTCCCTCTGACCGGTGCAGCTCCTGCGGTGCCACCTTCCTCCGCCCGTGCCCCTGAGCCCCCGAGCGAGAACCTACTGAGCCTGCCCGATCCTCCGCCTTTGTTATCTGAGTTAAAGGTTCCGGCGCGTATTGCCGAACCGCCGAAGATTCGACCGCAGGACCTGCAGATTGATGCGGTGGAATTGATGCAGACCTCTCTCGATATCCTTCCGCTCCCTGTGGAAATCTCCGGGCCTGCATTACGGATTTTTGGTGCCGATGAGGTCGATCAAATCCCGCAGGCTCTGTTTCAGCCCCGCCCGGAATACCCGTTGCGCGCCCGGCGACAGAATGTAACCGGGTCGGTTACCGTTGAAATGGTCATCGGGGTCGACGGCCGGGTTCAGACCCTGGAGATCGTCGAAGCCGATCCTCCCGGGTATTTCGAAGAGTCCGTTCGCCAAACGTTGTCCCGCTGGCAGTTCCGACCGGGGGTGCTTAACGGGAAGCCCGTTCCAACTCGGGTTCGGCAACCTGTCCCTTTCACATTGGCCGGTGAACACAACCGCCACAGTTTGGGAGGGGGGCCATGATGCGGGTCGTTGCCTCGATCGTTCTGGCCGTTGTCCTGGGGGCAGCGCCTGCCATGACGGAAACCCTCCCCAGGGATCTGCACATGGCCCTGCTGGAGAGTCAGGAAGCCTCTTCTCGCGGGGATTATGCCCGGGCCAGAGTGCCGCTCCTTGCCTATCTGAAATCCCGATCGGATCGTCCCCACGGACTGATCTATTTCGCCCTTGGCAATACCTGGTACGCCCAAAGCAAGCTTCCTCAAGCCTTGGCGGATTATCGGCAGGGCGCCCGGCAGCTTCCCGATCACCTCGGCTTGACCAGAAATCTGGCGGTGACCGCTTATCAATTGGAACTCTTCGATGAAGCGGCCGTCGCCTTTGAGAGGGCTTGGCATCTCTCCGGCGCGGAGGCGCGGCTCCTCTACCTGGCCGCCATGGCTCGTTATCAGAACCGGGATATCCCGACCAGTCGCGAGCTGCTGAGAGAGCTCTGGATCGGACGGGACACAGGACCTTTACCCTGGCTTCGCCTCTGGGCGGTGACGGAACTGGAACAGGGTGATATAGGCCCCGTGCGACGCAAGATTCGGCAGATGCAGCAGCAACAGCCGCAAGAGGCCGGACTGTGGTTGCTGGATGCGCAGATGGCACTTCACGCCGGGGAGCCCGAGCAGGCCACGGCCGCTTTCGAAGTTCTGTTTCAGATGCAGGCTCCTTCCACCAACGAGAGGCGCATGATGGCTTCTCTCTATGCGTCCATCGGCCTTCCGCGCGGAGCGAGCCTTTGGGCCGAAAAAACCGGAGAAGACGGTCTTGCTTATCTCGGCTGGCTCCGTGACGGGGGGGAGAGCCGAAAGGTGATCGACCTGCTGAGAAAGAAAAAGCAGCGGTCTCCGGAGGAGGAAAGATATCTGGTGGAACTCCTTTTTCAGCAGGGTGACTGGGCGGATGTCTGGAGGGTGGTTCAAAAGTTCCAACCTGAGGTCGGCTCACTGTGGTTGATGGCGGCCTTCTCGGCCTTGGAGCTTGAGCGCTTATCCGACGCCTTCAAGGCATTGGAAAAGGCCGAAAACGACCCACTTACAAAGGAATACAGCCGGAATCTGCAGATTGTTTTACGCCAATTGCAGGAAAAGGGGTAGCCGCGGGAAAATTTTTTTGATATTTTTTATTTAAATTTTATAATTTACCGTGAACCGTCATGAACGCGACGCTTTTTTCCCCCAGGTGGAGGAACACTCTATGTCGACTTTGTCCGATCGTCAGGAAATCCTGCTCGAAAGCGGAACCAATGAAATGGAGATCATCGAATTCTTCCTCGGTGATCAGCCTTTTGGAATCAATGTTCAGAAGCTGAAAGAGATTGTTCCGTACGACGCCAAAGCGGTGACGGCCATTCCTGACAGCCCTCAATCCATGCTTGGAACCCTGCTGCTCCGTGGCAATACCATCCCTCTGATCGATCTGAAGCACCATATCCGTCACCAGTCGGTAGCCGAAGCGGCAGAAGGCAGCCGCCAGGTGGTGCTGGTGTGTGAGTTCAACAACCGGATCAACGGCTTCCTGGTCGACGGTGTGAACCAGATCCACCGGATCTCCTGGAAAGATGTTCAGCCGATGGCCAGCTACATTGATCAGTATCGCCCGCGTTTTACCGGCAGCGTCAGTATCGACGAGCGGGATATTCTGATTGTGGATCTGGAATGCATTATTGCCGAAGTCGATCCTGAGACCAACATGGATTATGTCAGCCGTTCCAGTGAGATGACCCAGGAGGAGCTTCGCGGAACCAAAGCTCTGATGCTGGCCGAAGACTCGGCTATTATCCGCGACGGGATCAAGCGTGTTTTGACCTCCGCCGGATACACCAATTTGCGCCTGTTCGACAACGGTGAAGATTGCATGATCGCGATCAAGGGACTTGCGGCCGAATGCCGGCAAGAAGGGGTGCCGATCAACGACAAACTGGGGCTGTTGATCTCCGACATTGAAATGCCTCGAATGGACGGGCTGGCTCTGTGCAAGATGGTGAAGCAGGAATGGCAGCTCGATGTCAAGGTCGTGATGTTCAGCTCCCTGATCAATGAACAGATGGCGCTCAAATGCGAATCGGTCGGTGCCGACGGGTATTGCACCAAACCGCAGATCCCCGAGCTTGTTGAAATGATGGACGGTTACCTGCTCTAAACGCCCGGAGGAAAGGCCATGCATGCTGTCGGCCACGAGATCGCCGATCTCTTTTACAATATGACCGAATCCGACCTGTTCGAACTGATGCAGTTCTTCGAGTATCGGCAGGTCCCGTCCGGTGAAACGCTCTGGCATTCCGGTGATTCGTCGGACTATGTGGCTTTTATCGTTTCCGGCAAGCTCCAGGTAAAAAAAGATACCGAGTTCAAGGGCAAGCAGGTCGTGGTCGGTATCTACAGTACCGGAACGATTGTGGGTGAACTGGGGCTGATGGAGAACGAGCCCCGTTCGGTTTCTGCCGTGGCCATCGAAGACAGTGTTCTTGTCTGTCTCAGCCGAGAAAATTTCGAGACCCTGATCGACCAGCATCCCGAACTGGGGGTGAAGCTTCTTAAAAGTATGTTTCTCGCCGTCTCGGTCCGGCTCAAGAAATCGTTCGACCGCCTCGCAGCCATCTTCTAGCCGGTCGACGTCTCCAGCACACAGAAAAGGGCGCCTTTTTCAAGGCGCCCTTTTCTGTTTTATGGAACGAGCCCATGGATGAGCGAGCCAAAAGGCAGAGGGAATAACTCTCTGGCTTTGTAAGTGGAGCAAAACCGCGCTTTTGCGAAACGATTATGTCCTGGTCCCATCGATGGGCGAGGACATCAGCTATTCCCCCTGGTTGATCTCGGCCAGGGTCTCTTCGGCCCACTGGAT